>LOET01000081.1 GCA_001515985.1 Sphingomonadales bacterium BRH_c3 | reverse complement strand
ACCACAGGCCTGGTGCTGGGCATCGTGACTGCAGATTGTGCGCCGGTGCTGTTTGCGGACCGCGCTGCAGGCGTGATCGGCGCGGCGCATGCCGGCTGGCGCGGCGCGCGTGGCATCGATGGGCGCGGTGTGCTGGAAAACACCGTTGCAGCGATGGAAAAGCTTGGAGCGAAGCGCGCCAGCATAGCGGCGGTGATCGGGCCGACGATCGCGCAGGCGAGCTATGAAGTGGACACGCCCTTCCGCGCCAATTTCTCTGCGGAAGAGGGGCGGTTCTTTGCCCCGGGGCGCACCGGCCACTGGCAGTTCGACCTGCCGGCCTATGTCACGGCGCGGCTGGAAGCCGCCGGTATCGGGTCGGTCGAAGACTTAGCGCTCGACACATATTCTCTCGAAAACAGGTATTATTCCTATCGCCGGGCGACCCATCGCGGCGAGCCGAACTATGGCCGCATGCTAAGCCTGATTGCCCTGCCTTGAGGGCGGGCAGACCCGCTTGCGCGAAACCGAACAGCTTGTGCCCAAAACACGGTTGGCATCGCCAAGCTTTGCGTCTATCAGCGCCGCCAAATGGGCGTTTCCCGCCTAGCGGGATCAAGCGTCAGAGGTCTTTCAGGCAAGCGATCGCGCGGCGTGAGTTTGGCGGGAAGGCATTGATCCGAAGGCGTCCGGGGGCATGTGCGGCCGGACAAAGTTAGCAGGGTAAAGGCTGATGGCTGAAACGACTGGCACCGTTACACCCGATGCCGCCTCTATGGCGGGAGAAGACGGGTTCCGGCGGCGCGATTTCATTCATATTGCTGCGGTGAGCGCGGCTGGCGTGGGCGGCGTGGTTACGCTGCTGCCGCTGGTCAGCCAGATGTCGCCATCCAGGGACGTGCTGGCCGCCAGTACAACCGAGGTCGATGTTTCGGCAATCGAGCCGGGCCAGGCGATCAAGGCCGAATTCCGCAAGCAGCCGCTGTTCGTGCGCCGCCTGACACCGACAGAGATCGACGAGGCCAATGCGGTTGATGTTGCATCGCTGCGCGATCCGGCCTCCTTGATCGAACGCACCAAGGATGGCCACCACGACATGTTGGTGACCATGGGCATCTGCACCCATCTGGGCTGTGTACCGCTGGGTGCGGCGGAGGGTGAGAACAAGGGCGATTATGGCGGCTATTTCTGCCCCTGCCACGGCTCGCACTACGACACCGCAGGGCGCATCCGCAAAGGTCCGGCACCAGCCAACCTTGTTGTTCCCGATTACGAATTCACTTCTGACAGCGTCATCCGCGTCGGCTGAGAACTGAGAGAATTGCGATGAGCTTTGCCTGGGCACGCCAGTACGAACCGCAGAATGCGTTCATGAAATGGATGGACGAGAGGCTTCCGCTTCCTCGCCTGGTCTATAACGCAGTGGGGGCCGGCTATCCGGTACCGCGCAACCTCAATTATATGTGGAATTTCGGCGTTCTGGCCGGTTTCTTTCTGGTGGTACAGATCATTACCGGGGTTATCCTGGCGATGCATTATGCAGCCAATCAGACGGTTGCGTTTGCCACGGTCGAACACATCATGCGCAACGTCAACTGGGGCTGGCTGATGCGCTATGCGCATGCCAACGGCGCCAGCTTCTTCTTCATCGTGGTCTATCTCCACATCTTCCGCGGCTTCTTCTACTCTTCGTACAAGGCCCCGCGCGAGATGATCTGGTTGCTGGGAGTGGTCATCTTCCTGCTCATGATGGCTACCGCCTTCATGGGCTATGTCCTGCCCTGGGGCCAGATGAGCTTCTGGGGTGCACAGGTGATTACCGGCCTGTTCGGCGCGATCCCGCTGGTTGGCGAAAATCTGCAGATCTGGATCCTGGGCGGATATGCACCTGACAATGCTGCATTGAACCGCTTTTTCAGCCTGCACTTCCTGCTGCCCTTCGTGATTGCCGCTGTGGTGATCCTGCATGTGTGGGCACTGCACATTCCGGGGTCATCCAACCCCACCGGGGTGGAAGTGAAGAGCGAGAGCGACACTGTGCCGTTCCATCCGTACTACACGGCGAAGGACGGTTTCGGCCTCGGTGTGGTGCTGATCTTCTTCGCTATCATGGTGTTCTTCGCGCCCAATGCGCTGGGCCACCCGGACAATTACATCGAAGCGAACCCACTCTCGACCCCGGCGCTGATCGTGCCCGAATGGTACTTCTATCCATTCTACGCGATCCTGCGCGCCTTTACCTTCGACTTCATCCTTCCGGCCAAGCTTTGGGGCGTGCTGGCGATGTTTGCTTCGATTCTGGTGTGGTTCTTCCTGCCCTGGCTTGACAAGGGAGCGGTGCGCAGCGGCCACTATCGCCCACTGTTCCGCAAGTTCTTCTGGTTCGGGCTGATCCCGTGCATGGCCGCGCTGTTCTACCTCGGCGGAGCGCACGCGGAAGAGCCGTACATCATGCTCAGCCAGTTCGCGACCGCGTATTACTTCCTCCACTTCCTTGTGATCCTGCCGATCATCAGCTCGATCGAAAAGCCCGAGCCGTTGCCTTACTCGATCACCGACGCAGTGCTGGGCGGCAAAGCCGCAACCGAAGCCTAAGGACGAAAGAAAGCTAACGATATGACCCGTATCATTTCCATCGTCGTCGGTATCGGCTTTACCGTCGCGGTTTTGTGGGCGTTTGCCTTTGGTGTCGGCCCGGCCTTCTCGACCTTCGCCAAGCACGGCCAGTTTGTCGAACCGACCGCCGAACTTGAACTTCACAAGGTTGCGCATGGTCCGGAAGGCGGGTTCAGCTTCGATGGCCCGTTCGGCAAATGGGACTATGCCCAGCTCCAGCGCGGGTATCAGGTCTACAAGGAAGTGTGTGCAGCGTGCCACAGCCTGCAATATGTCGCCTTCCGTAATCTGGAGGAGCTGACCTACAGCGAAGCCGAGGTTAAGGCCGAAGCGGCGCAGTACCAGATCCCGAAGTACGATCCCGCCACCTCAGAAGTGGTTACCCAGCCGGGGCTGCCGACCGATCAATTCCCGCCGGTACCCTATTTCGGCACGGGTCACCCGCCCGATCTCTCGCTGATCACCAAGGCGCGCCATGATGGCAGCAATTATGTATATTCGCTGCTCACCGGGTATGGCGAGCCCGATCCTGAAGTGCTGGCCAAATTCCCGGATTTCGAAGTTCCGGCAGGGATGAGCTTCAACCCCTATTTCGCCAATGTGAATATCGCCATGGCGCCGCCGCTGACCACTGATGGGCAGGTCACCTATGCCGACGGTACAGAGGCAACAGTGAGCCAGATGGCCAAGGACGTTTCGGCATTCCTGACCTGGACCGCTGAACCCACGCTGGTGAAGCGCAAGCAGACCGGCTGGCCGGTGCTTGGGTTCCTGCTGTTTGCGACAATCCTGGCCTATCTTTCGAAGAAACAGATCTGGGCATCGCTCAAACCGCGCAAGAAAGACTGATCTTTTTCGCGCATGTAATTGTTGAGGCGCCCTGCCATCTTCGCGATGGTGGGGCGCCTTGCTTTGGAGAATGACGCAATGACGCCCAGCGAACTCAAGGGACTGATCCGCACGGTGCCGGATTTTCCCCAGCCCGGCATCCAGTTCCGCGATATCACCACCTTGATCAGTCATCCGCTAGGGCTTGCTGCGACGGTCAGGCACCTGGCCGATCGCGCGCGCGACCTTGGTGCCGAGGCGATCGCGGGCATGGAAGCACGCGGAATTATCTTTGGTGCGGCAGTGGCAGTGGAGCTGGGGCTCGGTTTTGTCCCGGTGCGAAAACCGGGCAAGCTGCCGGTCAAGGTGCTGGGGATCGACTATGCGCTGGAATATGGCACCGACCGGCTCGAGATCGATCCACTTGCGATCCCGCATGGGCAGACAGTTGTGATCGTGGACGACCTGATCGCCACTGGCGGCACCGCGCTGGCCGCTGCGCAACTTCTGCGCCAGGCGGGAGCGACGGTGGACGATGCGCTGTTCGTGATCGACCTGCCCGACCTTGGCGGTGCTGGCAAGCTACGTGAAGCGAGCGTCGAAGTCAGCGCCCTGATGCAATTCGACGGAGAATAGCCGCGCCGCGGTCAGCCGAGCTTGCGCACTTCTTCGAGCACGCGCTCGACCCATTCCGGACGGCAGATCAGCAGGTCAGGCAAATAGGTGTCCGCGTTGTTGTAGACCAGCGGCGATCCGTCGATGCGTGAGCAGTGCAGCCCGTGTGCTTGCGCCACCGCCACCGGCGCGCAATTGTCCCATTCATATTGCCCGCCTGAATGGAGATATATCTCCGCCTCACCGCGCACCACGGCCATGGCCTTGGCACCGGCACTGCCCATCGGCACCAGTTCGCCGCCGATCGCCTTGGCCACTGCCACGGCTTCCTGTGCAGGACGCGTGCGGCTGACGACCAGACGCGGCACAGCCGCAGCTGGCTGCAGCATCATGGGCTGATCGGACCGCAGCACAATCCCCCGGCTCCCGTCTTCCGCCGTCAGCCCAGGCAATGCAACTGCGCCCACCATGGCCTGGCCACCGACCGCCAGCCCGACATGTACGGCCCAGTCGCTGCGTTCCTCGCCATATTCCCGCGTCCCGTCGACCGGGTCGATGATCCATACGCGGCGTTTTTCCAGCCTGGCCGGGTTGTCACTTTCCTCTTCGGATAGCAGCCCGTCATCGGGACGCTCGTGACGCAGCGCTTCGCACAGGAAAGCATTGGCCAACCGGTCGCCTTCCTGGCCCAGCGCCTTGCCATGAAATTGGCCGCTCGCGCGCACATCCAGCAGTATACGCCCCGCTTCCGCAGCCAGCTGTGCAGCAAGGTCGGCGTCGATTGAACTCTTGTCACCAATCATTTCAGCGGCAGGATCTGTTCGATGATATATTCGGCCGCTTCGGCCGGGGTCATCTCGACTGTGTTGACACGAATTTCCGCATTTTCAGGCGGTTCATAGGGGCTGTCGATCCCGGTGAAGTTCTTCAGCTGGCCTTCGCGTGCCTTCTTGTAGAGACCCTTCACATCGCGGCTTTCCGCAACCTCCAGCGGCGTGTCGACGAAGATCTCGATGAACTCGCCCTCGGGCAACATCTCGCGCACCATGCGCCGTTCGGCGCGGAACGGGCTGATGAAGGCAGTGAGCACGATCAGCCCGGCATCTGCCATCAGCTTCGCGACTTCGCCGATACGGCGGATATTCTCGATCCGGTCCATTTCGGTAAAACCGAGGTCGCGATTGAGCCCGTGGCGGACATTGTCGCCATCGAGCAGGAAGGTGTGGCGGTTCATCAGGTTGAGCCGCTTTTCCACCTCATTGGCAATGGTCGACTTGCCTGAACCGGAAAGCCCGGTGAACCACAGCACGCGGGGCTTCTGGTTCTTGAGCGCGGCGTGATCGTCGCGGGTGATCTCGCTCGGTTGCCAGTGCACGTTCTGCGCCCGCCGCAGGCTGAAATGGATCATTCCTGCTGCCACCGTGGCATTGGTGAACTTGTCGATCAGGATGAAACCGCCAAGCTGGCGGCTCTTGTCATAGGGTTCGAAGGTGATCGGGCGATCGGTGCGTAGCTCCGCGACGCCGATGGCATTGAGGTCGAGCGTTTTTGCCGCCAGATGCTCGAAGCTGTTGATGCAGATTTCGTATTTGGGCGGCTGCACATTGGCAGTGACGGTCTGTGTGCCCAGCTTGAGCCAATAGCCGCGACCGGGCTTGAGCGCTTCGTCGCTCATCCACACGATGGTTGCTTCGAACTGATCGGAGGCTTCGGGCGGATCGCCCGCTGCCGCGATCACATCGCCGCGGCTGCAATCGACTTCGTCCTCCAGCGTGAGCGTGACCGACTGGCCCGCCACCGCTTCGTCCAGCTCGCCATCGAAGGTTGTGATGGTTTTGACCGTGCTGGTCTTGCCCGATGGCACGATCCGCACCGCATCGCCCGGCTTGATGGTGCCGTCCGAAACCAGGCCGGCAAAACCGCGGAAATCGAGATTGGGCCGGTTGACCCATTGCACCGGCATTCGGAAGCTTCGCTCCTGCGCCAAAGTATTGGCCAGCTCGACCGTTTCGAGGTGGTGGATCAGGCTGGGTCCTGAATACCACGGCGTATTGGCCGAAGGCGCTTGAGTTATATTGTCGCCCTTGAAGCCCGAAATCGGGATTGTAGTAAACTCCGCAATGCCGATCTCCTCGGCGAACTTGCGATAATCGCGCACGATCTGGTTGAACACGGCCTGCTCGTAACCGACCAGGTCCATCTTGTTCACCGCCAGCACCATATGCCGGATGCCGAGCAGATGCGCGATGTAGGAATGGCGCCTTGTCTGCTCGAGCACGCCCTTGCGCGCATCGATCAGGATCACCGCCAGATCGGCGGTGGAGGCGCCGGTCACCATATTGCGCGTGTACTGCACATGGCCGGGCGTATCGGCCACGATGAACTTGCGTTTCTCGGTTGCGAAGAAGCGATAGGCGACATCGATCGTAATGCCTTGTTCGCGTTCTGCAGCAAGGCCATCTACCAGCAGGGCAAAGTCGATCTCCTGCCCCTGCGTACCTTGCTTCTTGCTGTCGCTTTCAAGCGCGGCGAGCTGATCTTCGAAGATCATCTTGGAATCATAGAGCAACCGGCCGATCAGGGTGCTCTTGCCGTCATCCACGCTGCCGCAGGTGATGAAGCGCAGCAGCTGCTTGTTCTGGTGGGTTTCGAGATAAGTCTCGATATCCTCGGCGATCAGCGCATCGGGGCGATAGGCTTGTTGGTTCTCAGGGGGGGGCATCAGAAGTAGCCCTCCTGCTTCTTTTTCTCCATCCCGGCGCCGCCTTCATCCTTGTCGATCACGCGTCCCTGGCGTTCGCTGGTGGAGGTGAGCAGCATCTCCTGCACTACCTCGGCCAGAGTCGAGGCCGTGCTTTCGACCGCGCCGGTCAGCGGCCAGCAGCCCAGCGTGCGAAAGCGCACCGATCGCGGGGTGATTTCCGGCTTGCGGCCAAGAACCTGCTCAAGCCGGTCGGGATCATCGGCCATGAACAGGCCGCCATCCCATTCATAGGTCGGGCGCTGCGCCGCGAAATAGAGCGGCACGATCTCGATCCCTTCACGCATGATATATTGCCAGATGTCGAGCTCGGTCCAGTTGCTCAAGGGGAACACGCGGATGCTCTCACCCTTGGCTTTCTTCGCGTTATATATGTTCCACAGCTCGGGCCGCTGGTTCTTCGGGTCCCAGCCGTGGCTGGCGGTGCGGAAAGAGAACACGCGCTCCTTCGCACGGCTTTTTTCCTCGTCTCGTCGGGCCCCGCCGAATGCGGCATCGAACCCGTAATGGTCGAGCGCCTGCTTCAGCCCCTGTGTCTTCCACATATCGGTGTGCAGCGGGCCATGGTCGAACGGGTTGATCCCGCGTTCCTGCGCCTCTTCATTGTGCCACACCAGCAGTTCCATGCCCGCTTCCTGCGCCATCCTTTCGCGCAGATCGTACATTTCGCGGAACTTCCACGTAGTATCGACATGCAGCAGCGGGAATGGCGGCGGCGCAGGGTAAAACGCCTTGCGCGCCAAATGCAGCATCACCGCGCTGTCCTTGCCGATCGAATAGAGCATGACAGGGCGTTCAGCCTCGGCCACCACCTCGCGCATGATGTGGATGCTTTCGGCTTCGAGCCGCTCGAGATGGGTCAGGCTTCGCATAGGGTTTCGCTGATTGATTGAGTATTGCCTCGCGGCCTAGTGGCTCAAGGCGTCGGAGAAAATATAGAATTGCTTGCAGGAGTGTAAGGTGAGACGTGTCGAGACAGTTGACGAATCCCCTGCAACCGTGGCAATTGCGCGCGCCCATGACGCATGGCGTGAGCGGGCGGGTATAGCTTAGTGGTAAAGCCCTAGCCTTCCAAGCTAGTTATGCGGGTTCGATTCCCGCTACCCGCTCCAGCCTTTCGATCGCAGCACAAGATCGCAGCAATGCGGGTTCGATTGTCCTCGCTGCGCTCGTTCGTCTGCGACTCCCCGCTACCCGCTCCATCTCTTCCAGGGCAGAGCCTGAACCCAAAAAGAAAAGCCGGACACCCCAGTTATTCTGGTGGCATCCGGCTTTGGAACCCGAAAGGCTCATATGCCGTTTCTAGTGAAGGTGTAGCGACGGGCATTGAAATTGGCTTGTCCCCAAACTGGGGGTCAACTGCGAGTCGCTTAAATCAGCCACCTTGGCCGATGCGCGGCTTGGCGGCTGTGCTTGCCCGCAGCTATCAGTCCCAGCGAAACGGCGCGTACCGCTGCCGCTGTGCGATCGGAAACACCCAGCTTGGCGAAGATCCGCTTCACATAACTGTCGACTGAATTCTTCGAAATACCCAGGATTTCCGCGATCACCGCATTGCTCTTGCCTTCGCCGATCCAGGTGATCACGTCCAGTTCGCGCTGAGACAGTTCCGGCATGCCATCGGTATTTGGCCCTACCAGATCGCAATAGCGCTGGAAGCAGAGCTGCGCGGCAACCTGGGTTCTTCGCACATCCGCAGACATGAGCGGCTTGCGCTCCATCTGCAGGCCCACGCCGACAAAGCCTGAACGCGCATAGGGACCGATGCACAGCACGCCTACGCCTTCACCTGCACGCTTCAGGAATTCCTGCTGCCCCTTGGTCAGCTTGGTCAGGCGCGGCGCGTCGGAGAAGCGAAAGGCCCTGGTTCGCGAAAGCGCGATGTCAGGCAGTGGATCATGCTGCCACAGCCCTTGCTGATATTCCTGCTCCAGTTCCCTGGGGAAACCAATGTTCCACAGCACGCGGGCGGCGCGCCGATCAGCGACAATCGGGGCAAGGAAGTACAGTGCCTGAAAATTTAGGGTGTCCAGAAGCCTTTGAATGGCACGCCGGAACAAGACAATCGTTCCTGAGTGCGCGGCTTGCGTCAATGCCTCCCAATACGGATCGTGTGTATATGGCATAGCGATCAACCTTGCGCGCCCCGCTACCCGCGGAATTGCTAACAGCCTGCTCCGGGGATCAGGCTTGCTGGTATTGACCCTTTATGCTTACGCCCATGTTGTCGATGAGGCGCGTTCCCCCGATCCGCGCAGCGACCAGCAGCCGCGCCGGAACGCAGTTTACGCTATCAAGGGCTGCCAGAGAAGTCGAATCGACTAGCTCAGCGTAATCGATGCGATCAAAGCCTGCGCCGAGCAACGCATCCTTGAGTGCGGCGAGCGCTTGCCCCACGTCCTCTCCCGCTTCGATTGCGGCAATCGCGGCCTTCATCGCGCGAGGCAGTGCGGCTGCTGCGGCGCGGTCGCGCTGCGAAAGATAGCGGTTGCGGCTGCTCATCGCCAAACCATCGGCCTCGCGCACGGTCGGCACACCCACGATGTCACGCACATGCGGGCGGGTAAGATCAAGGTCGCGGGCCATCGCGCGGATCACTGCGAGCTGCTGGAAATCCTTCTCGCCGAAAAAGGCCATGTCCGGCATGACCTGGTTGAACAGCTTGCACACCACAGTGGCCACGCCATCAAAATGGCCTGGCCGCGCCGCCCCGCATTGGCCTTCGCTCACCCCGCTGACCGAAATTGTGGTGGCGAAGCCGTCGGGATACATCGCTTCGAGAGTAGGCGCCCATAGCAGCGCCACTCCTTCAGCCTCGAGCATCGCCGAATCCTGTGCCAATTGGCGCGGATAGGCATCAAGATCCTCGTTGGGTCCGAACTGGGTAGGGTTGACGAAGATCGAGGCGACGACATGGTCGCATTTGGCCCTGGCTTCGCGCACTAGAGCGAGATGCCCCTCGTGCAGCGCGCCCATGGTGGGGACCAGGGCCACCGTGCTGCCCGCGTGGCGCAGCTTCGCCAGTGCATTTCTCAACATGTCGAGCGTTGTGGCGGTTTGCACCTTGGCAACCCCTCCGATATTGAAACCTCTTTCCCCCTAGCGCCCAAGTTGCGGGCGAGACAAGAAAATCGAAAGGCACGCGCGTTCATGTCCGCCAGCAACCCCCACCGGATCGTTTTCGCCAATGAAAAGGGCGGCACCGGCAAGTCCACAACGGCGGTGCATATCGCTATCGCGCTGGCCTATCGCGGGGCGCGGGTGGTGGCGATCGATCTCGACCCGCGCCAGCGCACCATGGCGCGCTATCTCGAGAACCGGGCCGATACCGCCGCCAGGCGCCAGATTACTCTGCCAACGGCCGAGTTCCGGGTCTATGAAGGCGATGTGGAGGGGCTTGAAACGCTTACTCATGAGCTTGGCCAGCAGGCCGATTATATCGTCTATGACACGCCGGGGCGCGACGATCCGCTGGCGCGCCACGCTGCAACCGAGGCCGATACGCTGGTCACTCCGATGAATGACAGCTTCGTCGATTTCGACCTGATCGGCCAGGTCGAAGGTGAAACCTTCAAGGTCAAACGGCTCAGCTTCTATGCCGAGCTGATCTGGGAAGCGCGGCTCAAGCGCAGCCGCGCGACGATCGAACACCAGCGCCGCCAGATGGACTGGGTGGTGGTGCGCAACCGCACCGGCCATATCGAAGCCCGTAATATGACCCGTATCGAGCAGGCGCTGGCCGAGCTCAGCAAGCGGGTGGGTTTCCGCGTCGCGCAGGGGCTTTCCGAACGCGTGATCTACCGCGAGCTGTTCCCTTCGGGGCTCACCCTGCTCGACAAGGGGCATCTGGGAGAGCTGGGCACCAGCCACCTCGTCGCGCGGCAGGAATTGCGCGAACTGGTAAAGGCGTTGGCGCTGCCCGAATTCGCGCCACCGCAGCCACGGCTCGAGCTCGCCTGAGGCCATGATCCGCCTGCTCATCATTGCAGCAATCGCCTGCTTTGCCTGCAAGCTGATTTTCGGGCGCTGGCCGTGGGAATATCTGCGTGGGCAATCCACCCGCCAGCGCGCGCTGGACAGGGCGCGCAAGCTGCTGGGAGTGGCGCCACAGGCCGACCGCAGGCAGATTGTAGAGGCGCACAAACGTCTTGTGGCGATGGTCCATCCCGATCGCGGCGGCACCAACGAACAGGTGCACGAAGCCAATGCCGCGCGCGATCTCCTGCTCGATGAACTGCCCCCAGAGATTCCGCCGCAAGGATGACGCATGCACCGTGTATGGGCTAAGCTTGCGTCGGGCCCCCATTATTGAACCAGGCTTTATTTCATGAATCACACATTCCATCCCACCGTGCTGCGCGAATATGACATTCGCGGGATCATTGGTGAAACGCTTGGGCCAGACGATGCGCGCGCCATCGGTCGCAGCTTTGGTACCATGCTGCGCGAGGCGGGCGGCAGCAGGGTCGCGGTTGGCTATGACGGGCGGATCAGCTCACCCATTCTCGAACACGCGCTGGTCGAAGGGTTGACCGCGAGCGGATGCGACGTGGTGCGGATTGGCATGGGGCCAACCCCGATGCTCTATTACGCCGAGGCATCAACTGCGGATGTGGACGGCGGCATCCAGATAACCGGCAGCCATAATCCCTCCAATTACAATGGCTTCAAGATGGTGTTCCAGGGGCGCCCGTTCTTCGGCGCGGATATCCAGCGGCTGGGCGAGGTTTCCGCGCAGGGCGCTTGGACCAACGGCGCCGGAGCGACCGAAACGAAGGACATCCTCGAAGAGTATGTCGGGCGGCTGCTTGAGGGGCTGGACGGGATAGACCCCGCGACGCTCGCCGGGCTCAAGGTCGGCTGGGATGCGGGCAATGGTGCTGCCGGCCCGGCGCTTGAGAAACTTGCTGCGCGCCTGCCGGGCACCCATCATCTGCTTTACACCGAAGTGGATGGCAATTTCCCCAATCATCATCCCGATCCCACGGTCGAGGCCAATCTGGCGGACCTCAAGGCGCTGGTCGCGGACAAGCAGCTCGATTTCGGAGTGGCTTTCGATGGCGATGGCGACCGGATCGGCGCGATCGATGGCCAGGGCCGCGTGATCTGGGGTGACCAGCTGCTGATGATCTACGCCGAGGATGTGCTCAGGGACCACCCCGGGGCGACGGTTATCGCCGATGTGAAGGCCAGCCGCGCGCTGTTCGATCATGTCGCCGCATGCGGCGGCAAGCCGCTGATGTGGAAGACCGGCCATTCGCTGATCAAGTCCAAGATGAAGGAAGTTTCCTCTCCCTTGGCGGGCGAGATGAGTGGGCACGTGTTCTTTGCCGACAGCTATTACGGCTTCGACGACGCGCTTTATGCCGGGGTGCGGCTGATCGCGGCCTCGGCAAGGCTGGGCAAATCGGTGACCGAACTGCGCAGCGCCATGCCTGCCATGCTCAACACGCCGGAAATGCGCTTCCAGGTTGACGAAGCCCGCAAGTTCGCCGCGATCGGCGAGATCGCCGAGCGCATCGCCAAGAGCGATGCCGTGGCCGACTCCACCGATGGCGTGCGCGTCACCACTGATGACGGGTGGTGGCTGCTGCGCGCCTCGAACACGCAGGATGTGCTGGTCGCTCGCGCGGAAAGCGATACGCAGGAGGGTCTCGATCGCCTGCTGGCGCAGATCGACGAGCAGTTGGCGTTGAGCGGCCTAAAGCGCGGTGCAAGCGTGGGGCATTAGGCAGCGAGCATTATCGCTTTCCACATGCCGCGCGATTTGCTCAGCTGTGGGAAGTGAACGGTCAATCGGAAATCCCGCAGGAGATCAGCGCCTGGTTTGCCGGGCGCAATTGGCGTGTGCGGCGCCACCAGGCGGAAATGCTGCAGGCGGCGGATCGCGGCAGGCACGCGCTGCTGGTGGCCGATACCGGCGCGGGCAAAACGCTTGCGGGT
>LOET01000080.1 GCA_001515985.1 Sphingomonadales bacterium BRH_c3 | reverse complement strand
CCTCGGCGGCGGCGAGTTCGGCGCGGCTGTTGATGCCGGTCACTTCGCCCGGATCGTCGCAAGTGACCACCGCGCAGGTTCGCCCGTCGGCAATCGCGATATTGACTACATCGGGCAGGTAATACTCGCCCTGCGCATTGTCATTGCCGACCCGCTCCAGCAGCGTGAACAGATCGTTACTGCGCGCCGCGAGCAGGCCCGAATTGCACAGGCTGCAATTGCGCTCCACCTCGCTCGCATCCTTGAATTCCACCATCTTCGAAATCGTGCCGGCCTGATCCGCGATCACGCGCCCGTAATGCCCCGCATCGGCAGGCTCGAAGCCCAGCACCACCGCAGCCGGATCACCTTCGCCATGCAGCCGCTCCAGCATCATGCGCATGGTATCGGCGCGCACAAAGGGCACATCGCCATAAAGCACCAGCACATCGCCGCTGAAACCGGCCAGCGCGGCCTCGGCCTGCTGCACCGCATGCCCGGTGCCCAGCTGCGGCTCCTGTTTCACCGTCAGCGCACGCCCCGCCATCGCCGCTTCGATCTGCTGCGCCTTGTCACCCACCACCACCACAGTCTGGCTGGGGGTCAGCTCTTCCAGCGAAGCAAGCAGGTGATCGAGCATGGGGCGCCCCGCGATCGGGTGCAGCACCTTGTGCAGGTCGCTCTTCATGCGGGTACCCTTGCCTGCGGCAAGAACGATTGCGGCTAAATCTCTCATCCGCGCTTCATGGCACCAAACGCTTGCGGTTTGAAGAACCATCCGCCACCGCAGCACCCATGGCTGATTTTCCCTTCCAGGGCGTGGGCTTCGATCTCGACGGCACGCTGCTCGATACCTTTCGCGATCTTGGCGCGGCGGTAAACCATGCGCTTGAGCTGGGCGGGCTGGATCCCGTGCCGGTCGGATCGTCCAAGGACCTGATCGGCGGCGGTGCCAAGATCATGCTGGCCAGGGCTGTCGATGCGCAGGGCGGCATGCCAGAGGATGATTTCCGCGCGCTCTACAAGGCCATGCTGGCCTATTATGCAGAACACAACGCTGTCTACACCCGCCCCTATCCACACGCGGAGCAGGTACTGAGCGAGCTCGCCAGGCGCGGGGTGCAGATGGCAGTGGTGACCAACAAGTTTGAAGGATTTGCCACCAAGGTGCTGACCGAACTGGGCCTGGCGAATCATTTCGTGGCGATCATCGGCGGCGATTCGATGGGCCGCGGGCCAGATGGCGGCTATCTCGCCAAGCCGGCGCCCGATCCGGTCATCGAGGCGCAGCGGCGCTGCGGCGCGGAAAGGTTCGTGTTTGTCGGCGATTCGACCTATGATGTGCGCGCCGCGCGCGGGGCCAATGTGCCAGTGATTGCGGCAGGATACGGCTATTGCGACCGCGCCCCGCACGAGCTGGGCGCCGATGCTGTAATCGATTCGCTCAGCGAGCTGATTCCCGCGCTGGAACGGCTCTGAATCGGGCAAATTGACCCTACGGCATAGCGCTTTGGCCATTGTGCGGTTGCAAGAATGGCACGAAACTGCCAACCCGCCGCACAGATTGACGCAAACGTAAGGCCAGGTACTGGCTGGAAGCAGGAGAAACCCCCATGAGCATCGATTTCAAGGACAAGGTTGCGATCGTCACCGGCGCAGGCGGCGGGCTGGGCCGTGAATACGCGCTGGAGCTGGCGCGCCGCGGCGCAAAAGTCGTGGTCAACGATCTCGGCGGCTCGCGCGATGGCACCGGCCATTCGGACATGGCGCTCAAAGTGGTCGAGGAAATCGAGGCCATTGGCGGCGAGGCCATTTCGAACGGCGGCTCGGTCACCGAATACGAGCAGATGGAAAAGATGGTTGCCGACGCCAAGCAGAAGTGGGGCGGCGTGCATGTGCTGATCAACAATGCCGGCGTTCTGCGCGACAAGACCTTTGCAAAGATGAGCCCCGAAGATTTCGAATTCGTGCTCAAGGTGCACCTGACCGGCTCTGCATTCGTTACCAAGGCGTGCTGGGAAACCTTCCGCGAACAGGCCTATGGCCGCATCCTGATGACCGCATCCTCAACCGGCCTGTTCGGCAATTTCGGCCAGGCGAACTACGGCGCGGCCAAGCTGGGCCTGGCGGGCCTGACCAAGACGCTGCAACTCGAAGGCGCGAAATACAACATCAAGGTCAACTCGCTCTCGCCCGTCGCGGGTACGCGCATGACCGAAGACCTGTTTCCTGAAGAGGCCTTCAAACTGTTCGATCCGGTCAATGTGGTTCCCGCTGCGCTTTTCCTTGTCAGCGAAGACGCGCCAACCAATGCGATCGTGGGTGCTGGTGCGGGCGGCTATCACTCTTCGTGGGTGGTGATGAACGATGCAGTCTGGCTGCCCGAAGGCCAGCGCACGGTCGAAGGTTTTGCCGAGAACTGGGAAAAGATCTCCTCCTTCACCAACCTCACCGCCCCGCAGAGCGGCAGCGAACAGAGCGCCAATATCCTGAAGGCAATGCAGAAGGTGACAGGCACCGGCCCGGCCAGCGCGCGTGGGTGATGGCTGCTGTATTGACACAGTAATACACTAGGCGTATCTCTCCCCCATCAACAGGGAGAGGTACGCCTCATGTATACAGAAGACGATCTACGCCAGGCAGTCGCGAGCGGCGCGATCAGCGCCTCCGCGGCAGATGCATTGCGAAACTCGGTGCGCCAGACGCGCGATGCGCCCGCCACTGACGAAGAACATTTCCGCCTGATCAACAGCTTCAACGACATTTTCGTCACCATCGCGGCAGTGCTGCTGCTGGTGGCGATGGGCGGCATCGGCCAGGCGCTGATGCCGGTGGGCGAAGGCCCGCCGCCGCTTGCAGGCCTGCTGATCGCTGGCGCAGCCTGGGGCATGGCCGAATATTTCACGCGGCAACGCCACATGGCGCTGCCCAGCATCGTTTTGCTGCTGGCCTTCGTGGGTGGTACTTTCGTGACCTTGCTGGGGCTGATCCTGCTGGTCTTCGGCGGCAATGATTTCGGCGCGAACAAGGTTTTGCCGGGATTGCTGATCTCTGGTGCAGCGCTGGTCACAGCCGGGGCCGCCTGGATGCACTGGCGCCGCTTCAAGGTGCCGATCACCGTTGCAGCGGGCGCTGCCGCGCTGGCTGTGACCGCCATCGGCCTGATCGTGTCCGCCATCGGCCCTGCACTGGTCAACGAATCGATCCTGCTGCCGCTGGTCTTCGTTGCCGGGGTGGCTATTTTCCTCGTCGCCATGCGCTGGGACACGAGCGATCGCGAGCGCCAAACGCGGCGCAGCGACGTGGCCTTCTGGCTGCACCTGCTCGCCGCGCCGATGATTGCGCACCCGCTGTTCCACTGGCTGGGTGTGACCGGCGGCGAAAATATCGGACTGGGCGCGGCAATTGGCGTGCTGGTGGTCTATGTCGCGATGGGCTTGGTTGCCCTGGCGATCGATCGCCGCGCACTGCTGGTTTCGGCGCTGGCCTATGTTCTGGCTGCGCTGACCTTCCTGTTCGACCGCTTCGGTGCGGTGGAACTCAACGTAGCGCTTACGGCGCTGGTGATCGGATCGGCATTGCTGACGCTGTCGGCCTTCTGGACGCCGATCCGCCGCGCCGTAGTGCAGCCGCTGCCGCAAGACTTGCAGGCGCGCCTGCCGGCAACTGCCGCTGCTGCCTGAGATCAGGTTTCGCAATCAATCGAAGGGGGCTCGCGCATCGGCGCGGGCCCTTTTCATTTTTGCTAGCCCTCGACCGCTTTCATCAACCGCCGCTCTACCGGCGCCAATACGCCCGCAAGTTCGTGACCGCGCTTGAGCACCTGGCCATGCTCGCCAAACAGCGTCCACATCCCCTGCCGATTGCGCAATGCCGGTCGCTTCTCAAGCCGTGCCTGTGGATGTTCGGCAGTACGGCGGAAAGCGGCAAACACCGCGACATCGCGGGTAAAGTCCATCGCATAGTCGCGCCACTCACCGGCGGCGACCATGCGGCCATAAAGGTCAAGGATACGCTGCAACTCGGCACGCTCGAAGCCGATCTGGCCTGCCACACGAGAGGGAAAGGCAACGACCGAGCCGGGCTGGCCGGATCGCATACCCGAATTCATCAATCGTCAGTCCCGCTGCGTGACGATAAGGCCGGTGGAGATACAGCTTCCCTGATTGCCGCGATCTCCGCCTTTAGCATGGCGATCTCGCTTTCAAGCTTCTCCACGCAATCGCGGCCCAACTTGCCCGTTTCGGCGCACGGATCGTCACACGGCGTGCCATATGGGATAAACTCACGCACCCATTCTTCTGCCGATACCAGGGTTGACCGCGCCTTCAGGCCGATCATAGTCGCCCCTTCAGGCACCTCGTCTGTCACCACCGCATTGGCACCTATTCGCGCCCGTTCACCCACAGTAATCGGGCCGATAATCTGCGCGCCCGAACCGATAATGACATTGTCGCAAATAGTGGGGTGGCGCTTACCGCCCTTGCCATTGGCCGGATTTGTGCCGCCCAGCGTGACGCATTGGTAAATCGTCACATTATCACCGATCTCCGCAGTTTCGCCGATCACCGTGAAGCCATGGTCGATAAAGAAATTTCGCCCGATCTGCGCCCCAGGATGGATATCAATCGCCGTCAGGAAACGCGAAAAGTGGTTCACCAATCGTGCCAGGAAGAACAGCTTTGCCTCAAACAGCCAGTGCGCAATCCGGTGGAAGAACAGCGCCCAAACACCTGGATAAAACAGGATTTCCCACCGCGATCGCGGTGCCGGATCGCGCGCGTGGACAGAGTCAAGATAGGCTTTGAGCCGGTCAAACATGGTCAAATACTCCCACCAAATGCGCTTCAAAGCAAGCGTGCCTGCTCCGCCCCCTGTACGGCCTCCAATGCGTCGCGCCACAGCGACATGGTGGCAGGTGATTTGCGTTCAAGGCTGAGGCGGTCGATTGCGGCAACAAGTCTCTCGATATCGGCAAAGCTGCGTTCGGCGCGGGGCACGAGATATTCGAGCGCGCCATCGGTCAGGGCGAGCCCGCGCTGCTGCGCAATCGCCTCGATCAGCCGGGCCACCATATCATCATCGGGAACGCCGATTTCGAGCTGCAGCGAACCGCTCAGCCGCGACCGCAGATCGGGCAGCGTAATTTCCCACGGCTGTTTGTTCGAAATAAGCAGCAGCGGCTCATCGCTGGCCTGCGCGCGGTTCCAGCGGTGGAACAGCTCTGCCTCTTCCCAGCTCTCGGCATCGTCGATTACCGCTATACCCTGCCCTGCGGCCCATTGGCCCAGCAGCGATTTGCCGGAACGCGGCGGGCCGGTGAGAACGGCGCTGTTGAAGGGCCAGGCTGCGGGTTTAGCCAGCGCTTCATAGGCGGCCTGGTTGGCATTGCCGATCACTACGCGGCTGGGCTTGCCGCTGCCGGGAAGCGTCAGGGGAAGTGCAATTTGCGACGGCACGGCCACATCCGCTCAACGGCTGATAGCAAGCGCGTCAGAGCCCTGCTGCACTGTGTAGCCGCGTGCGCGCAGTGCCGCAGCAAGTTGGCCAAGCGAGCCGGCATAGCTCACCGTCATTACCGAGGTTCCGCCAAAGGCAAGGCTGGTGGTGGCTGCCCCGCGCACACCGGGAACGCCGCGGACGGCTGCCAGTGTTGCATCGATCGAGGCCGCATCGGGGCTTGCGAATTGCACGACATAGGCACTCACAACCGCAGTTGTCGCTGCCTCGCCCAGCCCGGCGGCCGGCCCTGTGCGCATTGCCTCCGCCTCCATCGCGGCCTCGCGAGCCTCGATAGCGCGGCCAATCTCGATCAGCCGGGCGATCGCCGGATCTACAATCATCGCTGTGTCGTCGTTTAGAGTAGGATCCGGCCTCAGCACCCCGCGAGCAAGCGCATCCTCGAAAAGCCTGTCAAACCGCCGCACCGCCCGCCCCAGCATATCCGGCAATTCCGCGGGAGAATCGGCGCTCATGCGGAAACTGTCGAGATAGCGATTGTCGGGCCCATATCGTGCGGTGAAGGTGCCGTTCACAGGCCCACCGGGATAGCTGTATTCGAGCATGGCGACCGGCACCAGGACATCGGCTGCGCCGAACTGGTCCAGGACAACCCGCCACCACGCGCGGCTGCGGCGCATGGTTTGCCCATGATTGAGCAACAGCGAATCTCCCCCTGCCCCGGCCGGGCGGAGGTAATTGACCCGGCTTGTGCCTGGATTGAATTCGGCCCAGGCGCGCTGCCACGGATTGCGCACTTCGTACATGGTGAATGTGCCCGCACTCGCGACCACCGGCAGCAGCAGCATGGGTGCCGAAGGCCGCCCGCCTACTCCGCCGCCCAGATATTGCGCCGCGCGGGTGCGATCAAAGATCACCCCCAGCTTCGCCTGATAGCGGCGGGGACCGATCAACTCGCGCTCGATCACCACTGCCGAAACCATCGCTTCTATATCGCGCTGTGGTAGCTCAGGGCCATTGATTTGCTCCCACGCCTTGCGCTGCGCCTCACTCCAGCCGCGCTCGCGCGCTTCCTCTGCACTGTCGGCGCTCACATCCACTTCGATCCCGCTGACTTCGATGTCGCTGCTGGCTGCAACCGGGGGAATGCCGCGGTCGCCCGCCACCTGCGCCACCAGGGCCGCAAAGCCCAGCGCCAGTGTGAGGAACAAGCCTAGTCCCAACCCGGCACGCACAAAGTGGCGGCTGGAAAGCGTTGGCGTCAGGCGCAAAAGGGAAAGGAATGCAGTCATCGGGGAAAAGCTGACGCCTTTTGCCCAAAGGCGAGTGGAATTCCAAGCGCGAAAGGCTAAAGCGATGCACATTATGGCAATCAGCGACAAGCGGCCCGCAAATTACACCTATGAAGACGCCGGAGTCTCGATCGACGCGGGTAACCGCCTGGTCAAGGCGATCGGGCCGTTGGTCAAGGCAACCAGGCGCCCGGGCGCAGATGCCGAGATCGGCGGTTTCGGCGGGTTCTTCGATCCCAGGGCAGCCGGATACCATGATCCTTTGCTGGTCGCTGCCAATGATGGCGTGGGAACCAAGCTCAAGCTGGCGATCGATTCCGGCCGCCATGACACAGTTGGCATCGACCTTGTCGCCATGTGCGCCAATGATCTGATCGTGCAGGGCGCAGAGCCGCTGTTCTTTCTCGACTATTTCGCCACCGGCAAGCTTGACAACGGCGTGGCTGAACGGGTCATCGCGGGGATCGCCGAGGGCTGCAAACAGGCGGGCTGCGCACTGATCGGCGGCGAGACGGCGGAAATGCCCGGCATGTACAGTGCGGGCGACTACGACCTGGCGGGTTTCTGCGTTGGTGCGGTCGAGCGGGGCGAACAGCTGACCGGCGAGAAGGTAGCGCCGGGCCACGTGCTGATCGGCCTTGCATCATCGGGCGTCCATTCGAACGGCTATTCACTGGTCCGCCGCCTTGCAGCAGACAAGGGCTGGAAGCTTGACCGCCCCGCCCTGTTCGATGCAGACCGTTTGCTGATCGATGTGCTGATCGAGCCGACGAAAATCTATGTCTCCAGCTTGCTGCCGCTGATCCGCGACGGGCTGGTGGACGCCCTGGCGCATATCACCGGCGGCGGATTGCTCGAGAATATCCCGCGCATCCTGCCCCAGGGCGCACATGCCGTGGTCGATGCCGATAGCTGGGAGCAGCCACGGCTGATGGCCTTCCTGCAGGCGCAGGGCAATATCGAACCGGGCGAGATGGCGCGCACCTTCAATTGCGGCATGGGAATGGTGTTGGCGGTTGGACCGGACAAGGTCGAAGCAGTGCTCGAGCGGCTCGGCGCAGCGGGTGAGACCGCCTTCATGATCGGCGCGATCGAAGCAGGCGAGCGCGGCTGCACCGTACGCGGCACCCAGGGCACATGGAGTGCCAAAGCCGAATGGAGCGCCACGCATAATGCCTGAAACGGGGCCTGAAACCGGGCCTGAAAAGGCAAAAGTTGCGATTTTCATCTCCGGTAGCGGGACCAACATGGCCGCGCTGCTCGATGCCAGCCGCCTTGACGGCTGCCCCTACGAGATCGTGCTGATCGCGAGCAACAATCCTCAAGCCGCCGGGCTGGCCTTGGCCCGGGCCGAAGGGATCACCACTTTCGCGCTGAGCCACAAGGGCATGACGCGTGCCGAACATGACGCGGCGATGGAAGGCGCCGCGCACGCAGCAGGCGCGCAATATATCGCGCTGGCAGGCTATATGCGGATCCTGTCAGATGGGTTTGTCACCCGCTGGCAAGGGCGGATGCTCAACATCCACCCCTCGCTGCTGCCCAGATACAAGGGGCTGGACACCCATGCCCGCGCAATTGCCGCAGGCGACAGTCATGGCGGCGCGACAGTCCACCTCGTCACGCCCGAACTCGATTCGGGTCTGATCCTCGATCAGGTCGAGGTAGCGGTCCTGCCCGATGACACGCCCGAGGCGCTGGCCGAGAGGGTCAAGCTGGCCGAACACCAGCTCTATCCGCGTGCGCTGGCCGCCTATGTTTCGCGGGCCGGGGGCTAAGAGGCCTTGCCGATCCCCGGGATGAACGCCCCCACCCGCTTGCGATACTCGGCATATTGTTCGCCAAATACCGCCTGCAAGTCCCGCTCCTCGTAGGTAATGCCGATCATGATATAGATGGTGAAGCCTGTCGCCGCGAGCAGGTGGCCATAGGTCATGTCCGGTGCTGCCCAGAAGGCGATGAAGAACCCGGTGTAGATCGGGTGACGCACCATCTTGTAGAAAAACGGGGTGCGCATTCGGGAAGGTACAGCGGTCTTGCCGGTGAAATGGTGCCAGGCTTGCTGTAAGCCGAACAGCTCGAAATGGTTGAGCAGCCAGGTCGATATGAACAGGATGGTCCAGCCCAACCAGAACAGGCCCCAGATCACCATGCGGGCGGTGTCATTTCCAACCGACCAGATCAATCCTTCGATCGGATGCCAGAAACTGAAGATCATCGCCAGCACGAGTGCGGTCACGAGGCAATAGATGCTGCGCTCGGACGCAGCGGGTATCAGTTTTGTCAAACCCGCCTTGAACCCCTTGCGTGCCATTACGGAGTGCTGGATGCCAAACAGCGCGATCAGCCCGGTATCGATCAGCGCAGCGGTCAGCGGAGGTGCAGCCAGCCCCTTGTCGACATGTGTGGGCATGAAATCGAATCCGCCTACCCAGCCGACCAGATAAACAAAGCTTGCGAAAAACGCGGCGTAGCAGATCAGCGACACCGCCATGACAATCACTCGTCCCATAACTCCTCCCCGAGTGGAACCAGCGACCCTGCCGCACAGATACCACTTGCGCGTGCGCTTAGCGAATCCAGAGCTCGCGCAGCCGAATCAAAAAGGGCCGCCCCAAACGGAGCGGCCCCTTGAAAAGCATGATACGGCCGGGTTTCAGCCGACGATTTCTTCGGGCTTGAAGAAGAACGCGATTTCGATCGCGGCGTTCTCGTCACTGTCCGAACCGTGAACGGTGTTGGCTTCGATGCTTTCAGCCAGTTCCTTGCGGATCGTTCCGGGGGCGGCATCGGCAGGGTTGGTTGCACCCATGATATCACGGTTGCGCTTCACCGCGTCTTCGCCTTCGAGCACCTGCACCACAACCGGGCCGCTGATCATGAAATCGACCAGTTCGCCGAAGAAGGGGCGCTCCTTGTGCACCGCGTAGAAGCCCTCGGCCTGTTCGCGGGTCATATGGATGCGCTTGGAAGCGACAACGCGCAGGCCGGCTTCTTCCAGCATCCTGGTGACCGCGCCGGTCAGGTTGCGGCGCGTAGCATCGGGCTTGATGATCGAAAAGGTGCGGGTAACCGCCATTGTTCGTGTTCCTTGCGAAGAGGGAGATGTTCTGGAGTTGCGCGCGCCACTAGCGCCGTGTTGCAGCCACTGCAAGCCCCCCGCGCAGGCGATGAATCAACCGCCAGCCCGCCAGCGCCCGCCTTCATCCTGCTTGTGGATCTCGCGCGTCACGCCCTCGGCATCGTCAAGCTCTCGCCACAGTGCGCGCGCGGCCTCGGTTTCCGCTGCACCGAACAGCAGTAGCGCACGTTCGAATTGCAGCGCTTCGGGGCGCCACTTCCCGTCGGCGAGTAGCACCATGCGGGCACCATTGGCTGCCTCAGCCCGGTCGGAAAGCAGGATCGGCTGGCATTCCGCGTACGCGCCATCGGCTTCGCCATTGGCGAGGAATTCTTCCGGCCCGGCGCGCCACAATTCACGCCCGATCACCGCACGCTGGCCCGGATCCTCGCTGACCACCAACAGACGCTGGCCCGCTTGCAGCACCTTGCGTGCAAGCATCACCGCGACCCGTTCCACCGGATCGCGGCTGAGCTGGTAGAAATCGACGCGCGTTGTCACGCCCGCCTTGCCCCTGCGCACTTCAAGAGCAGGCGCACCGCGGCCTAACCCTTCAGCGCATTGCGGACAAAGCGGTCGAGCAGGCGCACGCCATATCCGGTCGCCCCCTTGTCCCAGGTGCGGCCTGGCTTGTCCGCCCACACCATGCCCGCAATATCGAGATGCGCCCAAGGGGTGCCATTCTCGATGAAACGTTTGAGAAATTGTGCCGCAGTGATCGAACCCGCTTCGCGCGGGCCGATGTTCTTCATGTCCGAAATCGGCGAATCGATCAGCTTGTCATAGGCCGCACCCAGCGGCATCCGCCACAGCTTGTCGCCCACGCCCTTGCCCGCTTCGAGCAGGTCGTCAGCCAGATCGTCATCATTGGCGAACATGCCGCCATGCTCATGGCCGAGCGAGATGATCATGGCTCCGGTCAACGTGGCCAGATCGACGATCAATGAGGGCGAGAATTCGCGCTGGGTCCAGGTCAGCGCATCGCACAGCACCAGCCGCCCTTCGGCATCGGTGTTGAGCACCTCGATCGTCTGACCGCTCATCGAGGTCACGATATCGCCCGGGCGCTGCGCCTTGCCATCGGGCATGTTCTCGACCAGGCCGACCACGCCGATGATATTGGCCCTGGCCTTGCGTTTCGCGAGCGCCAGCATCGCGCCCGCGACTGCGCCTGCGCCGCCCATGTCCCACTTCATGTCCCACATGCCCGCACCGGGCTTAAGCGAAATCCCGCCGGTGTCGAAGGTCACCCCCTTGCCCACGAAGGCAACCGGCGGATCGCCCGCATTGCCGCCCAGCCACTTGATCGCCAGCAGGCGCGAGGGCTGTTCACTGCCCTGCCCCACGCCCAGCAGCGCGCCCATGCCAAGCTTTTCCATTGCCGCTTCGTCCAGCACCATCAATTCTGCGCCGGTTCCGGCGAAGCGTTCTTCGCAGCGTTCGACGAAGCTGAGCGGATAAATCTTGTTGGCAGGCTCGGCCACCAATTCGCGGGTGAACTCTACGCCTTCAGCCACCGCCGCCGCATCGGCCCATGCCTGCGCTGCCCCATCGGGCGCGGAAATCACGGTTACGGTCGCGAGCGTCCTCTTCTGTTCGTCCTTCATCCGCGTGCGGTATTCGTCATGCCGCCAGCCGCGCAGGCGCAGGCCCAGCAATACGGCCGCGGCATCTGCCGCATCGACCCCGCTACCCGCGAAATCGAGCACCAGATCGGTCTCGCCCGAAGTAAGATATTTGGCAGCGAGCGCCGCACCGGCCTTTTCCAGCCCTTCTGCGCGCTTGTCAGCCGTGGCGTTGGCATCGCCCATCCCGGCCAGCGCCACGCGAACCACCTGCCCGTCACGCTCGACAAAGCTTTCAAAGAATTGCCCGGCATTGCCCTTGAATCGCGCTGCTGCGGCGCCATCGACAATCGGGCGTTCAAGCCGCGCAGGAAGATCGTCCTTGTTCGCCAGATAGGCTATCAGTCGGGCTTTGGCGGGCGCGGTGTCACTGAAATTAATCTGCATGAGTACTCCGAAAGGGATGATTGCTTGCACAGGCAAGGCGAGCGGAGCGCCGCACAGCGACCCGCCGGTTAATGGCGATTGCGATTAGGCGCGAGCGGTGCGATAGGCAAGACCATGTCCCCGCCGCCGCAGCATTGCCTGCACGCCTCCTTTTGCCGCTTGCCTGTGATCGGCGCCGCCTGTGCCGTTCTGGTGCTTGCCGGTGCGTATCCGGCTATGGCGCAGGATAATCCGGCATCCGGCATTGAAGGCACGCCCCCGCACGCCAGCATGACGCCGGACCTTGCCGCCGGGGATGCGCCTGGTGATCAGCTGCCCCGCAGTGATGCGCGCACGGTAAAGTTCGAGGCCAACAATCTCGAATATGACAACGAAGCAGATGTCATAACTGCCAGCGGCGATGTGCTGCTTTCGAGCGAGGACCAGTCGGTCCGCGCCGATCAGGTACGCTGGGACCGGCGCCAGGGCACGATCTATGCCGATGGCAATGTCCGCTTGGTCGATGCCGACGGAAATCAGCTGTTCACCGAGTCGGTCGAGTTGACCGATCGCTTTGAGGCCGGGGCGATGGGCGAGTTGCTGGTTGCCCTGCGGGCCGGTGGCAGGTTGGCAGCGCGAGCGGGCGAGCGCGGGGAGGATGGTACCGTGGTGTTGCGCGATGCCACCTACGCTGCGTGCCCGGACATCACACCGGAAGGCTGCGGAAGATCGCCAAGCTGGCGTATCACCGCCAGACGGATCGTGTTCGATCCATCCGAAAGCCGGGTAAGTTTCAATGGTGCAGTGCTCGAACTGTTCGGCGCGCGTATCCTGCCGATGCCCGGGCTCGCATTCCGCACAGACGGGCGCGCCGTCTCCGGCTTCATTACGCCCGATCTGCGGGTCTCGCAATCAAACGGCGTTGAAGTCAGCGGCAGTTATTACTGGCGCCTGGCCGACAACATGGACCTGGCATTAGGAACCTATGTCTACACCGAGGTCGCGCCGATGGTTTCGGCCGAGTGGCGCCACCAGGTCGACCGCGGCGCCTATCAGATTACCGGCTTTGCCACGCACAGCCGCCGCATTTCCAGCTTTACCGGCGAGCCGGAAACCGAACGCGATCTGCGCGGCTATCTGTTCGCCAATGGCCGCTTCCAGTTCACACCCGAATGGAGCGTGACCGGATCCCTGCGGCGGGCCAGCGACCGCACTTTCCTGCGCCGGTATGACATCAGCCGCGACGACCGCTTGCGCTCGACCGTCAACCTCGAACGGATTGACAGCCAATCCTATTTCTCCCTGGCTGGCTGGGCAACGCAGTCGCTTCGTCTTGAGGCGTCGCAGGGCCAGGTTCCGGTGGCGCTGCCGGTCATGGACTATCGCCGGCGCCTGACCGATCCGATCGTGGGCGGCACAGTCGAATTCCAGGCCAACACGCTCAGTCTGACCCGCCGCGACGGGCAGGATACGCAGCGTGCCTTCGCATCGGCCCGCTGGGACATGCGGCAGCTGACCCCGCTGGGGCAGATCGTGACTGTCACGGCCCTCGCCCGCGGTGACGTTTATCACAGCGACGAGAACTTCCTTACCCCAACAGAAGTCTATCGCGGCAATTCGGGCTGGCAGGGCCGCGCAGTCGCGGTTGGCGCGATCGACGTCGAATGGCCTTTTGTGGGCGAAGCATTTGGCGGCACGCAAGTGCTCAAGCCGCGGCTGCAACTGGTTGCCACGCCGCCGATCCGCAACATGGCGATCCCCAATGAAGATGCGCGCGCAATTGATCTGGAGGATTCGAACCTGTTTGCGCTTAATCGCTTCCCTGGATATGACCGGGTGGAGGATGGGGTGCGGCTGACCTACGGGCTCGATTGGGAGCTTCAGCGCCCCGGCTGGCGGATAAAGAGCACGGTCGGGCAATCCTATCGCTTCGACACGGCGGGCGCGATCCTGCCCGACGGTACCGGATTGTCAGAGCGCAAGTCTGACTATGTCGGGCGAACCGAGGTGCGCTTCCGCGATTTCGTCAAGTTCACGCACAGGTTTCGCCTCGACAAGGACAAGCTGCAGATCCGCCGCAATGAATTCGATGCGACGGTGGGCGATGAACGCACCTATGTCGAAGTCGGCTATCTTCGCCTCAATCGCAATATCGAGGCATTCGAGGATTTGCAGGACCGCGAGGAATTGCGCGCGGCAGGTCGCCTGGCTTTTGCGAGGTATTGGTCAATTTTCGGCTCTGGCGTCATCAACCTGACTGATCGTGACGAAGATCCGCGCTTTTTAAGCGACGGCTTCGATCCAATCCGCACGCGGCTCGGCATCGCTTATCGCGACGAAACGCTTGAATTGGGCCTGACCTGGCGGCGCGACTTTGTGACCGCTGGCGACGCCCAACGCGGCGATACGTTCCAGCTGACCTTCGCCTTGCGCAACTTCGGGCTGCGCTGATGTGGCAATCGCCGCGTGCCTGCCGGGGGACCGTATTGCAATCCTGCGTTGGCACGCGGGAGCAAACCCGTTATCTGGTCCGCCACTTACCGGCACCCGATCGGCTCAGCCAGCGTTAAGCCGCGGCTTGCCAGTGGTGGAATGACAAATTTGGCGCTGACCAGCGCAGCAGATGGAATGAACGCGTGACACGCATAAAGCTCAATAATGTCCTTTTTTCGCTGGCGGCAGCCGGCATGTTCGCTGCGCCTGCCGGGCTTGGCGCGCAGAATGCCCCGCCGATCGACGATCCGCTGGGGATCCCGGCGAACATCTCGATCATGGGAAAGGCCAATCCCAATGTCCGCACCGCTACCGCAATCGTCAACGGACAGGTCATCACCGGAACCGATGTTGAACAGCGCGTAGCGCTCGTGATTTCGGCGTCGCGCAACGAGATCAGCGAAGAGGAAATGCAGCGGCTGCGCACGCAGGTGCTGCGAAACCTGATCGACGAGACGCTGCAGATTCAGGCTGCCAGTTCGCAGGAGATCACAGTCTCTCAGGCCGAAGTTGACCAGCGATACAATGCCCTTGCCGCGCAGAATTTCGGCCAGGAACCGGGGGCGATGGATGAATATCTGCGCTCGATCGGATCGTCGCCCGCGTCGCTGAAGCGACAGATCGAAGGCGAGCTTGCGTGGCAAAACCTTCTTCGCCGCAATATCTCGCCGTTCGTCAATGTCTCGGAAGAAGAGGTCAACGAACTGCTCAAGCGGATGGAGGATTCGCGCGGAACGGATGAATTCCGGCTTGGCGAGATCTTCCTTTCGGCTACCCCTGAGAACCGCGATGCTGTGCTCCAGAATGCCCAGCAGATCATGGAACAATTGCAGCAGGGCGGCAGCTTCGTTGCCTATGCGCGGCAATTTTCCGAAGCCTCTACCGCTGCTGTTGGCGGGGATCTGGGTTTCGTGCGGCTGGGCCAGCTGCCCAGCGAACTCGCCATGGCGGCCCAGCAAATGCAGCCCGGCCAGCTATTTGGCCCGGTCGAGATTCCCGGCGGTTTTTCGATCCTGTACCTGATCGACAAGCGCCAGGTGCTGATGGCTGACCCGCGCGATGCCTTGCTCAGCCTGAAGCAGATCTCGATCAGTTTCGCTCCCGGCCTGACCGACGAAGAAGCCGTCGCACAGGTTGATGCCTTTGCTGCGGGAGTGCAGGCGATGCGCGGCTGCGGCGATGCCGATGCAGCAGCGGCGGCCCTGGGCGCCAATGTCGTTACCAATGACCAGATTCGTGTGCGCGCGCTGCCCGAGCAGCTGCAGAACATCGTGCTCAACCTGCAGCTTGGCCAGTCCACCCCGCCGTTCGGATCAATCGAGGAAGGCGTGCGCGTACTGATGCTGTGTGGGCGCGACGATCCGCAGGTCGATAGCGGCCCCAGCTTTGACCAGTTGATGGGCCAGCTCGAAGATGAGCGCATCAACAAACGCGCACAGCGTTACCTGCGCGATCTGCGCAACGACGCCTTCATCGAATACAATTGAGCGCTCTGAAGCCCGCGCCGATCGCCGTTTCGCTGGGTGATCCGGCGGGCGTTGGGCCGGAACTGATCATTGCCGCCTGGGCGCTGCGGGCGAAATCGAAGCTGGCCCCGTTTTTCGTGGTTGGCGGGGCAGATATACTCGCCGAAGCAGCGCAAAAGCGGGGCATCGATTGCCCGGTAATCGAGATTTCCGAACCGGCTGAAACCGCTGCGGCGTTTGC
The DNA here is from genome assembly GCA_001515985.1 of Sphingomonadales bacterium BRH_c3. Lineage (GTDB taxonomy): Bacteria > Pseudomonadota > Alphaproteobacteria > Sphingomonadales > Sphingomonadaceae > Erythrobacter. The sequence goes on along the minus strand of LOET01000080.1, from coordinate 3,872 downwards.
CCGCGGCCTGCCAGTAATCGACGGCACTTCTACCGCTGGTGCGGCCGCGCGCTATACTCCGGGCCAACCTGAAAGTGCGGGTGCTCGGATGGCGCTGGCATCGCTCGGCGAGGTTGCACAGCTCACCGTCAGCGGGCGAGCCAGCGCCATGGTGACCGCCCCGATTGCCAAGGCCGAACTGGCCAAAATTGGCTTCGCATTTCCCGGCCAGACAGAGTTTCTCGCCAACGCCTGCGGCGTGTCGGAACGTGATGCAGTGATGATGCTGGCAGGGCCAAGCCTGCGAACGGTGCCGCTGACCGTGCATTGTGCGATTGCGGACGTACCGGGCTTGCTGAGCATCGAGCTGATTTGCCACAAGGCGCGGATTGTCGCCGCCGCATTGGCGCGCGATTTCGCGATCGAGCGCCCCCGCCTGGCCATGGCCGGGCTCAACCCGCATGCCGGTGAAAGCGGGCGCATGGGGCGTGAGGAGATCGACATCATCGCGCCAGCAATTTCGGCGCTGCGGCAGGAAGGGATCGATGCCACCGGCCCGCATCCTGCCGATACGCTGTTCGCCCCCCACAAGCGGGCCAGCTATGATGTGGCGCTGGCGATGTATCATGACCAGGCGCTGGTCCCGCTGAAAGCGCTCGATTTCGATCAGGGCGTCAATGTCACACTGGGCCTGCCGATCATCCGAACCTCGCCCGATCACGGCACCGCCTTCGACATCGCGGGCACAGGCTTGGCCGATCCCGGCGCCATGGTGGCGGCGATCCGCATGGCGGGCGAGATGGCGGCGCGGCGGACAGGTTCGTGAGCAGAGAGTTGCCCACCCCGCTGCGACTAGCCTCACCTGCGGCTTGGCAAGTCTCACTCCCCTCCCGCTTGCGAGAGGGGTTGGGGGTGGGCCTGTGAAAACCCTGCCTCCGCTACGCGAAGTCATTGCCAGGCACGGGCTCAGCGCATCCAGGGCGCTGGGGCAGAATTTCCTGTTCGATGCGCAATTGCTTGACCGGATCGCCGCGATTCCCGGCGATCTGCATGGCAAGGCGGTGCTGGAAGTGGGGCCTGGTCCGGGCGGCCTTACCCGCGCGTTGCTGAGGGCGGGCGCGCGAGTGACCGCGATCGAGATGGACCGGCGCTGCCTTCCCGCGCTGGCAGAACTGGGTGAAGCCTATCCCGGTCAATTGCAGGTAATCGAAGGCGATGCGTTGAAGATCGACCATGGCGAGTTGATGCAGGGTGAACCTTTCTCAGTGGTCGCCAACCTTCCCTACAATGTTGGCACCGCACTATTCGTGAAGTGGCTGGGCGGAGAAGCATGGCCGCCGCAATGGCAATCGCTGACACTGATGTTCCAGCTCGAGGTCGCGCAGCGGATCGTCGCCACGCCGGGGACAAGCGCCTATGGGCGGCTTGCCGTACTGGCCCAATGGCGTAGTGACGCCAAGCTGGCGATGAAGGTGCATCGCAGCGCCTTCACACCCCCGCCCAAGGTTATGAGCGCAGTGGTGCATGTGACACCGGGTCTGGCCCCAAAAGGCGTATCGGCGCGCACGCTCGAACGGGTTACAGAGGCCGCCTTCGGCCAGCGCCGCAAGATGCTGCGCCAAAGCCTGAAAGGTGTGCCCGGCGCGCTCAATGCTCTGGAAAACCTGGGAATAGACCCGCAACGCCGCGCCGAAACGCTTAGCGTTGAAGACTTTGTCTCGCTCGCCGCCGAATTAGGTTAATTTCGACTAACCTAGCTTGCCAATCCTTCTTCATCGATGCCCTGCCATCACTCTGTTCAAATTACAGGAGAATAGTGAGCGATGAGCCTGTATGAGGCGAGATTGCGGGCTGCTCAGGCAGAGCGGCGGCGTAACGTCAGGTTTACCATCGACATACCCGTGTGTTTTCGCACCATTGCAGGCGATCGCCCATGCCACATGGCCAATATCTCTGACAGTGGGGCCAAGCTGGAAACCAGTGCTCCGCCGCGCGAAGGGGTGACGGGTTGGCTGGTGCTCGGCAATGAAGAGATATTCTGCAAAGTGATCTGGACGAGCGAGACGGCCTGCGGCGTTGAATTCGAACGCACGCTGGGACAGGACCGGCTGATTGGCATAGCTGGCGAAAAGGTGAGCCAGGGAGGCCCAATCGCCAATGCCGGCAATATCCAGATGGGCCGCCGCCGCGGCGGGCGGCTGGTCGCAAGCGGCGGCTGAACCGGTATCTAACCCGCCTTCCTGACCTGTCGCCAGTGGTGCAACAGCGGTTCGGTATAGCCCGAAGGTTGCTCCACACCCTTGAACACCAGATCGCAGGCGGCGCGGAAGGCAGGGCCATCCTCATTACCCACCAGCGGCTCATATAGCGGGTCGCCCGCGTTCTGCGCGTCGACCTTGGCCGCCATGCGGCGCAGCGAATCCCTCACCTGGTCTTTGCTGACCACGCCGTGCAGCAGCCAGTTGGCCATATGCTGCGAGCTGATGCGCAAGGTCGCGCGGTCTTCCATCAGGCCGACATCGTTGATGTCAGGTACCTTTGAGCAACCCACGCCCTGGTCGATCCAGCGCACGACATAGCCCAGCAACCCTTGCGCATTGTTGTCCAGTTCCTCGCGCAGCTCATCTTCGGACCAGTTGGTGCCTTCGGCGAGCGGAATGGTGAGCAGATCGCCCAGCGGCGGAATTTCACCCAGCCCGGCCTGCTCGGCAAAGACATTGCACTGGTGGTAATGCAGCGCGTGGAGAGTTGCCGCGGTGGGTGACGGCACCCAGGCGGTGTTTGCGCCAGCCTTGAGATGGCCGATCTTCTCCACCATCATCTGCTTCATAAGGTCAGGCGCGGGCCACATGCCCTTGCCGATCTGTGCGCGGCCCGAAAGGCCATGCTTCAGCCCGATCGCGACATTGCGTTTCTCATAGGCGGCGAGCCACTTCGATCCCTTCATCTCGGCCTTGCGGATCATCGGCCCGGCCTGCATCGAGGTGTGGATTTCGTCTCCCGTACGGTCGAGGAAGCCGGTATTGATGAACACCACACGGTCCTTCACGGCCGCTATACAGGCACCCAGATTGGCGCTGGTGCGCCGCTCTTCATCCATCACGCCAACCTTGATCGTGTGACGGGGGAGCGCCAGCAGGTCCTCCACCGCGTCGAACAGATCGTTGGTAAAAGCGCATTCCTCCGGCCCGTGCATCTTGGGCTTGACGATATAGATGCTGCCCGTCTTCGAGTTTCGATAGCGCCCGTGACCTTCGACATCGAGCGCGCCGATCGCGCTGGTGAAGACTGCGTCCATAATGCCTTCCGGCACTTCGCCGCCATCAGCCAGCCTGATTGCCGGGTTGGTCATCAAATGGCCGACATTGCGCACGAACAGCAGGCTGCGCCCGGGCAGGCTGTGTGTGTTGCCGCCTTTATCAGTGTAATTCACGTCTTCTGCGAGCTTGCGGGTGAGCGTGCGCCCGCCTTTGTCGAAGCATTCCTCCAGATCGCCGCGGATCACGCCGAGCCAGTTGGAATAGGCCATGAGCTTGTCTTCGGCATCGACCGCGGCGACCGAATCCTCGCAGTCGCAGATCGTGGTCAGCGCGGCTTCGCAGATGATGTCAGCAATGCCGGCCTTGTCGGTCTTGCCGACCGGATGATCGCGGTCGAACACGACCTCGATGTGCAGGCCGTTGTTCCTGAACAGCAGCCCGCGTTCGGTTTTGCCGACATACTGGCTCTCGTCTTTCAGCTTCCCGTCATGTTCATCCGCGATGTCAGCCCAGCTCTGGTCCACCAGCGGCAGCGCCTGATCCAGGAATTCACGCCCGCGCGCGATCACCGCAGCGCCGCGTTCCTCGTCATAACCACCTGGCCGCGCAGGCGGCGCATTGAGTGCGTCGGTG
>LOET01000079.1 GCA_001515985.1 Sphingomonadales bacterium BRH_c3 | reverse complement strand
CCGGCCAGCGCGTGCCGGGCGCGAGACGGGTGCGCATCGACCCGACCCCTTCGGCAATCTCGCCCGCGCTCGCACCATCGCCCGCCCAGGCTGCGCGAGTATTCCAGGCTTCGCCATGTGCGTCATTATTGACGTGGAAGAACAGGCTGCCACCTGCAAAATTGATTGGCGTCCATTGCCAGAAGAAGCTGGGGATCGGGGCGCCGGGCATGGGTTGCATGTCGCGCGCGCCCACCGGCCTTATGCCCCAACTGCGGTCGCGCGTGCCCATTGTGCCGGGCGCCATGTCCTCGCGCGCACCGTCGAGCGAAATCCATCCCTCGTAATGCCCGTTCTGCGTCATGCGGGTATAGTCCATGAAAGCGCGTGGGCCGATGCGGTGGGTGAAACGCGGTTCCTCGATCGGGAAAGCTCGCCCGGTGAAGGCGAACTCGCCCGCGATCCCATGGGTTTCGTCAATCGTCACCTTGAGGCGTTGCAGCGGCTCGATCACCTCGATCGCGATCGGGCCAACGCGCATCGACATGCGCTCCACGCCAAGCTCACAGCTGGCGTGAAGGCAATATTGGGTGCCGCCGCGGATGAAGCTGAAGTGCGCGTCTGCCACATCGAGGTGGGGATAGACGCCAAATGCCAGCGCGAAGAAGCCGCTGCCATCGGGGGTGTAGCCATTGAAGAAATAACGGTCGTAGAAATTGCGATCCGTTCCCGAATAGGCGACCGGTTCCGGGGTCTGGTGCAACGGAAAGTCATCACCTTTGCTCAGCGCCATTGTCTTATCCTTCCTCAAGCAGCCGCATGCTGTCATGTTCGAGCGCCAATGCACAGGCACCGCGCGCCATCGACAGGAAATTGGCATCACCGCGCTCGGTGCGTTCGACAAATGCGGCACTGAACACCGCCGTCGATACACCATGCAGAGCGCCAATCACATAGTCGCGCCAGATATCCTCGCGTGTCAGCTTCACCCCGCGCCGGGTCATCTCGGCACAATAGAGATCGAGCAACTCACGCTCGTGCTTCTGGCGCAATTCGTCGCCGATTCCACAGCCGAGGAAATATCCGATGTCGGTCAGCGGATTGCCGATGCCAACCGTCTGCCAGTCAAGCACGGCGATCGGCTCAGCGCCTGCGCCAATCCCGAACAGCATGTTGTCGAGCCGGAAATCGCCGTGCACCAGGCCAATGCGCGTATGTTCGCGCGATAGCCAGGCGTTGCTGGCAGCGAGCGCTTCGCACAGCGCCATGAACTCGGGTTCCAGCGTATCGGCATAACGCTCGGCAAACAAAGCCTGTGCCTGCGGATATAGCGTGCGAACCTGGGCAGTGGCATTCGGATCGGGTTGCAGCCAGCCCAGCTCAAGGATTGCCGGATTATTCCACGATGGCGCATGGATGCCGGCCGCCTGCATGATCGCATGGCGGGCATCCTCCACGCTGCATCCGGCAAGCTGGTTGCCCCCGCGCTGCGGCGCCAGGTCTTCGAACAGCAGGATGAAGGCTCCTCCATCCTCGCTTACTTCGGCGCAATAGGTGGCCGGCACGCGCACATCGAGCTGCGGCGCGACTTCGCGGTAAAAGCGTACTTCCCTGGTATAAAGGCCCAGCATGGCAGCGGTGCCGCGGCTGGTGGGGTTTTCGGCCGGAAATTTGCCTGCAACGCTGGCCGGCCCGCTTGCTGAGCCATCGTAGCTGAGGTGGAAGCGCGCGCTGTCACCCACTTGCCCGGTGCCGATCGGCTCCCAGCGAAGCCCCGTTACCGCACCGCCTGAAACCACTCCGGCATCGCGCAATTGTGCGGTCAGCCATTCGGTTGTCACCTCACCGGGATGCGACGGGAATCTCACCATGCTCATTCTCCCTCGACCCCGACCTTATGTAGCGTCATTGGGGTGGGCAACGCTACTTTTTGAGGTTTTCGCAATAGGTTGCAGGCCGCCTGCCGATCTTCGCTTGCGGACATGAGTGGCACGCCTTAGGCCATTAAACATGGACAAGAAAAACAAAGAACACGAGCTGGTGGACCATAAGTTCTACCATGCAGAACAGGAAGCCCCCTTCCGCGATCACACAGAAGATCCCGGCACGCCGCAAACCCGCCATCCAACCTACCGGCTGGCATTTGCCGATGGCGAGTTCCTGCTGCGCGATGAATTGCGCCCGGTACGTTTCCAGCTTGAGCTGCTCAAGCCGGAGATGTTGCTGGAAGAGGCCGGTGTCGGTTCAACCCTGGTGATGTATGGTTCGGCACGCATACCTTCGCCCGAGGAAGCCGATAGGCTGGTTGAAGAGGCGGATGAAGTGCGCAAGCCGATCGCGCAGAAGCTGGCCGACAAGGCGAAATACTACACCGAAGCCTACAAGCTGGCGCGGCAGGTGAGCGAGCTGGCGATTATCGAGAACGGCAAGCGGCAATTCGTTATCTGCTCAGGCGGTGGCCCTTCAATCATGGAGGCCGCAAATCGCGGGGCCAGCGAAGCAGGGGCCGAATCGATCGGGCTCAATATTTCGCTGCCGCACGAACAATATCCCAATACCTATGTCACACCCAGCCTCAGCTTCCAATTCCACTATTTCGCGCTGCGCAAGATGCACTTCCTGCTGCGAGCGCGCGCGGTGGCGGTGTTTCCCGGCGGATTTGGAACGCTCGATGAATTCCTCGAGCTGCTTACACTGATTCAAACTGGCAAGATGAAGCCGATTCCTGTGCTGCTGTTCGGCAAGGAGTTCTGGAGCCGGGTGATCAATTTCGACGCTCTGGTAGAGGAAGGCACGGTCAACCGCGACGATCTTGATCTGTTTCATTGGTGCGAGAGCGCAGATGAGGCCTGGTGCCACATTTCCGAATTCTACGATCTGGAATGTTGATTCGGGGCTAGCTGCCGCGCACTGCCTGGTGCCCAAGCGGTCCGTTGCCCTCACCGAATCCTGGCGCAGCTTCGATCGCGCGGTAGACGAAATTGCGCGCCAGCGTGATCGCGTGCTCCAGCGGTTGCCCATGGCCCAGCAAGGTCGCGATCGCCGCCGAGAGCGTGCAGCCGGTGCCATGCGTATGGCGTGTCTCAATTCGTCTGTGGCTGTACTGCAGCGCCTTGCCATCGGGCGCGACCAGCATGTCGATCACCTGGCTCGTATCGGTATGCCCCCCCTTGGCCAGCACATGCGCGCCATAGGCCTGGGCAAGCTGGGCTGCGGCGCTTTCCATCAACCCCGTGTCGCGCAGTTCGCGTTCGGCCATATGCTCAAGTTCGGGCAAATTCGGAGTGATCAGCGTGGCCCGGCTGAACAGCATGTCTTCGATTGCGGCCATGGCATCGGGTGCGATCAGCGGTGAACCGGAAGTTGCGATCATCACTGGGTCGAGCACAATGGGGACTTCGCTCGGCAGCGCATCCAGCGCTGCCGCAACATGCTCGATAATGTCGCGATCATGCAGCATCCCGATCTTGACCGCATCGACACCGATATCCTCAGCACATGACGCGATTTGCTGCGCTACGAAGGCGCCGCTCATGGGCACGATCGCCTGAACGCCCACGGTGTTTTGCGCTGTGGCGGCAGTGATCGCCGTCATCGCATAGCCGCCCAGCATGGTGATGGTCTTGATATCGGCCTGGATCCCCGCACCGCCAGACGAATCCGAACCGGCGATGCTGAGGATGCGGGGAGGGGGGCTGGTAGTCATCCCTTGAATTTGCGCTCAGTCGAAGGCGGGAACTTCTGGTGCAGCTTCTTCGCGCGGGTGGGCCGGTCCATCAATTCGCCGCCGCAATTGGGGCAGGTATCGTCCAGCGTCTCGGCACAGGTGGCACAGAAAGTGCACTCAAAGCTACAGATGAAGGCACCCGGCACCTCGGCCGGCAGGTCGCCGCCGCAACGCTCGCAATCGGGCCGCATCTCAAGCATCACCCAGCCTCCTGCACTGCGGCGCAAATGCGTTCGACGATGGTCTTGACCTGAGCTGCGTCGTCGCCCTCGGCCATCACGCGGATAACCGGTTCGGTGCCTGAAGGCCGGATGACCAGCCGTCCCTTGCCTGCCAGCTCCGCCTCGGCCGCTGCAATCACCGCCTTGACCGAAGCGTGCTCTAGCGGCGCGCCGCCACTAAAGCGTACATTCTGGAGCAACTGCGGCACCGGATCGAACAGGTGCAGCAGCTCACTGGCCGGTTTGCCCGAGCGCACCAGTCCTGCCAGCACGCGCAGAGCCGCAACCGTGCCGTCACCGGTGGTCGCATGATCCAGCAGGATCATGTGGCCCGATTGCTCGCCGCCAAGGTTGAAGCCGCCTTCCTTCATTCGTTCGAGCACATAACGGTCACCCACCTTGGTCCGCTCGAGCGTGAGTCCCAGCCCGGCAAGGTAACGCTCGAGCCCGAGGTTCGACATGACCGTGGCAACCACCCCGCCGCCTGTGAGCGTGCCCTTTTCAAGCATGCGGGTGGCGATCAGCGCCATCAGCTGGTCGCCATCAACCTTGGCGCCTTTCTCATCGACCACGATCAGCCGGTCGGCATCGCCATCGAGCGCAATGCCGACATCCGCGCCTTCTTCAAGCACCCTGGCTTGCAGCGCTTCGATCGCGGTCGAGCCGACCCCGGCGTTGATATTGAGCCCGTTGGGGCTGACGCCGATTGCGACAACATCGGCGCCCAGCTCCCAGATCGCGGTGGGGGCAACCTGGTAGGCCGCGCCATGCGCGCAATCGATCACCACCTTCAGGCCGTCGAAGCGGATGTCGGACGCGACCGATTGCTTGACCGCGTGGATATAGCGCCCCTGCGCATCGTCGACCCGGCGCGCGCGCCCGATCCGCGCCGGCTCGGCCAGCTGCGGTTCCGCCTCGATCAGCGCCTCGATCGCCATTTCGTCTGTATCGGACAGCTTGAACCCGTCAGGCCCGAACAGCTTGATGCCGTTGTCCTCATAGGGATTATGGCTGGCGGAAATCATCACGCCCATGTCGGCGCGCATTTCGCGCGTCAGCATGGCAATGGCAGGCGTGGGCAGCGGGCCGGTGAGGATCACATCCATCCCCACGCTGGTGAACCCGGCCACCAATGCATTTTCCATCATATAGCCCGACAGGCGCGTGTCCTTGCCGATCACCACACGGTGCCGGTGGTCACCGCGCGCGAAATGGGTGCCGGCGGCCTGACCCACTCGCATCGCCATGGCGGCGGTCATCACCCCTTCGTTGGTGCGCCCCCTGATCCCGTCTGTACCGAAGAACTTGCGTCCCATCTCTCGTGCTGTCTCCGCCTGGTTTGCGCGCTGCAGATTGCCAGCCGCTTGTGGCGCGGTTATCGCGCGAAGGGAAGGGCATGAAAGGCAGAAATTGACCGCGACACAGACAGGCCGCTTCGAACTGGCGACGATCCACCTGCCGGTGGGATGGACCTTTGCCGGGCTTGTTGCCGGCTTGCTTGCCGGAATGGCCCTGTCTGAAGGGTCGCTTATCGGCCCATTGCTCGAATGGACCAGCCCGGTCGGTAGCCTTTGGCTGCGCGCGCTCCAGATGACGATCATCCCGCTCGTGGCCGCCTTGCTGGTGCTGGGGATTGCGCAGCTGGTGTCGGCGGCGAGCGCGGGTGCGGCAGCGCGGCGCATGTTGCTGCTGGTATTCGGCGTGCTCATCGCAAGCGGGGCGATTGCGGCAATCATGATGCCGCTGCTGCTGGAAATTGCGCCGATCCCGGCTTCGGCCACTGCCTTTCTCGCCGAAACGCCGCAACAGGCGCAGTCTGTGCCCGCGCTGGCGGATTTTGTCGCGTCGCTGATCGCGCCCAATGTCATCGCCGCTGCGGCGGAAACGGCCATGCTGCCGCTGACGATATTCTTTGCCCTGTTCGCGGTTGCGATCACCCGGCTTCCGGCGGAGCAATCAGCGACCTTGCTGGGATTTTTTCATGCGCTTGCCAATGCCATGCTGATGATCATCGGCTGGGTGCTGTGGCTGGCACCTGCGGGCGTATTCGCGTTGGCGCTGGGCGTGGCGGCGCGCGCAGGGGGCGGGGCCTTTGCGGCGCTGGGCCATTACATATTGGTTGTGAGCACGATGGGCGGCTTCGTGCTGGTCGGTGGATATCTGGTGGCCTGGCTGCTTGGCGGGATAAGCCCGTGGAGGTTTGCCCGCGCCATCCTGCCTTCGCAGGCGGTGGCTGTTTCTACGCAGAGCTCGCTTGCCAGCCTTCCCGCCATGCTCGACAGCTCGGCGCGGTTGGGGCTGCGCCAGAGCATTGCCGAATTCGTATTGCCGCTGGCGGTGGCGATCTTTCGCGCCACCAGCCCGGCAATGAATATGGCGGTGGCGATCTATGTCGCGCAGCTGGCTGGAATTGCCTTGACGCCAACCTTGCTGATCGCGGGGATCGGGGTGGCGCTGATCATCAGCATTGGTTCAGTCAGCCTGCCCGGATCGATAAGCTTCGTCGTTTCGATCGGCCCGATCGCCATGGCCATGGGCGTGCCGATCGAGCCGCTGGCTTTGCTGGTCGCAGTTGAGATGTTGCCTGACATCATGCGCACTCTCGCCAATGTCACGATGAACGTCGCCGTGGCGAGCGTGGTGGACCGTGTGAAACACGATTGAGCCAAGGCAGTTCACGGCCGGTTGCAATCTTTGCAAGTTAAAACGTGCAACCCTGCTCTCATCTGTGCGTTCATTAGGTGAACTCTTTCATCTTTCGCCAGAAACGGAGCAACTATGTCTTTCAAGCTTATCCCCCTACCGTTTGATTCAAGCGCGCTTGGACCGGCCATTTCGGCCGAGACCCTGTCCTACCATTATGACAAGCACCACAAAGCCTATGTCGACAAGACCAATGCCGCGATCGAAGGCACGATGCATATGGGCAAGCCGCTGGAAGAGATCATCGCTGCGGCGCGCGGTTCCGAAGAAGGCCTGTTCAACAACGCCGCGCAAAGCTGGAATCACGCCTTTTACTGGCATTCGCTCAGCCCGGATGGCGGTGAGCCGTCCAAAGAGTTGATTGCAAAGATCGATGAGGCGTTTGGTTCGCTCGATGGCCTGAAAGAGCAGTTGAAAACGCGCGGTGCAGGACATTTCGGCAGCGGCTGGATCTGGCTGGCGGAGAAGGATGGCCGGCTCTCGATCAAGGAAACCCATGATGGCGACACGCTGGCGGACGGTGACTTCAACCCACTGCTGACGATCGACGTGTGGGAGCACGCCTATTATCTCGATCACCAGAACAAGCGCCCGGCCTATCTTGACGCGGTGATCGACGGGAAGCTCAACTGGATCTTTGCGTCGGAAAATCTCTCGCGCGGTTCGATCTGGACCTATCCCGAATAGGCGCGGGCCAAATCAATATACTGCGACCGCCAGGAATTGGCCTGGCGCTAGTTTTCGGCGATTGCTTTCTGCCGGGCGGCGAGTTCATCAAGTTCCTCAAGGATCGCGCGATGCGCGCCTGTATCCTTGCTTGACCTGTGTGGGATAGAACCATCTTCCATCATCGCATTGAGCGTGGCGCGCGCGCGCCCAACGCGGCTCTTGATGGTTCCAATCGCACAATCGCAAATATTGGCGGCCTCTTCGTAAGAGAATCCGCCCGCACCCACGAGCAGCAGCGCCTCGCGACGTTCGGGAGGCAGGGTTTGCAGCGCACGGTGCAAATCGGCCAGATGGATCGGATCTTCCTGCCCGGCGGGGGCAGTGAGAATGCGTTCGGCCACCGTTTCGTCATAATCGCCGCGGAATCGGTTTCGGCGCATGTCGGTGAGGTAGGCGTTGCGCAGGATCACGAATGTCCATGCGCGCATTGACGTGCCGGGTTCAAAGCGCTCTTGCGCGGCCCACGCTTTCAGCATGGTTTCCTGAACCAGGTCGTCGGCCATATCGGGCCGCCCGCATAATCCGCGCGCAAAAGCGCGCAGATGCGGAATGACCGCCGTCAGCTCACGCTTGAAATCCGCTATCTCTGTGGCACTGCGCTGGTCCCTTGCCATCAGGATGATCCATTCGCGGATGGGTCATCAAGCCTGTTCAGCAAATCCTTGAAGCTATCTGGCAAAGGTTCATCGACGACCGAATCGTAAAGCGCGCGCAGCCCGTCAGCCCAATCGGGTCTGCGATCCTTGCAGGCAGCGCGGCGCGCGCCGCTTTTGGGCGGCGACTTTTCCGGATTGTGCTTGTCTGCTGCCATCGCGTGCCTGTGCT
>LOET01000078.1 GCA_001515985.1 Sphingomonadales bacterium BRH_c3 | reverse complement strand
GTGCGGGCGCAAGCGGGGCTTGAGGTGATTGCAGGCGAAGCCGCAGCATTTCGGCTTGCAGGAGATCGCGTGTGCGGGCTCGACCTGGCCGATGGTACTGCGCTTGAAGCACCGGCAGTGGTTCTTTGCACCGGCACTTTCCTGGGCGGCACTTTGTTTCGGGGTGAGGAGCGCTTTGACGGCGGCCGGATTGGAGAAAACGCGGCGCATCGGCTGGCTGCGCAATTGCGCGGGGCAGGTCTGCCGATGGCGCGGCTCAAGACCGGCACGCCTCCGCGGCTCGACGGGCGCACGATCGATTGGGCGCGGCTTGAAGAGCAACCTTCCGATGCCGATCACTGGACCATGTCCCCGCTGACCGGGCGGCGCATCAATCCGCAGGTGTTTTGCGCCATCACCCGCACGACCGAGGCGGCGCATGAGGTAATCCGCGCCAATCTGCATCGCTCACCGCTGTTCACCGGCGCCATCGGGGCGGCGGGCCCGCGCTATTGCCCCTCGATCGAAGACAAGATCCACCGCTTCGCCGATCGCGACGGGCATCAGGTCTTCCTCGAGCCGGAGGGTCTGGACACCCATCTTGTCTACCCCAACGGGATCAGCACTTCGTTGCCGAGTGATGTCCAGCTCACCATGCTGCGCGCCATGCCAGGCCTGGAGCAGGTAACGATGGAAGTGCCGGGATATGCCGTGGAGTATGATCACATCGATCCGCGTGCGCTCACGGCTGACTTGCAGTTGCGCGCGATTCCAGGGCTTTATTGCGCGGGGCAGATAAATGGAACTACCGGTTATGAAGAGGCGGCGGCGCAGGGCTTGATCTCAGGGCTCAATGCCGCGGCGCAGGTTCTGGGTCGCGAGGCGCCTGCGCTTGACCGGGCCAACAGCTATATCGCGGTGATGGTCGACGATCTTACCCTGCAAGGTGTGAGCGAGCCCTATCGCATGCTTACCGCGCGCGCCGAATATCGCTTGCGACTGCGCGCCAACAATGCCTCCACCCGCCTGACACCGCTCGGCATTGCCGCAGGCTGTGTCGGCAGCGAACGGGCTGAATGGTTTGTGCAGCGCGAGGAGCGGCGGGCGGAACTGGCATCTCATTTCGATACCGGGATCGCGGCGAAGGAGCTTGACGATGCTGGCCTGCCCGTTCGGCGCGACGGCGGAATTAAGCCGGTCAGCGAATGGCTTAGGCATGAGGGCGTGGAGGTGGCCGATCTGCAGCCTTGGCTCGGCGCTGAATTGCTAGCTGATGATCCGCTGGTCGCGGAGATGGCTGAAGATGCTGCCTACGCGCCCTATCTGGCGCGCCAGGATGCCGAATTGCGTGACTTGCGAGCAAGCGAAGCGCTCGCCTTGGGGGGCGATTTCCCCTTTGGCGAGGTTCCCGGCCTGTCAAACGAGATGGTCGAACGGCTGATCGCATCCAAGCCGGCCAGCCTGGCAGCAGCGGGTCGTGTGCCGGGAATTACCCCTGCGGCGCTCTCGGCCCTGCTGGTCCACGCCCGGCGCAGGCAGAAAGCCGCGTGAGCCACGAATTGCTGAGCGATGAGGCCGGGGCGCGGCGCTACGTCGAGGCTCTTGCAGATGCGGCGGCGATGGAGCGGCTCGAGGCGCTGATTGCGGCCTTGCTGGAGGAGAATCAGCGCCAGAATCTGATTTCACGCCCATCTGAAGCGCAGATCTGGCAGCGCCATGTTGCAGATAGCGCGCAGCTGCTACGCTTTGTTCCACGTGAAACGTCCAGCCCATGGCTTGATCTCGGGACAGGGGCGGGTTTTCCGGGCCTTGTGATCGCCGCACTTGATCCGCGCCGCGAAGTTGTACTGGTCGAATCGCGCACGCGCCGGGCGGAGTGGCTCACGCGCATGACGCAGGCACTTGACCTGCCGCTCTGCCGGGTCGAGGGGCGACGGCTGGAGCAAGTCGAGCCCTTTCACGCGCGTGTCATATCGGCACGCGCCTTTGCGCCGCTCGAGAAACTTCTTCGATTATCCTCACCCTTTTCCACAAAGGCGACCGCCTACCTGTTGCCCAAGGGGTGTTCAGCGGCGCAGGAACTGAGTGAACTCCCCGCGCAGATTCGCAAGCTGTTTCACGTGGAACATTCCTTGACCGATGCGGAGGCGGGGATCATCGTAAGCACTTGAGTGCAGGAAGGCGGAACAAGGCCGATGATTACGATAGCCATAGCGAACCAGAAAGGCGGGGTGGGCAAGACCACGACCGCAATCAATATCGCCACCGCATTGGCGGCGATCGGCTGGCGCACGCTGCTGATCGACCTTGACCCGCAAGGCAATGCATCGACCGGCCTGGGGGTAAGAAGCGAAGCCCGCACCGCCTCCAGCTATGATGTGCTGATTGACGGAGTTTCCCTAAGGGAATCAATGGTTCCCACCAGCATCCCCGGCCTGGATCTTGTGCCGGCGACGGTTGATCTGAGCGGCGCGGAGGTGGAACTGGTTTCGGTCGAGAAACGCACCTCGCGCCTTGCCGCAGCGCTGCGCAGTCATCACGGCCACGATATCTGCTTTATCGATTGCCCGCCTTCGCTCGGACTGTTGACCCTCAATGCGCTGTCAGCCGCAGATACGCTGTTGGTGCCGCTGCAATGCGAATTTTTCGCGCTCGAAGGGCTCAGCCAGTTGCTTCAGACCGTCGAGCAGGTGCAGCAACGTTTCAACCCGGCGCTGGGCATCATCGGTGTTGGCTTGACCATGTTCGATCGCCGCAATCGTTTGACCGACCAGGTGGCTGACGATGTGCGCGAATGCCTGGGCAATCTGGTGTTCGAAACGGTAATCCCGCGCAATGTGCGCCTGTCTGAAGCGCCCAGCCATGGGCTCCCCGCTCTGGTCTATGACCATTCCTGCGCCGGCAGCCGCGCCTATATTGCCCTTGCCCGCGAATTGATCGGCCGCTTGCCTGCCGAAAGGAAGGCAGCATGAGCGAATCCTCCGATCCGATCCGTTTTTCCGTGCCGGCGCGCAGTTCGGCCGATAGAAAGAAGAAATTGGGGCGGGGGCTGGGCGCATTGCTCGGCGAAACCAGGCGGGAAGAGCCGCTGATGCAGGCGGATGGCATGGCGCCTGACAAAGATGACGTTCAAACAGGGGCTTACCCTACATCTGGCCTCGCATCACTGCCAATTGCCACGATCGAACCGATGCCGGGGCAGCCGCGCAAACGGTTTGACGAAGCTGCGCTTGACGAACTTGCGGCGTCGATTGCTGCTCGCGGAGTGATCCAGCCGATAATTGTGCGCCCGCGCGGTGAGGGGCGTTACCAGCTGGTCGCGGGCGAGCGCCGTTGGCGCGCGGCTCAAAAGGCCCAGTTGCACGAAATTCCCGCCCTAGTGCGCGAACTCGACGAACGTGAAGTCATGGCACTGGCTTTGATCGAGAATATCCAGCGCGAAGACCTCAATCCTGTGGAGGAGGCGCGCGCCTATCACAGATTGAGCGAAGATGAAGGGCTGACTCAGGCCGAAATCGCGCAAATGGTTGAAAAATCGCGCAGTCACGTCGCCAATTTGCAGCGTTTGCTGGCGCTTCCCGATGCCGTGCTTGACCTGGTGGAGGGTGGTGAGCTGTCGATGGGGCATGCCCGCGCGCTGATCGGGCATGATGACGCGGCGCAACTGGCCAGGCGTGCGGTGCGCGAAAACCTCTCGGTGCGCGAGGTGGAGGGTCTGGCGCGCGGCGATGCCGCACCCAGGCTTCGCAAATCGGCCAAGCGCAGCACCAATGATCCGGCCAAGGATGCCGATATTGCGGCGGTCCAGGCGCATCTCGAGGAATTTCTCGGGCTGACAGTGCGAATCAAGACAGAGGCGGACCCGCGCAAGGGGGCCGTCACGATCCGCTATCGCACACTCGACCAGCTCGATCTGATCTGTCAGCGGCTGACGGGTGGCGACATCTGACGACTGGAGGAAGTTGCGCCGCGCGACTCTGCCCAATCCGCGGTCACGCCGCAAGTTGCGCCGCGCAACTTCATTGGCCCAAGTAAATGAAATTACGTATAAAAATTCTTCCCCGATCAAATTCGATCAGACAGGGTCCTGGCGAGCGCTTCAATTCCCTCGGCATCCTCTTGCGAAAACCGCGCTGGTTCGGGTGAATCGAGATCGATAACAGCGATCACTATCCCGCCGCGCATTACCGGCACCACCAGCTCTGAACGGCTCGCCGAATCGCAGGCGATATGACCGGGGAAAGCGAGAACATCTTCCACCAGCTGAGTCTTGCCGCTTTGCGCTGCCGCGCCGCAAACTCCCGAACCCAGCGGAATACGGATGCAGGCCGGCCTGCCGACGAAAGGGCCAAGCACCAGCTCGCTTGAGCCCTCTTTCGCGTCTGTCATCCGATAGAAACCGGCCCAGTTAAGGTTCGGCACAAATTCCCATAACAGCGCGGCCACATTGGCCATGTTCGCCACGCCATCAGGTTCGCCCGCAGTCAAGGCGTCAGCGGCATTGCGCAACTGGCGATAGAGTTCTGGCGGCTCGAGCCCGGCGTCAGCTTTGAAATCATACATCGTGCTACGCGATCTACGCGGCAGGGCGGCAAACACAAGCCCCATTGCCGCCAGTCGGGCCTTGGCTTATGCATCTTGGCATGAGCATCATCCGCAAGATCCTGATCGCACTTCTCGTCATCCTGCTGCTGCTTGGTGCTGCCTTCTGGTGGCTCGCACGCGGCGATACGGCCGATCTCTCGGTGGAGGCAGTTGCCGGAACCGATCCCACACTTGCAGAGCCCAACGCTGAAATAGTGCCGACTGTGCGCATCGCCAAACCTGTCGGCTGGGCAGCTGGTGAGGCGCCCCAACCCGCCGAAGGCCTGGCAGTTGGCCGGTTTGCCGAAGGGCTCGAACACCCACGTACCGTGCAAGCCCTGCCCAATGGCGATATATTGGTGGCGCTCACCCGTGCACCGGCCAGCGAGGCCGATGGCGGGATCATGGCCTGGATCGCGGACTGGCTGATGACAAAGGCTGGTGCCACCGGCCAATCGCCCAACCAGATCGTGCTATTGCGCGACAGCGACGGCGACGGTGCGGCCGAGATCCGCCGCGTGATAGCAGACGCGGACGCAGGCCTTGATTCGCCATCTGGAATGAGCTGGCATGACGGCACGCTTTATATTGCCAATCACGATGAAGTGCTTGCTTTTCCGTATGAATTGGGCGCGGAAAGTGTTTCCGGCAAGGCGCGCAAGCTGATGGACTTGCCTGCTGGCGGCGGCCACTGGATGCGCAACCTCGAGATCAATCCAGAAGGCACGCTGCTGTATGTCGCAGTCGGATCGGCCTCCAATATCGGCGAAGGCGGGATGGAAGCCGAACAGGGCCGCGCCATGATCTGGGAATATAATCTCGAGACCAATCGCCAGCGCCAGTTCGCGGTTGGATTGCGCAATCCCAACGGGCTTGCCTTCAGCCCCTGGACCGGGGAGCTGTGGACCACGGTCAATGAACGCGACATGCTGGGCAGCGATCTGGTGCCTGACTATCTCACCAATGTGCCTGTTGGCGCGCAGTATGGCTGGCCCTGGGTTTACTGGAGGGACAATGTCGATGAACGGGTCGATGCTCCGCGACCGGCCTATATCGTCGAATATGCGCGCAAGCCCGAATATGCACTTGGGCCCCATGTTGCCGCGCTTGGCCTGGTATTTACTACCGAGGGCCATTTGATGGGCGAAAAATTCGCCAGAGGCGCGTTTGTCGCGCGCCATGGTTCGTGGAACCGCAAACCCCCCTCAGGCTATGACCTGGTCTATGTCGCCTTTGACGAACGCGGCAATCCGGTGGGCAAACCGGTGCCGGTGCTGGGCGGTTTCCTGAACCAGGATGGTACCACCAAGGGCCGCCCGACCTGGGTTGAGTGGGGCGGCGATGGCGCCTTGCTGATGAGCGATGACACCGCCGGGATCATCTGGCGCGTCCATGCACCGGGTGCGAAGCCGGGCGCGGGCATTGCGCGGCTCAAGTCCGCGCCGCTGCGCCCGCAGCGCGAGTTGACGGGAGATTCGCAGGCGGTGTTCACGCAGGACGATTACGCTCGGATCGTGCCTGCGCAGTAGCCCGAGTCTAGTAACCTAAAGCGATGTGCCGGCACGCCCGGCCAGTTCAACCACGAACTGCCACGCCGATCGGCCCGACAGGGGGCCCCTCGCGCGCGACCAGCCCAGCGCCTCGCTCTCGTTGACTTCCAGGCCGAGCGG
>LOET01000077.1 GCA_001515985.1 Sphingomonadales bacterium BRH_c3 | reverse complement strand
CCCGGCGTAACCGGTGTGGCCTTCGGGCATCTGGGGGACGGCAATGTGCATTTCCATGTGCTTGCGCCGCCAGGCGTAGTGCGCGGCGAATGGGAACAAGCAGAAGGCCAGTCAATCAGTCGGCATGTGCATGACCTGGTGACCGAATATGGCGGATCGATCAGTGCTGAACACGGGATCGGGCGGATGAAACGTGACGAACTGGGGCGCCTGGCCGACCCTGCCGTGCTGTCGATCATGCGCAGCATCAAACAGGCGCTCGATCCCATGGGATTGCTCAATCCCGGAAAGCTCCTGCCGCTTGCCTCTTCAGGCACTAAGCCCTAAAGCGCCCGTCGCTCGGCCCGCTGGCTGTCCAGCTGGGTCGTTTCATTATTCAGATTGCCATTTTGGAGAATTTCAATGGCCAGCGCGCCGCAACCCCAACTGCCACTGTTCTACAAGGACTTGATGCCGCTCAACAGCCGTGACCACAAGGGCTGGAAAGTCCAGCAATTTGAAAGCGCCGCTTTTATCGGCCAAACACACGCCGTCCCTGTTACCGTGGATGAGTTCATCGACACGCAACGTCACTTCCCGATCGTGTTCAGCGCCGGTGACAATCCGGTTCCGCTGGCGCTGATGGGCCTCAACGAAGGTGTGAACACCTTTGTGGGCGAGGACGGCAAGATCTCCGAGAATGTCTACCTTCCTGCCTACACGAGGCGATATCCTTTCATGCTCGCCAAGTTGCGCCCGGATAGCGACGAGCTGTCGCTGTGCTTTGACCCGAGCGCGGGCGTGGTCGGCGAATTTGCCGAAGGTAACGAGGTGTTCACGGCTGACGGCCAGCCCACTGAATACACCAAGGGTGTGCTCGATTTCTGCCAGTCGTTCGAAGAATCGGGGATGCGGACACGGGCATTCATGGACGAGTTGAAAAAGCACCAACTGCTGATGGATGGCGAAATCGCCATCACCCGCAATGAAGATCCTGACAAGCCGTTCATCTATCGTGGTTTCATGATGGTTGACGAAAACAAGCTGCGCGAGCTTTCGGCCGCAACGCTTGAAGAGCTCAACAAGGGCGGTGCGCTGCTGCTCATCCACGCGCATCTCTTCTCGCTCAACCTGATGCGGGTCATCTTCGGCCGGCAATTGCAGCAGGGCCGGGTTCCCTTGCCCAATGCCGGCACTGAATCGATCGACGCGGTCAGCTGACCGGCGCATCCAGCGGCGCTGTGCCAGGCCTTGAAAGCCTTCGCACTAGCTCCTAGATTGTAGGTGTTCGGGAAGGCTTCCCTCATTGCCTGCCCGGATTTTGCACCTTTTCAGGTGCATCCTCCCTGAACCTTGGCCACCTCGTGCGCTTGCACGAGGTGGTTTTTTATTTGTTATCAGGAAATTGATGTCACAGCGGCGCTATTCAGCCGCCTGCCGCATATCTCCGCCGTGCCCCATGCGCGCGGTTGCCTCTCCCAGATCGCGCACCAGGCCGGCCAGCAGCCTTGCCAGCGGCGCTATTCGCGCGGTTGGCCGCTCAAGCCGGGCGTCAAGATAGATCGAGCGACACACTTCGAGCTGCAAGGCATGTATGCCCAATGGCGGGGCGGAATGGGTATCCAGCACAAACCCGCCTGCATAAGGCCGGTTAAGCGCTGCCCCCTTGCCCCTGCTTTCCAGATACTGGCAGCCGCGAGTAACCAGCGCCCCATCGCATGCCGTGCCAAAACGATCCCCGATGACAAACTGCACCGGCTCGGGCCGGTCGTTCGACACGCGCAAGGGCGGCATCGAATGAAGGTCGATCAGCAGCGCAGCGCCCCATTCGTCACGGATTCTCTGAAGTTCACGCGAAGTCGCAGCGTGATAGGGTTGATGAATGCCCTCGATCCGCCGGGCAAGCTCGCCATGTTGCAGTTTTTCCCGCCAGATCTCGCCAAAGCCCGGCAACCGCCGAGGCACCAGCCCCAACCCGCTGCGAGCACGGCGATTGGCCTGCGAATGGCGCACCGGGTGGGGTTTGGATCCTGCGATCATTTCCCAATCGACGTCATCGCGCGCACGATTGAGATCAAGCATTGCCCGCGGCGCATGCGCGGTAATCAGCGCTGCCCCGGTCGCATCGGCAATCGCCTGCGCAACCTCGTCGATATAGCGATCTTCCAGCCTGAGGCAGGCGAAGTCAGGGTCGCGCATTTGCGCCAGCAACGATGAGGGATAGTCACGCCCGGCATGCGGAACTGTGATCAGGACAGGAATAGGCAGCGATTTCGGTGCCGTCAGCGAGAACGCCGGCCGATCGTCGAGCCCGGTGATGAAGCCGCCCGGTTCCAGCCGGATATGGGATGATTCGACCTTGTGGTTAACCATGCAGCATTGCTGCATGCTCGCGGAACTCCTGTCAAAGCCCAAAACCATGCGGCGCACCGCAGGGACAGCCACAACAGGGAAGGCGAAAAAGGTTTCTTAAGTGCTTGGTGCTAACTGGGGCGGATGACAGCACAAAATTCCTTGCGCATCCTGTTGGCAGAGGACGAGGAAGCCATGCGCACCTATCTGGAGCGCGCGCTAACCAAGGCAGGATATGAAGTGGTCGCGGTCGATCGCGGCACGGCTGCGGTACCTTTCTTGCAGGAACAGCACTTTGACCTCCTGCTTTCCGATATCGTGATGCCGGAAATGGACGGGATCGAATTGGCCCAACGCTGTGCGGAAATCGCGCCGCGCACCAAGGTTATGTTCATTACCGGGTTTGCCGCGGTTTCGCTGAAGGCCAGCCGTGAACAACCCCACGCAAGGATACTCTCCAAGCCGTTCCACCTGCGCGATCTCGTGCTGGAAGTGGAACGGATTTTTGAAGATCAGCGCGAAGCTTCCATTTGAATATTCCCGAATCGCTTGATCGGGCGCAAGGCTCAAGCTAAGGGGCCTCTCCCCCGTTCCTGGAACGGCATTGCGATGGTGCGGGCGTATAGCTCAGTGGTAGAGCACTATGTTGACATCGTAGGGGTCGCTGGTTCAATCCCAGCTACGCCCACCATCGAAAACCCGCCGCAAGTCGGCGGGTTTTTTATTGCGCCCCGCCTCCCTTGCACGCGCGCCTTGCTCTGCTAAAGCCCTCGCAAATTCGAACATCCCCATAAGAGGCAACAGGCAACCATGCAGAAAATCCAGGTCAAAAACCCGATTGTCGAGCTCGACGGCGACGAAATGACCCGCATCATCTGGCAGTGGATCCGCGAGCGGCTGATCCTGCCCTATCTCGACGTCGACCTGAAATATTACGATCTTTCCGTCGAAAAACGCGACGAGACCGATGACCAGATCACCATCGATGCCGCCAATGCGATCAAGCAATATGGCGTGGGCGTGAAATGCGCCACGATTACGCCCGACGAAGCCCGGGTCGAGGAATTCAGCCTCAAGAAAATGTGGAAGAGCCCCAACGGCACGATCCGCAATATCCTGGGCGGGGTGGTGTTCCGTGAGCCGATCGTGATCGACAACGTCCCGCGGCTGGTGCCTGGCTGGACCGATCCAATCGTGGTCGGCCGCCATGCCTTCGGGGACCAGTACAAGGCCACCGACACGCTCATCCCCGGCCCCGGCAAGCTGCGCCTGGTATTCGACGGTGAAGACGGAACCAAGATCGATCTCGACGTATTCGATTTCCCCAGCGCAGGCGTCGCCATGGCGATGTATAATCTTGACGATTCGATCCGCGATTTTGCCCGCTCGAGTTTCAACTATGGCTTGAACCTTGGCTGGCCGGTTTACCTTTCCACCAAGAACACCATCCTGAAAGCCTATGACGGGCGCTTCAAGGATCTGTTCCAGGAAGTGTTCGACAATGAAGGCTTCGCGGAAAGGTTCAAGGAAGCAGGCATCACCTACGAACACCGCCTGATTGACGACATGGTGGCCAGCGCACTCAAGTGGAGCGGCAAGTTCGTGTGGGCCTGCAAGAACTATGACGGCGATGTGCAGTCCGACACCGTGGCGCAGGGCTTCGGCTCGCTCGGCCTGATGACTTCGGTGCTCATGACGCCCGATGGCAAGACCGTGGAAGCCGAAGCCGCGCACGGCACCGTTACCCGCCATTATCGCCAGCACCAGCAGGGCAAGGCAACCAGCACCAATCCGATTGCCTCGATCTTCGCCTGGACGCGCGGGCTGATGTATCGCGGCAAGTTCGACAGCACGCCCGACGTGGTGCGCTTTGCCGAAACGCTTGAGCGGGTTTGCATCAAAACCGTCGAGAGCGGCGCGATGACCAAAGATCTGGCGCTGCTGATCGGCCCGGAACAGAGCTGGCTTACCACCGAGCAGTTCTTCGAGGCGATCGTGCAGAACCTTGAAAAGGAAATGCAGGGCTGGAACTGATCTTGGGAACAGCAACTACGCCATAGCGCAAGTCAAGGGCAGCCTATTCGAAACCGGAAAGGCTGCCCTTTCTATTTAAGGTCGGGTAGAGGATCTATATGACACAGCCGCGTAGCAAAGCCCGCCTGGAAGTTCGCCAGGCCGAACTGTCCGACGTTCGTGCCATCGCGGACCTTGTGCGCCGCGCCTATCACGATCTGCCCGCCTATACGCACGGCGAGATCCGCGGACAGATTAACAATTACCCAGAGGGCTGCTTCATCGCACGCCTTGACGGCAAGCTGGTGGGCTATTGCGCCTCAATGAGGCTCAGCCAGCAACTCGCTTTTTCCGATCACAGCTGGGACGAAGTGACCGGTAACGGCTTCGGCAGCCGCCACAATGCCAAGGGCGAATGGCTGTATGGCTATGAAATGTGCGTCGATCCCAAGGTCCGCGGCACGCGGATCGGGCGGCGGCTCTACGAAGAACGCCGCGCACTGGCCGAACGCCTGGAACTGAATGGAATCGTTTTCGGCGGTCGAATGCCGGGATTTGCCCGCGCCCAGCGCCGCAAAACCAACCGCGCGCGCACGCCCGACGAATATCTGAAGATGGTGCTCGAAGGTAAGATCCACGATCCTGTCCTGCGCTTCCAACTGGCCAATGGCTTTGAACCGCAAGGTATCCTCGAAAAATACCTGCCTGAAGACAAACAGTCGAAAGCCAACGCCGTGCGGATGGTCTGGCGCAATCCCTATGTCGATGGCGACACTCCGAGGAAGCATCGCCTGCCACGTGACGTCGAAAGCGTTCGGATCGCCACCTGCCAGCTTCAGGCACGCGCGGTATCGGGATTCGACGAGTTCATGAAACATGTCGAATATTTCGTTGACGTAGCGGCGGATTACGAAGCCGACTTCATCGTCTTTCCCGAAATGTTCACGCTGATGCTGCTGAGCGCGGAGGAAAAGGTGCTGAGCCCGCAAGAGGCGGTCGAAACGCTGAGCCATTATACCCCGCGTATCCGCAAGGCGCTGAGCGAAATGGCGCTGGGCTACAATATCAACATCATCGGCGGCTCGCACCCGACGCAGATGGATGACGGCGACATCCACAACGTTGCCTATGTTTGCCTGCGCGACGGATCGATCCACGCCCAGGAGAAAATTCACCCCACTCCCAACGAGGCATATTGGTGGAACATCAAGGGCGGCGACAGCATCGACGCGATCCCGACCGATTGCGGGCCGGTCGGCGTGCTTATCTGCTATGACTGCGAATTTCCCGAGCTCGCCCGGCGGCTGGTCGATGAAGGCGCGCGGATCATCTTCGTGCCCTTCTGCACCGACAACCGCCAGGGATATATGCGGGTGCGCTATTGCGCTGCGGCCCGGGCGGTCGAGAACCAGTGCTTTGTCGTACTTTCGGGCAATGTCGGCAATCTGCCCAATGTCGCCAATATGGACATCCAGTATGCTCAAAGCTGCATCCTGACCCCATGCGATTTTCCCTTTGCACGCGACGGGATCGCAGCCGAAGCAAGCGAAAACGTAGAAACGCTGACGATCAGCGATGTGAACCTCGCCGATCTCAGCTGGGCTCGGGCGGAAGGCACAGTGCAGAATCTCGCCGATCGCCGGTTCGATCTTTACCGTATCGAATGGGACAAGCGCGTGGGCCAGGTGAGCCCGCGGATCGGCGAAGATAGCGACTCGGTGGAACCGTCAACCGGTCCGCATGGCGGGCGCGGGGGATAGACAGGCGGGATAGACCGGCAAAGCGGGTGACGGAAGCGATGGGCGCGCTATAGATAGCTCATGGCTGGCGAACTTGCTCCCTCTCCGATGTTGTCCGATGCGCTGGTGATCCTGGGCGCGGCAGGGATCGTGATCCCGGTCTTCGCCCGTTTCCGCATAACGCCGATCATCGGCTTCATCCTGATCGGGATAGCAGTTGGCCCTTTTGGGCTGGGCACGCTGGTGCCCGAGATACCTTGGCTCAGATATATCACGATCACCGATTCCGGACGCCTCACGCCGTTTGCTGATTTCGGGATCATCCTGTTGCTGTTCGCAATCGGGCTGGAGCTCAGTTTCAATCGATTGTGGCAACTGCGCAAGCTGGTGTTCGGCCTGGGCGCGCTTGAGCTGCTGATCATCGGGTCATCGCTGGCGGGCTTTCTCGGCATAGTGAGCGGACAGGCCTGGACGGGGGCGCTGGCGCTGGGCTTTGCGCTGGCTTTCTCCTCAACTGCTATCGTGTTGCCGATATCGGGAACCAGAACACCGGTCGGGCGTGCCGCGCTGTCGATGCTTCTGTTCGAAGACATCATGATCGTGCCAATCGTCTTCATCCTAGGCGCAATGGCCCCCTATTCGGCCAACGCCGGCTGGGAAGGAATGGCCAACA
Organism: Sphingomonadales bacterium BRH_c3; assembly: GCA_001515985.1. GTDB lineage: Bacteria > Pseudomonadota > Alphaproteobacteria > Sphingomonadales > Sphingomonadaceae > Erythrobacter. The sequence goes on along the minus strand of LOET01000077.1, from coordinate 1,273 downwards.
CATTGTGGCAAGGGGGGTTGGTTGTGTTGGTGCTGTTGGTGCTTGGCCGCATCGGCTTGCCTCGGCTGTTCGCGCAGGCTGCACGCACGAAGAGCCCCGAACTCTTCCTGGCCGCCTCACTGCTGGTGGTGATCGGCGCTAGCCTTGCCACGTCTGCAGTCGGACTGTCGCCGATTGTTGGCGCCTTGATCGCGGGCCTGCTGATAGCCGAAACCGAATATCACGGCGAAGTCGAATCCATCATGGAGCCATTCAAGGGCCTGGCACTGGGCGTTTTCCTGATTACGATTGGCATGAGCATCAACCTGATCACCATCTGGGAAAATCTTGGCCCGATCACCATGGCGGTGGTGGGCGTGCTGGTGTTCAAGGCGCTGGTGACAGGCATATTGTTACGCCTGATGGGCGCGCGGCGCGGCACTTCGGCAGAAACCGGCGTGCTGATGGCGAGCCCCAGCGAAACCACGCTGATCGTGCTTGCCGCCGCCAGCTCGGCGCTGTTGATCGACGCTGAAACCGCGCAGTTCTGGCAGATAGTGACTGCCATCGGATTGACGGTCACGCCGTTGCTCGCCCGCCTCGGCCGGTCGATCGCATGGCGGGTCGAGCCTGCACCGGAACTGCCCGAGGATGACAAAGACGAGCCGCGCACGATCATCGTTGGTGCCGGACGGGTAGGACGGCTGATTGCAGATATGCTTACCGTGCATGGCAAGCCATATGTTGCGGTTGATTCGGATTCGGACATGATCGAACGCGCCAAGCGGGAAGGCTATCGTGCGATATTCGGCGATGCAGCCCGCGGAGATGCCTTGTCGCGGCTTGGAATCGAAACCGCGCCCGCGGTTGTGCTGACAATGGACGAGCCGGTTCTGGTGCAGAGGCTGGTCGCAAAGCTTCGCGCCCAATATCCTGATTTGCTGATCGTCGCACGCGCGCGGGATCCCGAACACGCTGCCGAGCTCTACCGCGTCGGGGCAAGCCATGCGGTGCCCGAAACGCTCGAGGCAACACTGCAATTGTCGGAAGCGGTGCTGGTCGATATCGGCGTGGCAATGGGGCCGGTGATCGCCTCAATCCACGAAAAGCGTGACGAATTCCGCGCGCAATTGGAGCGCGATGGCAAACTCGACCATCGCCCCAAACTGCGCACCGGCACGCTCGAAAGTTAGACTGGCAGGGTTAGGCGCTGACCTTGGCCAGCGCATCGCGCACGGCTGCAAGCGCTTCCTGCGCCTTGCTGCCATCCGGCCCGCCGCCCTGTGCCATATCG
>LOET01000076.1 GCA_001515985.1 Sphingomonadales bacterium BRH_c3 | reverse complement strand
CTTCGCAGTATCGGGAGCCATTACGGCGCGCTGCCGGCTCACGGCGGGTTGTGGCAGGCCGCGCACGAGACGCGGCACGATGTCAGCGCCCGGCTTGCGATCGTGCCGATGGTGCTGGAGGCACGCGGCCTTGACGTCACGCCTTCCACGCTCGAGCGGGTGCAAGCGCAGGGCGATGAGCACGGCGCACGGATTCTGAAACGAATCCTTGATGACGAGATTCGCCATGTAGCGATTGGCACCAAGCACTTTATCGCACGCGCCCGTGCGATGGGCGAATCCCCTCAGGTAAGCTGGCGACACCTGGTTTCGCGCCACTTTCGCGGGGCGATTAAGCCACCGTTCAACGACTCGGCGCGTCTTGCAGCCGGTCTGTCGCGAGACTTCTATGCCGCTATTGCTTCGTAAATTTTTAGCCCGTTAATCCATCCTCACACGAAAGCGGCAGATCATTTGAGCCGCTTAACGCACGCCGGGGCAAAGAGCCCTTCGGGTTGAACGACAAGATAAAGCGGGCTCTTCAGTGAGTGCTGCGTTGAGGAACGGGTTTTGATCGGATCGCATATCGGGCAATTCTGCAAGCAGGCGGGCTTTGCGCTTGTTGCTGGTTGTCTTTCGGTGGCCGCAAGCCCGGCATTTGCCAACAGTAATTCCGCTGCAGTCGACATCAGCGACACGGTCCGCCAGGCGCAGGATGATTCGCTCATCACCGGCGATCAGGGCTTTCGCCAGCTCTTCGCCAGCTGGGAAGCGCTGGACGCGCGCGGTCCGGCTGCGAATACCGTCAAACCGTCCATTTCCGTGCCGTCGCGCATGCCGCTTGATGGCGCGCGGCTGACCAGCGATTTCGGGATGCGCACACACCCCGTGCTCGGCGGTCGGCGCAAGCACAAGGGGATAGATCTGGCAGCCCCGACCGGCACGCCGATCTATGCAACTGCTGACGGCATCGTCGATCGTGCCGAATGGTTTTCCACCTACGGCCTGTTTATCGAGATCGATCACGGCGCTAGCCTTGAAACGCGCTATGCCCACATGTCGCGCCTTTTGGTGGCTGAGGGTGAGCGGGTCAAAAAGGGCGACATCATAGGCTACGTGGGATCGACCGGCCGGTCGACCGGCCCGCATCTCCACTATGAAGTGGTCATGTCGGGTATTGCAGTCAATCCAATTCCCTATATGGTCGAATCGCCGGTCCAGCAGCGCTTGGCGAAACTGGCACAGATTTCTGGCGAAGGTGGCCAGGGCGGCGACTAGGCCGCAGCAAGAGTTTCCCGCCTGGAAGCGGGTTCGGACAGAGGAGAGGATGTCCGATAATGGCGACGGGTTATCCCGCCGCCTTTTTTCTTGTCGTCTTTGGCTAGTTAGCTAGGTTTCCATATGCAACCATACGGCATAAAGTCCGCATGGGGAGAGGACACCGATGCATCCGATCGAACACGCAAGAACGCGCCCAAACCAGCCTGCCGTGATTATGGCCGGAAGCGGCGAAACCATGACCTTCGGCGAAATGGATCGCGAATCGAATCGCTTCGCGCAGATGCTCCGGGCACTTGGGTTGCGGCCAGACGATGCTTTCGCCGTGTTGCTTGAAAACCGGATCGAATTCTACACGCTGATCTGGGGTTCCCAGCGAGCGGGCACGATGCTGGTGCCGATCTCGACGCGGCTGACTGCGCCCGAGATTGCCTATATTCTTGAAGACAGCGAAGCCAAGCTGCTGATCACGTCGCGCTACTTTGATGCGGTGTTGCCCGCCGTGCGCGCTGCCTGCCCCGATCTGCCGGTGCTGGTGATGGGGGGTGATGGCGACGAGAATTTCGCAGCGGCCCTGGCGGCGCAACCAGCTGAGCCCATCGCTGACCAAACAGCGGGCATGGTGATGCTCTATTCCTCTGGCACAACCGGCCGGCCAAAAGGCATCCGGCCCAAACCACCCGTCGATCCCGATCCGCAGGCAATTGTGCCATTTCTCGGCCTCGCGACAATCGGGGCGGGCATGCCAGCCGACGGCACTATGATCTATCTTTCGCCGGCACCGCTCTATCATGCAGCACCGATCGGATGGTCTTCGGCTGTGCACCGCCTTGGCGGAACAGTGGTCATGATGGAGAAATTCGATCCCGAAGCTGCGCTTGCCGCGATCGAGACATACAAGGTGACCGACAGCCAATGGGTGCCGACACATTTCGTGCGCATGCTCAAATTGCCGGAAGAGATCCGTAGCAAGTATGACCTCTCTAGCCATAAGCGTGCGCTTCACGCAGCTGCGCCATGCCCGATCCCGATCAAACAGCAGATGATCGAATGGTGGGGGCCGATCGTGAATGAGTATTATGCCGGGTCTGAAAGCATCGGCATGACGATGATCCATTCACCTGACTGGCTCACTCACCCGGGCAGTGTCGGGCGCGCGATCCATGGCAAGCTGCATATTTGCGGCCCCGATGGCGAAGAACTTCCCGCCGGGCAGGACGGGGTGATCTATTTCGAAAACGAGATTCTGCCGACGTATCACAAGGATCCTGCCAAGACGGCTGAAGCCATGCATTCCGAAGGCTGGATGACGCTGGGCGATATCGGCCATCTCGATGAGGACGGCTTCCTCTACCTGACCGATCGCAAGAGCCACATGATCATCTCTGGCGGGGTCAATATCTACCCGCAGGAAATCGAGAACCTGCTGGTGAGCCATGACAAGGTGATGGATGCGGCGGTGATCGGCGCGCCCGATCCGGATCTTGGCGAGAAGGTTGTTGCGGTTGTGCAGCCGGTCGACATGGGTGAAGCCGGCGATGCGCTGGAACAGGAATTGCGCGATTACCTCAGCCCGCAACTAGCCCGGATCAAGATGCCCAAGCTGTTCGATTTCCGGCCCGATCTGCCGCGTGAAGCCAATGGCAAGCTCTACAAGCGCGAACTGCGTGATGAATATGCTGCCAAAGCCCAAGCGGAGGCGTGAGCGTGGCCGATCAAGCAAAGGTTCTGCCGCCCGAGGTTGCCCGCGAGGTCATCGATCCGCATTCCTATGCCCAGTGGGATAGCCTGCTCGATACGTTCGACCGGTTGCGCGAAGAGGCGCCTGTGGCGCTGGTCAAGCCCGAGGACGGCAAGCTGTTCGATCCCTTCTGGCTGGTCACCCGCTATGAAGACGTGATGCGCATTTCGAAGGACAATGTCACCTTCCTCAACAATCCGCGCCCGGTGGTGTTCAGTTTCCGCGACGCAATCGAATTCAGTCGCAAGGCAACCGGCTCCAACATGCTGGTCGATTCGCTGGTGGTGTTCGATGCGCCGATCCACCCCAAATATCGCCGGTTGACGCAGGACTGGTTCATGCCGCGCAACCTCCAGAAAATGGAGGGCGAGATCCGCGCCATCGCCAATGCAACGGTGGACCGGCTGGTGGCCGCTGGCGAGGGCGGGGTCGGAGAAAGAGAGGGCGTGGACTTCTGCAAACTCGTTTCGGCGCCTTATCCGCTGCATGTGGTGATGCAGATCCTGGGCGTGCCCGAAGAGGACGAGCAGCGCATGTTGATGCTCACCCAGCAGATGTTCGGCGGGCAGGATGCGGATCTTTCCGGCACCGGCATGCAGAATATGACGCCGGAGCAAGTGGTGCTGCTGGTTGCGGGCGCGGTGAAGAATTTCGAGGAATATTTTGCCGGGATCGCGCGCGATCGCCGCGCCAACCCTACAGGCGATGTTGCCAGCGTGATTGCCAATGCGACGGTCGATGGCGAGCCCCTGCCTGAGCGCGATATGGCGGGATATTACATCATCGTTGCCACCGCCGGGCATGACACGACCTCGGCTTCCACTGCCGGGGCGATGCAGGCCTTGGCGAAGGACCCGGAGCAATGGGCCAGGGTCAAGGCAGATCGTTCGCTGTTGCCGGGCATCGTCGAGGAAGCGATTCGCTGGACCACGCCGGTGCAGCATTCCATGCGTACTGCGGCTGAAGATGTCGAGCTGGTTGGGCAACAGATCAGGAAGGGCGATTGGCTGATGATCAACTATGTCGCCGCCAACCACGATCCGGCGCAGTTCGCAAATCCGCGCAAGTTCGATGCCAGCCGCTCGCCCAATCGGCACCTGGCGTTCGGCGCGGGCGCTCACCAGTGCCTTGGCCTGCATCTTGCCCGGATGGAAATGAAGATCCTGTTCGAAACGCTGCTTGACCGGATCGAGAGCATCGAGCTGGCAGGTGAGCCCAAGCGCGCGACTTCGACCTTTGTCGGCGGGCTGAAAACGCTGCCGCTGCGTTTCGTCGCGAGCTAGATTGCTAGAAGACGTTCGGCCATCGCGCGCACTTCCGCGCCCATGTCCTCGCGCTCGAGTGCCAGCGCCAGGGTCGCCTCGACGAAGCCGAGTTTGCTGCCGCAATCATAGCGCTTGCCGTCAAACGTAACTGCGTGGAACGGCTGGCTGCCGATCATCTTGGCCATGGCGTCGGTCAGCTGGATTTCGCCGCCCGCGCCTTTCTCTTGCGCTTCGAGCACGCGCATCACTTCGGGTTGCAGGATGTAGCGGCCCGAAATGATCTTGTTCGATGGTGCGTCGGCAACGGGCGGCTTTTCGACCAGGCCCCTTACCTCGGTCAGCGCGCCCATTTCAGCGCCGGGGTCGATCACGCCATAGCTTGAAACATCCTCGCGCGGGACTTCGAGCACGCTGATCAAATTTCCGCCGACTTCATTATAGGCATCGACCATCTGCCTCATGCAGCCTGTGCCGCCAACCTTTCCGATCATCAGCTCATCGGGCAGGAAAATTGCAAAGGGTTCATCCCCCACGATGGCGCGCGCGCACCAGATTGCGTGGCCCAGCCCCAGCGGCACCTGCTGGCGCACGGTGATGATATCGCCCGGCGTTGCCCGCGTCGGTTCGAGCACGCTCAGGTCCTTGCCGCGCTCGCTCAGCGTCTTCTCAAGCTCGTAAGCAATATCGAAATGCTCGACGATTGCAGTCTTGCCGCGCCCGGTGACAAAGATCATCTGCTCGATCCCGGCCTCGCGCGCTTCATCTACGGCATACTGGATCAACGGGCGGTCTACGATTGCCAGCATTTCCTTTGGGATCGCCTTGGTCGCGGGCAGGAACCGCGTGCCTAGCCCGGCGACGGGGAAAACGGCCTTTTTGATCGGTTTGGGTGTGTTCATGACGATGCGGGATAGGGGGCAAATGTTTCACCTGCAAGCATGACTACCTCCAGTTTCATGCGCTTGTTCGTTTGCTCGGCAGCCGAGATTGGCTAAGGGCAGGAAATGGACAAACTCGTCATCCGCGGCGGCAACCGACTCGAAGGCACGATTCCGATTTCCGGGGCCAAGAATGCTGCGCTTACACTCATCCCCTGCGCGCTCCTGACCGAGGAGCCTCTGACGCTCAGGAACCTGCCGCGCCTGGCCGATATCGACGGGTTCCAGCACCTGATGAACCAGTTTGGCGTCACCACGGTGATTCAAGGCACGCGGCCAGAGGATTTCGGCCGCGTAATGAGCCTGGAGGCGCCGCGAATCACCTCTTCGGTCGCGCCCTATGATCTGGTGCGCAAGATGCGCGCCTCGATCCTGGTATTGGGCCCGATGCTGGCGCGCATGGGCGAGGCGACGGTGTCGATGCCGGGTGGCTGCGCGATCGGTAATCGCCCGATTGGCCTGCATCTCAAGGCGCTCGAGGCTTTCGGTGCCACTATCGAACTTGCACAAGGGTATGTTCGCGCGATTGCGCCCGATGGCGGGCTGCCCGGCGGCGAGTTCGATTTTCCGGTTGTCTCTGTCGGGGCGACCGAGAATGCGGTGATGGCGGCGGTGCTGGCGAACGGCAGCTGCCGCCTGTTCAACGCCGCACGCGAGCCCGAGATTGTCGATTTGTGCAATCTGCTGGTCGCCATGGGGGCGGAGATCGAGGGTATCGGCAGCTCCGATCTCACCATCCACGGGGTCAGGCGGCTGCACGGCGCAACCTATCGCGTGATGCCCGACCGGATCGAGGCTGGCTCTTACGCCTGCGCCGCAGCGATCACCGGCGGCGACGTCCGGCTTGAAGGCGCCAAAGCGGGCGAGATGGCGGCCACCATCCACGCGCTGCGGAATATCGGGGTCGAGGTGGAGGAAGACGCCAAAGGGATCAGGGTTTGTCCCAATGGCAAGCTCAAGGCCACCAATCTCACCACCGCACCCTATCCCGGCCTCGCCACCGACATGCAGGCGCAGCTGATGGCGCTGCTGTGCAAGGCTGAAGGCACCAGCGTGCTCAAGGAAACCATTTTCGAGAACCGCTTCATGCATGTGCCCGAACTGCGGCGCATGGGGGCGGATATCGAGACCGAGGGCCGTACTGCCATCGTCAAGGGAGTCGATCGGCTCACGGGCGCTGAAGTGATGGCGACCGATCTGCGTGCCTCCTTCAGCCTGGTGCTGGCGGGGCTGGCGGCCGAAGGCGAGACCACCGTGCGGCGGCTATACCACCTCGATCGCGGTTACGAGCGGCTGGAGGAGAAGCTGCAGCTGGTGGGCGCAGACATAGAACGGGTGGGCGACGATTGAGCCGATAGATCGGACCTTTCGCCCCCGCCAGGCGTTGATGGGAGGGGTAACGAAGGAGATCGTATCATGGGACTATTGAAAATCGCTGCCTTGTCGGCACTCGGATATGCCGGATACAAAGCTATCGAAAAGAAGCGGGGTGCCAGTCCGGCTGCTTTCGCCACCGGCCAGACCGGCAATGTGCGCGACGCAGGGCCGGGCGCCATGCGGGACAGTTCTTCGGATACGTGGAACAAGACGGACGAGGAGAGCGACGCAAGCTTTCCGGCCAGCGATCCGCCAGCGAATTACTGACCGCGAAGCTTTGAACGTGGTGCGCAGACAGAACAACCGGAACGTCCCGGCGTTTCGCCCGTAATTCGCATATGGACCAATCAAAACGCACCCATAATTCCGGGATGGGCTATCCGCGCTTCTTTGCGATGATCGCAACATCGACTGTTGTCATGTATGCGATCATGTATCTCAACACTTTCGAAATTTCCCATGTCTGGTTCAGCCAGACACGGGCGTGGATGGCGCTGCTGATGGGGGCAGTGATGGCGGTAATAATGCTTCTGTTCATGTGGCGGATGTACCACCAGCTTCAGTGGAACCTACTGATCCTGGGCAGCGCGGTAGCGGTGTTCGGCGGATCGCTCTGGTTGGTGCGTAGTCAGGAAACAGTCGGTGATGTCAGCTGGATGAAAGCGATGATCCCGCATCACTCGATCGCCATATTGACCAGCCGCCGGGCAGAAATTTCCGACCCTCGCGTGCGTGCACTCGCTAATGAAATCATTGATGCGCAGGTCAGGGAAATTGACGAAATGGAAAAGCTGATTGCCGACATCCAGGCAAACGGAGACGCACCGGGCCCGCCCGCCCCAGCCAGCTAGGAATTGAAAACCAACCACACCCTGATCGCCCCGGCGAGGCCGGGCGGTGTTTCCGACTTGATCCGCTCTTCATCGATTCGTGCGACGAGTGCGTTGATTGGCAGGCCTTCCGCTTCAGCCGCCGCGCGCAGCATGTCCCAGAACAGCGGCTCAAGGCTGATCGAGGTCTTGTGCCCGGCAATCTCGACCGAGCGCTTGACCGGCGGATGATATGGCGGCGGCTGTGTCACCTGCGCGGTGATAAGGCGCATACCGCCGACTCGCCAGTCAGATTCTCGCGCTTCTCAGACGCAGCGAATTGGTCACGACCGAGATTGACGATGCGCTCATGGCGAAGGCGGCGAACATCGGACTGATCAGTATTCCGAAGTAGGGATAGAGCAATCCGGCCGCCACCGGCACGCCTGCGGCATTGTAGATCAGCGCGAAGAACAGATTCTGGCGGATGTTGCGCATGGTCGCCTTCGAGAGGCGGCGTGCCCGGACGATGCCATCGAGATTGCCTTTGACCAGTGTGATGCCGGCGCTCTCGATGGCGACATCAGCGCCGGTGCCCATGGCGATCCCGACATCGGCCTGCGCGAGCGCGGGGGCATCATTCACCCCGTCGCCCGCCATGGCAACCTTGCGACCTTCCCTCTGAAGCTCCTGGATGATGCGCGCCTTGTCTTCGGGCAGCACGTCGGCGCGGATTTCGTCTATCCCGAGGCGGGCGGCCACCGCTCTGGCGGTGCGTTCGTTGTCACCCGTCGCCATGATGATGCGAAAGCCAAGTGCATGAAGCGCCTTCAGGGCGTCAGGCGTCGTTTCCTTCACCGGGTCGGCTACGCTGACGAGGCCTGCTACGGCACCCTCCAGCATGACGAACATCACCGTCTCGCCCTGGTCGCGATGGGAATTGGCTTTCTCCGTCAATTCGGCGGCTTCAAGGCCAAGGTCGGTTACCAGCTTCAGATTTCCGAGCGCGACACTCTTGCCATCGACGACGCCCTTCACGCCTTTGCCCGTAACAGCCTCGAAATCGCTGGCCTCGCCGAGCGTCACGCCGCGTTCCTCCGCGCCCGTGACGATTGCCTCGGCAAGCGGATGTTCGGAACCTTTTTCCAGCGTCGCAGCCAGACGCAGCACTTCCGCTTCATCATGACCCGGTTCGGGAAGCACGGCCACCAGCCGGGGCTTGCCCTCGGTCAGCGTCCCGGTCTTGTCGACCATCAGCGTGTCGACTTTTTCAAAACGTTCGAGTGCCTCCGCATTCTTGATCAGCACACCGGCCTGCGCTCCTCGCCCGGTGGCGGTCATGATCGACATCGGCGTGGCGAGGCCAAGCGCGCAGGGGCAGGCAATGATGAGTACAGCAACGGCAGCGATCAGGGCGTATGACATCGCGGGCGCCGGACCCCATATCGACCAGCCGATGAATGCCAGCACGGCGACGGCGATCACGACCGGCACGAACCAGCCCGAAACCTTGTCGGCATATTTCTGGATCGGCGCGCGCGATCGCTGCGCATTGGCAACCATTTCGACGATCTGGGAGAGCATTGTGTCGGCGCCGACACGGGTCGCTTTGATGATGAGACTGCCGGTCCCATTGATTGTCGCCCCGGTAACAGGATCGCCGGCGACTTTCTCGACCGGCAAGGGTTCCCCGCTGATCATGCTTTCATCGACCGAGGAACGCCCGTCGATAACGACACCATCGACCGGTATCTTGTCCCCCGGTCGCACGCGCAGGCGATCGCCTACGCCGACTTGTTCAAGCGGAATTTCTTCCTCGCTGCCGTCGTCGCGGACGATGCGTGCCGTCTTGGGTGCCAGGTCGAGCAAGGCGCGGATCGCCTTGCCGGTTCCCTCACGCGCCCGCAACTCCATCACCTGACCCAGCAGCACCAGCGTGACGATGACCGCCGCCGCCTCGAAATAGACGCTGACATTGCCCTCTGCATCGCGGAAACCGTCGGGAAATATGCCCGGCGCAAGGACCGCGACGATGCTGAACAGCCAGGCGGCCAGCACTCCCATGCCGATCAGCGAGAACATGTTGAGGTTCAGCGTGCGAAATGAATTCCATCCTCGCACGAGGAACGGCCAGCCGCACCACAGAACGACCGGCGTGCCGAGCACCAGTTCGATCCAGAGCGTGTTGCGCTCTCCAAAAATATCCCTGACGCCGCCAAGCCCGAGCATGGGCCCCATGGTGAGGACCAGCAGCGGAACAGTAAGGACAGCGCCGATCCAGAAGCGCCGTGTAAAGTCGGCAAGTTCGGGATTACGCCCATGCTCGGCCATGGCTGCGGATTCGAGCTCCAGCCCCATGCCGCAGATCGGGCATGACCCGGGAGTTGGCTGGCGCACCTGCGGATGCATCGGGCAGGTGTAGACCGGGCCCTGATGACCCGGCGGAACCTGATCGTATTTTCCCCCTCTTACCTCGGCGCCTTCAGCGGATGCATGTTGATCGCTGTGGCCGTCACGGGCATCGCCATGTGCCCGCCCATGGCAAGCATGGCTGGCCTCGCTTACGCCTGAAGGTTGGTCGCTATCTGGCATGTTTGGCAAGATAGCGCGGATTGTGGCCCGGCGCCAATTTCTTCAGTCAGGCGCCAGCGCATCAATACATGTGCTGGCCGCCATTGATGCTCATGGTCGAGCCGGTTACGAAGCCGGCATCCTCGCTGCACAGGAAGGCGACCCCGCGCGCGATTTCATGGGCATGGCCCAACCGGCCCACCGGGATCTTGGCGACGATCTTTTCCAGCACCGGCGGCGGGACGGCGGCGACCATGTCGGTATCGATATAGCCGGGCGCGATGGCGTTGACGGTGACGCCGAACTTCGCGCCTTCCTGTGCCAAGGCCTTGGTAAAGCCGTGGATGCCGCTTTTCGCCGCCGCATAATTGACCTGACCATACTGGCCAGCCTGTCCGTTGATCGAGCCGATATTGACGATCCGGCCCCAGCCGCGCTCGCGCATGCCGGGGAAGCAGGCCTTGGCCATATTGAAACAGCCGCCCAGATTGATGCGCATCACCTCGTGCCAATCATCGTATGACATCTTGTGCAGCACGCCGTCGCGCGTAATCCCGGCATTGTTTACCACGACATCGATCTGGCCAACTTCTTCTTCAACGCGCTTGCAACCGGCCAGTGCTGCTTCGTGGTCCCCTACGTCCCATTTGTATGAGCGGATACCGGTATCGGCCTTGAGCTGTTCAGCTGCGGCATCATTGCCGGCATAGTTCGCGACGACCGTGAAGCCATCCGCGTGAAGCCTCTCGCAAATCGCGCGACCGATTCCGCGAGTTCCGCCAGTAACAATTGCAACGCGCGCCATATCCGATTCTCCGTTCCGCAGTATCTGGTTAGAACTAGCGATGCCGTTACGTCAGGGAAATGAAAAACCCCGCCTAAGCGGGGTTTGATCATACGAATTCACGATGTGAAAGCGTCGCCGCGCGATCAGAAGCGGAATTGCGTGCCCACATACACTGCCTGGCTGTCTTGCTCCGAATCGGTCACCGGCCTCAGCCGGTCGCGCTCCTGCGACAGCCGCACGCCCGCAGTCACATCAAGATTGCGGGTGATACGATAGGCGCCGCCAAGATCGAAGGTCTGCGCGCCGAGCGAGTCATAGGTATTCGGCGAACGACCCGCGACCTCTTCGTCTTGCAGTATGATGCGCGGCTGGAAGCGGTTTGGCTTTTCCGGCGCGCTTGAGCGCGATGGTTCGAAACTTGCCAGATCGGGCATTGCTATATCACGCATGCTGCCCGACAGGCCAAGCTGAGGTTCGGGGCGTTTGAAGCTTTGATAGCCGCGTGCCGTACCAAGGTTGAAACGCGTTGCTGCCAGAGCCGTGAGGCCTTCGCCGCCGCCCGGTGCAACATTGAGCACATTGCGCACGGAAATCGCCCGCGCAGTATCCTGATCAACCCGCACTGCCACCGTTACTGTGCGGTCCCGCTTGATCGCGCTGCCGCTTGGTGTGAAGCGCAGCGCCGAATTGTCAGCCCGCCGCGCCATTCGCTGTGCCAGCTGCGGATCAACCGACGCCGGGGTGAATACCGCAAATGGCGAAGATGCGCCGTCGCCAGCCCCATCGGAAAGGGCGGCAACCGCCAGGCCCGCCGAAGGAACGCCAAAAGCCAGGCCAGCAGCTGCCAGCAGCAAGGGCAGCTTGCGCGCCGATCTTGCTGGGTGAACTGTTGCCATGACCGTGACCTTAAACCCTTCTTCCCGTTCGCCAAGACCTTGGCGGGTTAAACCTGATCGAACCTCTAAAGGCTCTGGTTTACTTAAACTCAACCATGCTGAACCGCAGATGACTGCGCATTTCGCAAAAGCCGCGACTCACTATCACAGTTGTGGACAATAGGACCCTTTGGACTTGCCAGGCAATGCCCGCGATCCGTTGCGTGACGTTAGGGCAGCCTTGTGTTGCAATTGGCACACAAGATGGCTCCACGCGCATAAGGCGGCCGTTGGGAATCGCGCCAAGGCAACCGCCTCGTTGCCTGCGTTCAGGAAGGATAAAGCCGCCTTCAGTGCACAAAAGCGGGCATGGCCAGCTGCCTGCGATTGTTTCCCGCCTTGTCGCACGCGCACGGACAGCTATAGAGCCGAAAACGACAATTCCGCTTGAGGACCTTTCACCAATGAGCCTGATCCAGCCTGCCATCCGCCGCACTGCCCAATTCGCGCTCGCCAGCGCGGTGCTGGCGACACTTGCTGCCTGCGGTGGGCGTGAGCGGCCTGAGGCTGACCTTGCTGCGGCGCAGGTCAACACCATAGGGGTGAACTCCTATCTCTGGCGCGCTGCGCTGGAGACTGTCAGCTTTGCTCCGTTACTGCAGGCAGACAGCGCAGGCGGAGTGATTGTGACTGATTGGTATGCGAATCCCACCAACCCGAACGAGCGGGTCAAGGTGACGGTGACGATCCTCGACACCGATCTTCGCGCCGATGCGCTGCGCGTGGCTGCCAGCCGCCAGGTGGCGCAGGGTGGTGGCTGGGTCGATGCCCCGGTGCAGGCGGCCACTGTGCAGAAGCTGGAGGACATCATCCTTACCAAGGCCCGCGAACTGCGCCGGCAGACGCTCGCTTCCTGATTTGCCCGTCAGCGCCTGCGAACTTTGCGGGCCAGCCTGTCATCCGCCAAACCGGCGATGAAAGGCCAGTTCTTGATGCGAACGCGCTTCCAATCGCGCCCGAAATCCCTAACAGGTTGGCCATGACCGATACCCGTTTCGATCCATCGCAAGCCGATGCCCGCTGGCAGCGAGCCTGGGAGGAGGCAGGCACGTTCCACGCCGACAGCAATTCGCCCAGGCCGAAAAGCTATGTGCTCGAGATGTTTCCCTATCCTTCGGGCCGGATCCACATGGGCCATGTGCGCAACTACACCATGGGTGACGTGCTGGCGCGCTACAAGAAAATGCGCGGGTACGAGGTCCTTCATCCGATGGGCTGGGATGCCTTCGGCATGCCAGCGGAAAATGCCGCGATGGAAAAGGGCGTGCATCCGGGCGGCTGGACGCGCGAGAATATCGCCAACATGAAAGCGCAGCTGAAGCGGATCGGCTTCGCGCTCGACTGGAGCCGTGAATTCGCCACCTGCGATCCCGAATATTACGGCCACGAACAGGCGCTGTTCCTCGATCTGTACGAGGCGGGGCTGGTTTATCGCAAGGAATCGACCGTCAACTGGGATCCGGTTGACATGACCGTGCTTGCCAACGAGCAGGTGATTGACGGCAAGGGCTGGCGCTCGGGAGCCGAGGTCGAGAAGCGCAAGCTCAGCCAGTGGTTTCTCAAGATCACCGATTTCGCCGAAGATCTGCTCGACGGGCTCGGTGCGCTCGAAAACTGGCCTGACAAGGTCAAGCTGATGCAGGAAAACTGGATCGGTAAATCGAGCGGCCTCGAATTCAGCTTCGAGCTTTCGAATGGCGAAAGCCTGCCGGTCTATTCGACCAGGCCGGACACGATCTTCGGCGCAAGCTTCGTTGCGGTCGCCGCCGATCATCCTCTGGCGCAGTCGGCCGCGATGAACAACTGCGACGCGGCGAAGTTCATCGAACAATGCAAGCGCGGCGGCACCACTGCTGCTGAGCTGGAAACCGCCGAGAAGCTCGGTTTCGATACCGGCATCGGCGCTAAACACCCCTTTACCGGGAAGCATTTGCCGGTGTTCATCGCCAATTTCGTGCTGATGGATTACGGGACCGGCGCGGTGATGGGCGTGCCGGGGCACGACCAGCGCGATTTCGAATTCGCGACCAAGTATGGCCTGCCGATCGTGCGCGTAATCGCCGCCTCGCCCGAGGCTGCGGGCGAACCGCTGAGCGAGGCTGACACTGGCGACGGAGTGTGCGTCAATTCAGGCTTCCTTGACGGGATGAGTGTTGAAGCGGCCAAGGCTGCGGTGAACGCACGCGCTGAAAGCGAAGGCTGGGGCCGGGGGACAACGGTGTGGCGCCTGCGCGATTGGGGCGTTTCGCGCCAGCGCTATTGGGGAACGCCGATCCCGTTCATCCATTGCGATGGCTGCGGCGTGGTGCCTGCACCCAAGGACAGCCTGCCGATCACGCTGCCCGATGATGTCGATTTCAAGACGCCGGGCAATCCGCTGCTGCGCCACCCGACGTGGAAGCATACGACCTGCCCGAAATGCGGCGGCGCTGCCGAGCGGGAGACCGATACGCTCGATACTTTCGTCGATTCGAGCTGGTATTTCCTGCGCTTCGCCAGCCAGCCGGCGGACAAGCCTTTCGACCGCGAGGAGGTCGCCAAATGGCTGCCGGTCGAGCAATATATCGGCGGGATCGAGCACGCGATCCTGCACCTGCTCTATGCCCGCTTCTGGACCCGCGCCCTGCAGCATATCGGCCAGCTCGATTTTGCCGAACCCTTTGGCAGCCTGTTCACGCAAGGCATGGTCACGCACGAGACCTATTCGCGGCGGACCGATGGCCGCACCACCTATTTCCTGCCGGCTGAGGTCGATCGCAGCGGCAATGGCGCGGTGCTGAGGGACGATGGCCAGCCGGTCGAGATCGGCCGCGTCATCAAGATGTCGAAGTCGAAGAAGAACACCGTCGACCCCGACAATATCATCGACACCTATGGCGCCGACGCGGCGCGCTGGTTCATGCTTTCCGACAGCCCGCCCGAACGCGATCTGCCATGGTCGGAAGCCGGGATCGAAGGCTGCGGGCGATTCGTGCAGCGGCTGTGGCGGCTGTTCGGGCAATATGACCCCGCTGCGCAAAGCGAGGACGCCCAGTACGACAAGGCATTGTCGCGCAAGCTGCACCAGACCATTGCCGCCGTCGCCGAAGACGTCGAAGCGCTCAATTTCAACAAGGCTGTCGCGCGGATATACGAGCTGACGACGGCTGCGGAGAAAGCCCAGCCTTCCGCCGCGCGCAGCGAAGCGATTGCCGGGTTGATGCTGCTTTCCTCGCCGATGATGCCGCACCTGGCGGAAGAGGCATGGGAGCGCGCCGGGTTTGCCAAGAATTCCGGCGGCCTGATCGCCGAGGCAAACTGGCCCGAGTATGATCCGGCGCTGCTGGTGGAGGATGAAGTCACCATCGCGGTGCAAGTTAACGGGAAGCTGCGCGACACGGAAGTTGTCGCAAAGGGCACCGATCGAGCTGAACTTGAGGCGATCGCTGTTGCCAATACCAAGGTTCAGGCCATTTTGTCCGGGGCTTCACCAAAGAAGATCATTGTGGTCCCTGACCGGCTGGTCAATATTGTGACATGATGCGTGCCCTGTTTGCCAGCCTTGCCCTGATGGCGCTTTCCGCTTGCGGGCTTCAGCCGATGTATGCGGGCAACGGCGGCGCAGCGGTGGCTGAGGGGCTGGCAGCGGTTGAGGTTGCCCCGATTCCGGGCCGCGATGGCTGGCTGGTGCGCAATGCCCTCAATGATCGGCTGCACGTAACCGGGCCAGGCACTGCGCCGCGCTATCGCCTCGATGTCCGGCTCGACGATTCGCTCGAAGCGCTGGGCGTGCTCAACGATGACACGATCAGCCGCGAACGCCGCATCCTGCGCGCCCGCTATCAGCTGGTTGACATCACCAGCGGCGCAATCCTGCTGGATGCCAGCGCTGGATCGGATGCCGGGATTGACGTTGTGTCCAGCGAATACGCCACCATCGCGGCCGAACAGACTGCGCTGGAAAATCTCGCCCGCGATGTGGCTGAACGGATGGTGCGGCAAGTGGCATTGACCTTGCGCCAGGCCGGCCAGGCGCAATGAAGGCCACCCAGCGCGACTTTGCCTCCACCGCGCGCCGCGCTGCTGAACAATGCGGCATCTTCTTCTTCTGCGGACCTGACGAAGCGGGCGCCTCTGCAGCGGCGCAAAGCATCCTGCAGCTGCTGCCGCAGCCCAGCGAACGAGTGGAGATTTCAGGCGCCGATTTGCGCAAGGACCCGGCGCTGCTGGGTGATGAGGCGCGCTCGGGCTCGCTGTTTGGTGACAAGCGCCATATTTTTGTGCGGGCCAATGGCGATGAAGCGCACGATGCGCTGCAGGTGTTGATCGAGACCAGCGAAGGTGGCGCCGGTGAAGCGGCGCCGGTGCTGGTGGTGGCGACATCGGCAACCGACAAATCGCGCACCGCCAAGTTGCTGGAGAAACGCAAGGACGCGCTGGTGGCGATGTTCTGGCCGCCCGATCTGCAATCGGTTTCTGCCTCGGTGCGGCAGATGGCGGATGCGGCGGGGCTCAGGCTGGGCGGAGACCTGGCAGAGCGGATTGCGCGGGCCGCCGGGCTGGACGTGCGGCTGGCACAGTCTGAAATCACCAAGCTGGCGACTTATTGCGATGCTTCGCCGCAATCACCGCGTCAGCTGACCATTGAAGATCTCGACGCGGTGGGAGCTGCGACCGAGGAAGACGGCTTCATGCCGCTGGTCAATGCCGTGCTCAAGGGGGACACTGGGCGGCTTGACCGCGAACTCAGGCGCATGCGCGAACACGGACTGAACCCGGTCGGTGTGTTGCTGGCGGTTGAACGCCGGGCTGCACAACTGGCGCAGATCGCCGCACAGCTCGGCCCGCGCGGTTCGCTCGACGGGCTCGATCGAGGAGCCAAGGCCCGGCTTGGCATCTTCTTTCGTGACGAGCGCGATATTCGCGACCAGCTGCAATGCTGGCACAGGCGCAAGCTCGAACGGCTCGGCCCGCGGCTCATGCAGATGCATCGACAGTTGCTGGGCAACAGCCAGGCGGCGGAATTGCTGCTGGCCCAGGGGCTGACCGATATTGCCCGTTTCGCCGCGCGGCGATAGGCCGCTCTATTGCTCCTGATCACTGTCCGCAGCGCCGCCGCCAGCTTTCTGCGAGACAGTGAAAGTGCCGGTTACGCGCCCGCTCGAATTCTCGCCCGACGAGGCACCTTTGCCGTCAACGCTGGCGCGGCCGGAGGTGAGGTCGATCGTCAGCCGGCCACCTGAAAGCGTATCGCCATTGCGGCGCAATTCGACATTGCCAGCCATGGTGATCAGCCGCCGCTCAAGGTCATAGACGGCCACGTCGCCGCGTGCGGTTTCATTGCCGCGCGTCACATTGACCCCGCCGGTAGCGGTGATGCGCGAAATCGAAAGATCGCCCTGGTCGCTGTAATCAACCAGCATGCGCTGCGAACGCACGCGCAGCCCGGCCTGGGTCACGTTAACACCGCCGATAAGCACGACGCGGTTCTGGCGGTCCTCGACACTGATGTCGTCGGCATCGAATTGCACCGGCGCATTTGAATCATGGCGCGAGAAAGCCTGTGCGTTGAGCTGCATCCCGCCAAACGCCACCAGCGTAAGGGCAAAGCCGGCGATGGCTGAACGTGCAGCGGTGGGGATAAGTGAACGGTTCATCACGGCTTCCTCAATTCGCCCGGCCGCATTCTTAGCCGGGCATTGCCCTTCAGGGAAAATACGCGCTTGTCGATATCGACGGTCATTCGATCAGCTGAAAATGTGCCGGCGGGGACTTCGCCTTCGACGCCCCCCTCGCCGGTTATCTGGCGCGAGGCCAGGTCAACCGATACACCCCGCGTGACCATCGAATAGCCGTCTGCGGCCGACAGGCGCAAAGCGCCATCGATTGTCATGACTTCGCGGTCAATGTCATAGGCGCCGGCTTCAGCGCTGATCCGCGCTGGTCCGTCGCGCAGCAGGATCTGTGCCTCAAGGTCGCGCATGCGCACGATACCTTCGGAGTTTGAGCGTTGCACGGCATCCCCCGCAGTCAGCGAAAAGGGGCGCCCGGAATCGTCTTCGCCGCGGTACATCGCATTACTGACGGAAAGCCGCTCGTCGATCATGGCCACCTTGTTTCGATCAAGCAGGAAACTCACTTCGCTTCCCGGGCCAAGCGGGGTGATAACCATCAGCGCCGCGATCACGCCCACTGCCATCGGCAGGAAACGAGCCAGAAAGCGCACCAGCCGATCATGCGAGCCGCCCGGCGCGGCAAAGTGCTGGCGCTGGCTGCGCAGCTCCTTCGCTTCGCTGGTTTCGATTCGCGGGTGGATCGACATGTCTGGGACTATACGCCTCCGCGCATCACTCGTGGCTGAATATATCGCTGTCTGGCCAGCCGGCCAGATCGAGCCGCGCACGGGTGGGCAGGAAGTCGAAACAGGCCTGGGCAATTTCCATCCGCCCCTCACGCTCGAGTCGCTTGACCAGCTCGTCACGCAGGCGGTGCAGGAAGCGCACGTCAGAGGCGGCATAATCGCGCTGCGCGTCGCTCAGATCAGGGCCGCCCCAGTCGCTCGACTGTTGCACTTTCGAGAGGTTTTCGCCGAGCAGTTCCTCGACCAGCATCTTAAGCCCGTGGCGGTCGGTATAGGTGCGCACCAGCTTGCTGGCGATCTTGGTGCAGAATACCGGCGCGGCCATCACGCCCAGGTAATGTTCGATCGCGGCAAGATCGAAGCGGCCAAAATGGAACAGCTTCAGCCGGTTCGGATCGCCCAGCACCGCCTTGAGATTCGGCGCGTCATAGGCGCTGCCAGGCCCGAAGCGCACCAGATGCTCGTCGCCGCTGCCATCGCTCAATTGCACCACACACAGCCGGTCACGGGGCGTTATCAGCCCCATGGTTTCAGTATCGACCGCGATCGGACCTTCGCCCAGCACACCTGCAGGCAGGTCTTCTTCATGAAAATATACAGCCATATCCAGCGGCTTTAGGCGCATTGGGGATTTGAGGGAAGGGTGTCTGGCCACCGCCATGACGGCAAGGTATCGCTGGCGTATGAACGAGGCGATCTCTGCGAGCTGGCGGACCGCGCTGGAGCCGGCACTGGCAACGCCAGAGGCGCGGCGGCTGGGCGGGTGGCTTCGGTCTGAGGAAGATTGCGGCAAGATCGTTTACCCTCCGCGCGGCGAGCGGCTTGCCGCGCTCGCAATGACCCCGCTTGAACAGGTGCGCGTGGTGATATTGGGGCAGGATCCCTATCACGGGCCAGGCCAGGCGCACGGGCTCGCCTTTTCGGTGCGTGACGGGGTGCGGCTGCCGCCTTCGCTGGTCAACATCTACAAGGAAATCGAGAGCGATCTGGGCATACGCCCACAGCCGGGCGGCAATCTCGAACGCTGGGCAAAGCAGGGCGTGCTGCTCCTGAACAACACGCTCACGGTCGAAGCCGGGCAAGCGGGCAGCCATGCCGGGCGCGGCTGGGATGCGATCACCGATGCCTGCATTGCGGCAGTGGTCGAACAGGGCCTGCCTACAGTGTTTATCCTGTGGGGAAGCCACGCGCAGAAGAAGGCGAGCCGGGTCAAGGGATTGGGTGAGGGCGATAATCACCTGCTGATTGCCAGCCCGCATCCAAGCCCGCTTTCCGCGCATCGCGGCTTTTTCGGTTCGCGCCCTTTCAGCCAGGCCAATGCCTTCCTGGAGCGGCACGGGCGCGGCATCATCGAGTGGTAGGAATGCGGCTGGTTTCTTCCGTCTGGCCACGAGACACTTGGCGCGCGCGCGATCTGCTGCCACATTCGCATATGAAAACAGGAGGATGTCGATGAAACTTCTCGCCGCGGTCGCCATCATGCTGGCAGCCACAAGTGCGATTATTCCCGCCCCGCTTGGTGCTTCGAGCGACCGCCAGGCGGTGCAATCGGAACTTGAAGGCAAGCCAGGCGATCAGGAACAGCGCGCCACCGCGCTGCGCGAAGCAGTGGTGGCGGTGGATTACTGGCTCGATCAGGCCCGCCAGTATTCGCGCATCCCGGCGCTGTCGGTAGCGCTGGTCAATGGCCAACAGACGGTTTGGTCGAAAGGCTACGGCTATACCGATCGCGCGATGAGGCAGCCTGCCACTGCCGACACGATCTATTCGATCTGTTCGATTTCGAAGCTGTTCACTGCGGTTGCCTTCATGCAGCAATGGGAGAAAGGAACAGTCCGGCTGGATGAGCCGGTTCGCACCTATCTGCCCTGGGCGCAATTCGCACCCGATCAGCGTGATAGTATGCCAGTGACCATGCGCGGGCTGCTCACCCATTCTGCAGGCCTGCCGCGCGAGGCGGTCAAACCCTATTGGACCGGGCCGGATTTCCCGTTCCCTAGCCAGGATGAAATTCATGCCGGAGTGGCAGGACAGCATCTGCTCTATCCTGCGTCCACGACGTTCCAGTATTCGAACCTTGGGCTTACGCTGGTGGGCGAAACGGTGGAAAAGGTCACAGGCACGCCATATGGCGAATATGTCAGCACCAATATCCTCGCGCCGCTGGATATGAACAACACCCGACCGTTCATCCCGACCAGGCTTTATGGCAAGCAGCTGGCGGTTGGCTGGGGCTCGCTCGAACCCGATGGCACTCGCCCGCGCGTGAAGCTGTTTGACGCCAAGGGAATCAATCCGGCAGCGGGGTATAGCTCGAGCGTAGAGGATCTCGCCAAGTTCGCACGATGGCAGTTCCGCCTGCTCCAAAGCGGCCAGCCCGAGTTGCTGCGTGCCTCCACTCTGCGCGAGATGCACCGGGTGCATTACATCACTCCGGATCGCCGGACCAGCTGGGGGCTCGGCTTTGCCAACTATCAGATGGATGGGCGCGAAATGGTTGGCCATGGCGGTTCGTGCCCCGGCTATCGCAGCTCGCTGCTGATTGATCCGTCAGCGCAAATGGCAGTTGCCGTGGCAATCAATGCGATGGACGATTCGACCGTCCTTGCGCGTGCAGTTGGCGCCTTGGTAGCGGTGAGGTTGGCCACGTCGGCGTTTGAACCGCCGGAAAGCGGGGCGGTTGATCTGCGCGACTATGTAGGCATCTATAACGGCCAGCCGTGGGGTGCGGATTTCGCCATGCTGCCGTGGGCAGGCGGGCTGGTGGGCATCGAGGCCGGTTCGCGTGGTCCATTCGACACGATGGATCGCTTCAAGCCGCTGGGAGATGACCGGTTCCGTGTCGTTACTAGCAGCGGCGAAGAACGCGATATCGTGACTTTTCATCGCGATGCATCAGGCAAAGTCACCCGGATGGAACGTTTCGGGCAGTTCACCCCGCGCAGGAGCTCCGCCAGATGATTCGGCCATGACAGAGGAAGAAGCGCGCCTGGCCCTGGGCCTGCGCTCTATCGTATCGCGCCGTCACAAGTTTTGTATGCGGGCAAGCAGATATTCGCAGCGCAGGTCTAGCCGGAATTTGGGCAACAGGATCGGTTCGCAACCATGCGCTCGCAAGGTCGCCAACAAATGTTTGCTTTCAAGCTCCGCGCTCTTGAAATCGTGGCGGCGAAATTCGTTTTGTTCGAATATCTCGCGCCACGGAGGGGCAAAGAAGACCGCGCGATAGCGGCGGATCGCTTTGGGCAGTTCTCGCTCTGCGGGCAGGTCGCCCAATTTGACCAGGCCAGAAAGGGCATCGATCAGCCCGCGGTCGAAGAACACCGCCCCGCGCAGGCTGGCTGCCTGTTCCAAATCCTGTCGCGCCAGCGCTGCGGTGCGTTGGAGGAAGCCGAGCATATCCTCCCATGGCTTGGGGCCACCCGACCGGATCAGGCGCAGGCCGGGCTCGGCGACAATGTCGAAACCTCTCGCCGCGAGTGCGGACAGCAGGCTCGACTTGCCGCCCCCGGAACAGCCGGAGATAGTGAAAAAGCCACTTTTCATGGTATATCAGAAACTTGCAGTGACACGCAGGCCAGCAAGGACGCCGGGGTCGCGCGCGCTTACGGCACTGTCAATGACCTGCACATTGGCGGTAACCTGCAAGCCATCCGACAGGCCGAGCGTGTAGAAATATTCGACACCCTCTTCATCCTGCAGCGCCAGGCGCTGGTCGAGCGCCCGGATCAGCCGGTTGGTCAGCGAATAGCGAAACCAGGACACGCCAAAGCGGTCTTGCGGGCGGAAGCGCGGATTGCCCGAGATTCCGATGAAGCCGCTCTTGTCAAGAAAGGTCGGGTCGCCGTTAGAGATATAGACCTGCCCGAAGATGCCCCAGCCCTTGCCCGGTGCTTCGGGATAGACAGACAGATACTGGTAGCCTGCCAGTACCGCCGCAAACTCGCCGCGTCGCTGGCCGAAATCCGATCCCGGTGGAGGGATCAGGACAGCTGGCAGCGAATCGGCGTTTATGTCATTGCGGGTCGAGCCGGAAAGCTTGAGCGCATAGAAGCCCGGCTTGCCCCCGATCTTGACCGGGAATGTCACCGAGCCGAGGAATCCCACTCCGCTTCTGAAGGCGGTTTCGAACCCGCTGCGCTGATATTGCGAATCCGGATCGAACACCCATAGCCGGTAGAGCACCTTCTCGGTCGGCACCTCCAGCAACGCGCCGGTGATCGTGTTGGGAATAATCGCTGATGGCGGCAGGGCGATGCTCAGGTTCTGGAAACCGTAATGCCCGTCGCTTCCTACCACCGGCAGCTTTCCGCCCAGATCAAGCACATTGACCTTCCCGACGGTCAGTTGCGTGCCCGAAGCCCAGTGTTTCGAGACGCTCACTGAAACATCGAAATCGCCCGTGTCTTCGCCGCGAAACAGTGCGGTGTTACTGGGGATCAACCCGATCACGCCGTTGGAGTCCTTGCCCCAGGTATACTCCGGGCGAACCGTCAGCGTGACGCTGTCATCAATCCCGAAGGCACTTCCTTTGATGTCGATATAGGCATCCGCGCGGCCGCTATAGCGTAGCGTTTCGGCGGCATCGCCAGAGACCGGCATGTCGGCAAACTGCGAGATCACCAGCCGCGTTTCCACCGGTTTGCCGGGCGCAGCATTGGATGATGACGGGGCGGCGGTTGCAGGCACTTTGGCGGGCAAAGCGTCCGCCGCTGCAGTTTCAGCAGCATCGCCTTGCGCTGCCGCGTCGGTTTGGATCGTCAGAGATGAAGGATCGGAAGTATCGGAATCGCCCGGAGTCGCCGCCACTGCAATCGGTGCACCGCCTGCCAGCGCGCTGCAGGCTGCGCCGGCACATATGAAATGCGGCCAACTGCGCCGTAATTTTATGAGCCGTGATGTTATGGAATGTGCGACCTGCATCCACCTCCCCAAGTCAGCCAGTCATAGCGAATTACTTCTAACTAATACCTGCTGATCAGCTGCTTAGATGGAGCACCTTTCCTACGCACGGTCAATACTTATGCCACTAAAATCCAGCGTTTCCTTTGATTCCGTGTGACAAAGTGACAGTAGATCGCGCATAAATTGTATAGCAGCGACATTTTAATGATACTGCGCGTGTGACGGTGCATATGCCCAGTAAATCAGCGCGGCAGTTCGGTTGCGCCCATCAATGCTTCGTCAACCGCACGCGCCGCCTGCCGCCCTTCGCGGATCGCCCATACCACCAGGCTTTGCCCCCGCCGCATATCACCGCAGGCAAACACATTCTCGATGCTGGTCGCGTAATTATCGGTATCGGCGGCGACATTGCCGCGTGCATCGAGCTTGACGCCAGCCTGGTCGAGCAATCCTGCCTTCTTCGGCCCGACAAAACCCATAGCCAGCAGGATCAGGTCAGCCTGGATCACGAAAGCACTGCCTTCGATCTCCTGCATTTGGCCGTCTTTCCATTCGACGCGTATGCATTCCAGCCCGGTCACGGTTTCACCGTCGCCTATCACCCGCTTGGCCAGCACGGCCCAGTCGCGCTCGACCCCTTCCTCATGGCTCGAGGAGGTCCGTAGCTTCATGGGCCAATCGGGCCAGGTCAGCGCCTTGTCCTCATGCTCCGGCGGCTTCGGCATGATCTCGAGCTGGACCACGCTCTTGGCGCCTTGCCGGTTCGACGTGCCCACGCAGTCGCTGCCCGTATCGCCGCCGCCGATCACCACCACGCGTTTGCCGGTGGCGAGCAGCGAACCGCGCGGTGCCGCGCGCACTTCGTCATCGCCCGCGTTGCGCTTGTTCTGCTGGGTCAGGAATTCCATTGCCAGCCGCACGCCGGGCATTTCCGCGCCAGGGATTGTCAATGTGCGTGCATCTTCTGCGCCGCCTGACAGAACCACCGCATCGAAGTTCTCCTGCAAGCTCTTGAACGAGATATCGACGCCCACTTCCTTGCTGGTTTTGAACTCGACCCCTTCGGCCTCCATCTGCACCGCACGGCGGTTGATCAGATGCTTTTCCATCTTGAAGTCCGGAATGCCATAGCGCAGCAGTCCGCCGATCCGGTCATTCTTCTCGAACAGGGTAACGGTGTGGCCGGCGCGGGCCAATTGTTGGGCGCAGGCGAGGCCGGCAGGGCCTGAACCGACCACAGCCACCGATTTGCCGGTCTTGTGCTTGGGCACTTGCGGCGTAATCCAGCCCTCTTCCCAACCGCGATCGACGATCGCGCATTCGATCGACTTGATCGTTACCGGCTGGTCGGTGATATTGAGCGTGCAGCTCGCCTCGCAAGGCGCAGGGCAGATACGGCCGGTGAACTCGGGAAAATTGTTGGTCGAATGGAGCACGTCCAGCGCGTTCTTCCAGTCGCCTTCATAGACCAGATGGTTCCAGTCCGGGATGATGTTGTTCACCGGGCAGCCGTTGTGACAATAGGGGATGCCGCAATTCATGCAGCGGCTTGCCTGCGCCCGCAGCGTCGCATCGTCCGGCTGAACCACGAATTCGCGGTAGTTGCCCAGCCGCTCTTTCGGATCGAGATAGTCCCGCTCACGCCGGTCGAGTTCGAGAAAGCCTGTTTCCTTGCCCATGTTCTGGCGTCCCGTCTCTTCTATTCCGCCGCGACCGAAGCGGCTTCTTCGCGCTCGGCCTCGAGTTGTTCCAGCGCGCGCTTGTAGTCGCGCGGCATGACCTTGATGAACTTGCCCACTTCGCTGTCCCAATTGTCGAGCAGTTGTGCTGCCTTGGCGCTGCCGGTGTGGAGCTTGTGGCGTTCGATCAGGATCTTCAGCCGCTCGCTGTCATGGCGCAGCATGTCACCCATGCCGAAGTCATTGACCGAGCGCGGCCGCTGCGTTGGCCGCCCGGCCCCGTCATTTTCGTCGCGCACGCCGGTTATCGGCACAAGATCGACCTGGGCCGGATTGATCAGCTGAGCGAATGTGCCATCGGGATCGTAAACATAGGCCAGGCCGCCGCTCATCCCGGCGGCAAAGTTGCGCCCGGTCTGGCCGAGAACCACCACCACACCGCCGGTCATGTATTCGCAGCAATGGTCGCCCGCGCCTTCGACCACCGCAATGGCGCCCGAATTGCGGACCGCGAAACGCTCGCCCGCAACACCTTCGAAATAGGCTTCGCCCGCGATCGCGCCGTAGAGCACGGTATTGCCGACGATGATGTTTTCGCCCGGATCGCGCGACACGCTTTCGGGTTGCTTGACGATGATGCGCCCGCCTGAAAGGCCCTTGCCGACATAGTC
The DNA here is from genome assembly GCA_001515985.1 of Sphingomonadales bacterium BRH_c3. Lineage (GTDB taxonomy): Bacteria > Pseudomonadota > Alphaproteobacteria > Sphingomonadales > Sphingomonadaceae > Erythrobacter. The sequence goes on along the minus strand of LOET01000076.1, from coordinate 10,512 downwards.
GTTGGCATCGCCGGTGAGGTCCAGCGTCACGCCATGCGCCAGCCATGCGCCGAAGCTCTGCCCGGCCACGCCGGTGAAGTTGATGCGGATCGTGTCGGCAGGTAGCCCTTCATGGCCATAGGCCCTGGCGATTTCGCCTGACAGCATGGTGCCAACGGTGCGGTTCACATTGCGGATTTCACGGCTCAGCTGCACCGGTTTGGCCTCCACAATCGCATCCTTGCAGGCAGCAATCAGCTCGTTGTCCAATGCTGCGGCAAGCCCGTGATCCTGGCTTTCGGTGTGATGCAGCGGCGCGCCTTCGGCGATGTCGACCTGCGTCAGCAAGCGCGACAGATCGACCCCGGCGGCCTTCCAGTGGCGGTGGGCCCGGCGCATGTCGACCCGGTCGACCCGCCCGATCATCTCTTCCACGGTGCGGAAGCCCATCTCGGCCATGATCTGGCGCAGTTCTTCCGCGACGAAGAAGAAATAGTTGATGACGTGCTCGGGCTGGCCGGTGAAGCGCGCGCGCAGGACCGGATCCTGCGTGGCAACGCCGACCGGGCAGGTGTTGAGATGGCACTTGCGCATCATGATGCAACCTGCGGCGATCAGCGGAGCCGTGGCAAAGCCGAATTCGTCCGCGCCAAGCAGCGCGCCGATGGCAACGTCGCGGCCGGTGCGCAGGCCACCGTCGACCTGCACCGCGATGCGGCTGCGCAGATCGTTGAGAAGCAGAGTCTGCTGGGTTTCGGCGAGGCCGATTTCCCACGGGCTTCCTGCATGCGTCAGGCTGGTAAGCGGCGATGCGCCCGTCCCGCCTTCATAGCCGGAAATCGTGACATGGTCGGCGCGCGCCTTGGACACGCCCGCAGCCACCGTGCCCACACCCACTTCGGACACCAGCTTGACCGAGATTCGCGCCGGCGGATTCACGTTCTTGAGGTCATGGATCAGCTGAGCCAGATCCTCGATCGAATAGATGTCATGGTGCGGTGGCGGCGAAATCAGGCCCACGCCGGGGGTCGAATGGCGCACTGCGCCGATCCGCTTGTCAACCTTGTGGCCGGGCAGCTGGCCGCCTTCACCAGGCTTCGCGCCCTGCGCCATCTTGATCTGGATATCGTCCGAATTGACGAGATATTCGGTGGTCACGCCAAACCGGCCACTCGCAACCTGCTTGATCCGGCTGCGCATCGAATCGCCATTTTCCATCGGGATAAAGCGTTCAGGCTCCTCGCCGCCTTCGCCGGTATTCGACCGGCCCCCGATGCGGTTCATCGCGATCGCCAGCGTCGAATGCGCTTCATGGCTGATCGAGCCGAAGCTCATCGCGCCGGTGCTGAACCGCTTGACGATTTCGGATGCCGGTTCAACTTCGCCCAGCGGGATCGGCTGTTCAGCCTTCCTGAATTCCATCAGCCCGCGGATCGTCAGCAGCCGTTCTGACTGCTCGTTGATCGATCTGGCGAATTCCTCGTAATCCTTGGGCTTGTTGCCGCGCACGGCGTGCTGGAGGAAAGCCACATTCTGGGGCGTCCAGGCGTGGTCCTCGCCGCGCAGGCGGTATTGGTAGATCCCGCCCGCGTCGAGCATGTTCCTGTACAAAGGATTGTCGCCATAGGCCTGCGCGTGGCGGCGCACGGTCTCCTCAGCCACTTCGATCAGGCCGACGCCTTCGATCATTGTCGCGGTGCCGGTGAAATAACTCTCTATGAACTCGCTGGATAGGCCGACGGCATCGAAGATCTGCGCCCCGCAATAGGACTGATAGGTGGATATGCCCATCTTGGACATGACCTTGAGTATGCCCTTGCCAACCGCCTTGATGTAGTTCTTCTGCACTTCGGCAGCAGTCATTTCGGGATGCTTGCGGGCGCGCACGTCTTCGAGTGTCTCGAATGCGACATAGGGATTGATCGCCTCGGCGCCGTAGCCGGCCAGCACGCAATAATGGTGCACTTCGCGCGCTTCGCCGGTTTCGACGACCAGGCCGGTCTGCATGCGCAGGCCCTGGCGCACAAGATGATGATGCACTGCGGCGGTGGCGAGCAGCGCGGGCATGGGAATCCGGTCCGCCCCCTGCGCCCGGTCTGACAGCACCAGGATGTTCTTGTCCTGCAGCACCGCTTCGGTGGCGGCCCAGCACATTTCCTTGAGCGCCATCCTGAGGCCCTTGGCACCCTTGCTGGCGCGCCAGGTCATGTCGATCGTCTCGGTGCGGAATGCGCCATCCAGCGCCACTTCGACCGAGCGGATCTTTGCCAGGTCTTCATTGGTAAGGATCGGCTGGCTGATTTCGAGCCGCTTGTGCGTGCCGGCCTCCATGCCCAGCAAATTGGGGCGCGGACCGATCATCGACAGCAGGCTCATGACCAGTTCCTCGCGGATCGGGTCGATCGGCGGGTTGGTGACCTGGGCAAAGTTCTGCTTGAAATAGTCGTAGAGCAGGCGGCTGCGGTTGGAGAGCACCGCGATTGGCGTGTCGGTGCCCATGGAGCCGATCGGATCGTCACCGCTCACGGCCATCGGTTCGAGGAAGCGGCTGATGTCTTCCTGCGTATAGCCAAAGGCCTGCTGGCGCTGGAGCAGCGTGGTCTCATGCTGAGCCACCTGGCTCAGTTCGGGCTCGATATGGTCGATATCGCCAAGCGTGTACTGCGCCTTTTCCAGCCATTTGGCATAGGGCTGGGCTGCCGCGAGCTCCGCCTTGAGTTCGCCATCCTCGATGATGCGCCCTTCGTTGAAGTCGATCAGCAGCATCTTGCCCGGCTGGAGGCGCCATTTGCGCACGATGTCCTCTTCGGCGAACGGCAGCACGCCGCTTTCCGATGCCAGACACACGATATCGTCCCTGGTGACGCAGAAGCGTGCGGGGCGCAGGCCGTTGCGGTCAAGCGTCGCGCCGATCTGGCGGCCATCGGTAAAGGCCACCGCGGCAGGGCCATCCCACGGCTCCATCAAGGCGGCGTGATATTCGTAGAATGCCCGGCGCGCAGGATCCATCAGATCGTTCCTGGCCCAGGCTTCGGGCATCAGCATCATCATCGCATGCGCGAGGCTGTATCCGCCCGCAAGCAGCAGCTCGAGCGCATTGTCGAGACATGCCGTGTCAGACTGCCCATGCGGGATCAGCGGCCACATCTTGTCGAGATCGGCGCCCAGCAGCGGCGATTCCATCGTGCGGCGGCGTGCGTTCATCCAGTTTACGTTTCCGCGCACGGTATTGATCTCGCCATTGTGCGCCATGAAGCGATAGGGGTGGGCGAGCCGCCAGCTGGGGAAGGTGTTGGTGCTGAAGCGCTGGTGCACTAGGCCCAGCGCGCTCACGCAATCGGGATCGCGCAGATCGTCGTAAAAGCTGCCGACCTGGTTCGCCAGCAGCAGCCCCTTGTAAACGATCGTGCGGCTTGAAAAGCTTGCGATATAGGCCTGCGTCAGCCCAGGCAGGCCGTGCTTTTCGGCCTGCGCGGCAAGCGGGTTGAGCGTCTGCTTGCGAATCACGATCAGCTTGCGCTCGAAGGCATCCTGATCGGCGCAATTCTCGCCCCGCGCGATGATGGCCTGCTGGATCACCGGCATCGAATCGACCACCGCCTTGCCCAGCCCGTCGAGCGAGGTTGGCACATCGCGCCAGCCGATCAGGCGCTGGCCCTCCTTGGCGGTGAATTTCTCGAACTGTTCGGTCACGAAGGCGCGCGCCGATTCGTCCTGCGGCATAAAGCACATGGCAATGCCATAATCGCCGGGCGCGGGCAGCTCCTTGCCTTCGCTCTTCGCCCATTTGCGAATCAGCGGATCGGGAATTTGCAGCAGGATGCCTGCTCCATCGCCCAGCAAGGGATCAGCGCCCACTGCGCCGCGATGGTCGATGTTTTTGAGGATCTGGAGCGCCTGGGTAACGATGTCGTGCGACTGCTTGCCCTTGATATGCGCGACAAAACCGACGCCGCAGGCGTCATGTTCGTTGCGCGGATCATACAAGCCCTGGGGCGCCGGGTATCCCATTTTGCAAAGTCCATTCTGTCAGATGCCGGAAGTTGCGACCGTCCCGAAGGTGCCGACCGGCAATTAAGCGCAATTCTTGCTGCCGCAGCGCGCAGCATTTCCATTGCTGAGGGCCCTCATGGCGACATGAAATGATTTTTGCAACCGCGAAGAGAATAGCAATGTTTGAGCCGCCCAAGGCCCTGCTATCGCAGTTTGCGTGCTTTGGTCCCGGCTTGGCCGGGGCCGGAGACTGTCAGGCCGGATTGAGCTTGCGCAAGCGAGTGGCCAGATCGGCTGACGGGCGCAGGCCGGTATACGTATGCGCGGCCCCTTCACTACGCCGGCGATGGTCATCAAGCGCGACTGCAAACCGCTCGATCAATTGCGGCATGGCGAGATCGGCGGTGTCCTGGGAACGCAGCAGGCGGACGGCCTTGCCGTGGCGCGTGGGTGGCTCTGCAAAGGGCGGGCCTTCGGGTTCAGGCGGTGCTGCCTCAGCATCGGGTGGCCGGGGCGGTTCAGTGTCAGCTTCAACGTGCGATCTGGCGCGCAAAGCTGGCGCTTCGCTAAGCGTTGCCGTCTCTGCCGGTTTGAACGACTGGAGCGATGCGGCAATGCGTGCCGCCGCAAAACCCACCAAGCCGCCGATCAACATAGCTGCCACAGCGATCATGACCTCGCTGTTAAATACAGAGGGCGGCAATATGAGCCCGAAACCTTGCGTAAGTCCGGTTGCCCGTCCGGCCGGCATGACTGCCACCGATCCGCCCAGCAGCGCTGCAAACCACAGGGTTACCAAGGGCACGAATGCTGGATGTCGGCTCAGCGGTGCGGCTTTGCTACGGTAGAAACTGTTTTGGACCATGGCTGGTGCGCGCTCCCTGCTTCGGCGGCATGATAGCAAGGCAGGGTAAAGCACTCGATAACGGCCAGGCTTGGGGGGCAGGGTCACGAATCGATGCAGGGCCGGGCGCTGCCGCTGCGCGCGTGCACAAGCTCGCCTTGTTTCTGCCCCGCCATGCCGTAGCGGCAGGTTGACGTTTACGGAAACCGCGTTGCCATCCGGCTCGGGATGCGCCATGAAGCCCGGGTGTCGGGTGGCCGGAGTCGCCCGGATTTGCGCAATTTCGAGATCCGCTTTTTGAGGAGAGAGCCGCATGAGCCCGCAGGATTTGGCCGCCAGGACCGGCGAAGTAATCGGAACCAGTCAATGGGTGGAAATGAGCCAGGACCGCATCAACATGTTTGCCGATGCGACCGGGGACCACCAGTTTATCCATGTTGATCCGGAAAAGGCCAAGCTGACACCGTTCGGCGGCACGATCGCGCATGGCTTCCTGACATTGTCGATGATCCCCTATCTTTCCGCCAACAGCGACATTCCCAAGGTCGACGGCGTCAAGATGGGCGTGAACTATGGCGGCAACAAAACCCGCTTCATCTCGCCGGTACGTGCAGGCAAGCGCATTCGTGGGCACTGGAAGCTGGCCGAAATGGTCGAGAAGCGCCCCGGCCAGTGGCAGCAGACCGCCGAAATCACGATCGAGATCGAAGGCGAGGAAAAACCTGCGCTGATCTGCGAGTGGATCACGCAGTTCTTTATCTGACCGTCATCCCAGCGAAAGCTGGGATCGCTCTCTACCGAGCGCCAAACCGAAAATGATCCCAGCTTTCGCTGGGATGACGAGCTAGGAATTCCCAATGTCACGCGACGCAGTTATCGTTTCCACCGCCCGTACCCCGCTGACCAAGGCCGGGCGCGGCGCATTCAACAATACCACCGGCGCCACGCTGGGCGCATGGTCGATCAAGGCTGCGGTTGAGCGGGCGGGCCTCGAAGGCGGCGAAGTGGATGACGTGCTGATGGGCTGCGCGGTGCAGCAGGGCTCGACCGGTACCAATGTTGCGCGCCTTGCCGCTCTGCGTGCCGGCCTGCCAGTAACGGTTCCGGCGATGACGATTGACCGCCAGTGCTCCTCGGGCCTGATGACCATCGCTACTGCCGCCAAGCAGGTGCTGGTCGACAATATGGATATCTGCGTTGCCGGCGGGGTCGAAAGCATTTCCAAGGTTTCGGGCAGTGGCAAGCTGTTCGTGGAACCCGATCGGGAACTGCTGGAAATGCATCCGCATATCTACATGCCGATGATCGGCACGGCGGAAGTCGTGGCCAAGCGTTACAATATCAGCCGCGAATACCAGGACGAATACTCGCTCCAGTCACAGCAGCGCACCGCCGCCGCGCAGGCTGCGGGCAGATTCGACGACGAGATCGTCCCCTGCGACGCGACCATGGCGGTGGTGGACAGGGAAACCAAGGAAGTCTCCTATCAGGAAGTCACGGCCGATCGCGACGACTGCAACCGGCCCGACACCACACTGGAAGGGCTCGCCAGCCTCAAGCCGGTGATGGGTGAAGGCCATGTCGTTACCGCGGGCAATGCCAGCCAGCTTTCGGACGGTTCTTCGGCCTGCGTGGTGATGGAAGCCAAGACGGCTGAGAAACGCGGGCTCCAGCCGCTGGGCCGCTATGTCGGCATGGCGGTTGCGGGCACCGAGCCCGATGAAATGGGCATCGGCCCGGTTTATGCCATCCCCAAGCTGCTCGAACGTACCGGGCTCAAGATGGACGACATCGGGCTGTGGGAACTGAACGAAGCCTTTGCGGTGCAGGTGCTTTACTGCCGCGACAAGCTCGGCATTCCTGACGAGCTGCTCAACGTCAATGGCGGCTCGATTTCGATCGGCCACCCGTTCGGCATGACCGGTGCGCGCTGCACCGGCCACGCGCTGATCGAAGGCAAGCGGCGCGGGGCGAAGTATGTGGTTGTTACCATGTGCATCGGCGGCGGCCAGGGCGCAGCGGGCCTGTTCGAAGTGCTTTGAATAAGCGCCTACGGGCGATGCAGTTCAAGACGGCGCGGGAGCAATCTCGCGCCGTTCTTTGTTGGGCGGGTGGCAGCGACCTAGACTTCCGCTTTCGGGAAGCGATCCAGAAGCTCATTAGGCAGGAAGTGGGTGGAAAGCGGTAACTGCAGAGCCTATAGTTTGATGTGATGATGCGAAACGTCGCTGGGCCAAACAAGAGAAAGCGAGTGCTCTACTCGGCCTTGGCCGTGATTGCAGTCGGATACATTTTTCTCCCATATCATATGGGTCTTTCTGACATGCAGACGGATGCGCTTGCCAGTTTGCTGCTGGCACTAGCTTCAGGCGCTATTCTCTACGAGGATCATCGTAGTTCTACACCGCCTCCACAGCTCATAAGTTCGCTCTTAATCGTCTTTCTCGCGACGCTCGCATCGGCAATTGTAATCCTATGGAATGACTTTCGCTTCCAAGCTCTAATTCCAGTTTGCATGGTGATCGGCGGCGTTGCCTACTGGTATCTGGACAAGCACAAATACTCGGAACCCCGCGACGACTAGCAACGACCGAAACTGGGTCGATTGCTGAAGGGCGGGTTTGGGTACAAGGCTTGCCAAACCTGCCAGTCCAGCTCCGTCGGATCTAGCCCGCATGCGCCGCGATAAATTCCTCGACCACCGGCGCAACTTTCGTCCGCCATTTGCTGCCATTGAAGATGCCGTAATGTCCGGCACCTTCGGCCATGTAGTAGCGTTTCTTCTTCGCTGAGAGGCCAGTCGCGAGGTCCAGCGCGGCCCTCGTCTGGCCGAGCCCCGAAATATCGTCACGCTCGCCTTCGATCGCCAGCAAGGCGGTGTCGGCGATCTTGCCCAGATCCACGATCTCGCCCTTGTGGCGGAACTCTCCATTGGGGATCGAGTGTTTCTGGAACACCTCCTCAACCGTCTGGAGATAGAATTCTGCGGTCATGTCGCACACGCTGCGATACTCGTCGTAGAAATCCTTGGTTGCCTGCGCGCTGTCATCGTCCCCTGCCGTGAGGTGTTTGAACATCTCGTAATGGCTCATCAGATGGCTGCCCAGATTCATGCTCATGAACCCGGCAAGCTGCAGGAAGCCGGGATAGACCCGGCGGCCGCCGCCACTATGGTTCATTGGAACTGTCGCGATCACCGTCTGCCGGAACCATTCTATCGGTCGCTCCATAGCCAGATTGTTGACCGTTGTGGGCGAGCAGCGAGTGTCGATCGGCCCGCCCATCATGGTCAGCGTGGCGGGTGTGGCCGGATCCCGGTGCAGGTTCATCAAGGCGGCAGTGGCAAAGGCCGGCACGGATGGCTGGCACACCGCCATCATATGCGGCCGTTTGCCCTGAGAATCGACGCCGATATACTGCAGGAACTCAATCAGATAATCGATGTAGTCGTCGAGATCGAAGCTGCCTTCGTGCAGCGGCACCGTTTTCGCATCGGCCCAATCGGTGATGTAAACCTCGCAATTTTCGATCATACGTTCGACCGTGCCGCGCAGCAGCGTGGCGTAATGACCGCTCATCGGAGCTACGATCAAAAGGCGCGGCGCATCTTCGGGCAGGCCATCGCGGCGGAAGCGCATGAGATCGCCGAACGGCTTGTTGACGACAATTGCTTCTTCGACCTGGTGTATCTTGCTATCGACCGCGACGCTTTTGATGCCAAAGGCCGGCTTGTCATAGCTTGCGGTGGCGTGGGCAAATACGTCCAGCGCGCTCGCCGCCATCGGGCCCAGGCCGGTATAACCCACCGGATTGACCGGATTGGTAAGCAGTTCTGCCCCGATCGAGGCCATGGCGCTGGCGCTGGAAAGCCAGGCGCGCTGCAACTCATAGGCGTGGTAAAGCAAGGCGTTCCCCTGTTGTTATTTTTCAAGCGGCACCTTTGCCCAGGCGCCTGAATGCCACATCTTGGACCTGTGATCGCCCTTGTGCAATGCACAATTACCGGCACGCATTGCTAATGACCGACGCCGCGCGGATTTAGCGCGTGAAATTTGCGCGTTGTAAGTCTACCTGTGGCCACCAATGGACGGGCATGAAGATACAGAACAGGCGCAAAGGCGCCGTTGGGGCTTGTTTCGCAGCCGCGAGGCCGAAGATCTGGACAAGGATGCGTTGCCCAGGGTGAAGAGCCTGGGGCCGCTCAAGATGGTGTTTGCGGCCGCAGCCCAATATCCGGCGCAAATCGCGCTGGCCTTTCTTGCGCTGCTGACAACCGCCGGGGCGACGCTGGCAATTCCATGGCGCTTCAAGGTGATCATTGACGAGGCTTTCGGAGGCACCACCGGACCTGACCAGATCGCCCATGCCTTCCAGTATCTGCTGATGATCGTGCTGGTGCTGGGGATCGGTACCGCACTGAGATTCTACTTCGTCAGCTGGATCGGCGAGCGCGTGGTGGCCGATATCCGCACCAGCGTGCAGCGCAACCTGCTGCGGCTGGCACCAGCATTCTATGAGGAAAACAGCCCGAAAGAGATTTCGAGCCGCATGACCAGCGACACGGCGGTTATCGAGCAGGTGGTTGGCACCACAGTTTCGATCGCGCTGCGCAACACCTTGACCGCGATTGGCGGCACGCTGCTGCTGCTCTATCTCGCGCCCACGCTCACAATTGGCCTGCTGATCGGGATACCGCTGGTGATCGCGCCAATCGTGTTTTTCGGCCGCCGCATCCGCACGGTGTCGCGTTCGAGCCAGGACCGGGTGGCGGATGTTGGCGCGATGGTGACCGAAGTGCTCTCGGCGATGAAGATCGTCCAGGCCTTCGGGCAGGAAGGTCGAGAAGGTCAGCGTTTCAGCGATGCGGTGGAGCGCACCTTTGCCACTGCGAAACAGCGCATCCTGCTGCGCGCGGCGATGACAGCGATTGTGATCGTGCTGATTTTCGGCGGGATTACCATGGTGATGTGGCGCGGCGCGATCGCCGTTTCCGAAGGCGCGATCTCGGGCGGGACGATCGCGGCCTTCGTGATCACTGGCGGGCTGGTGGCAGGCTCGTTCGGCTCTCTCACCGAGGTTTATGGCGATCTGCTGCGCGGCGCTGGGGCGGCCAGCCGCTTGAGCGAACTGCTCAACGCCCGGCCTTCGATTGCGCCGCCATTGCGGGCCGAAAAACTGCCTGAGCCGCCGCGCGGCAGCCTGTCATTCCGCAATGTCACCTTCCGTTATCCCACGCGCCCCGAAGCCGCCGCGCTCAAGGATTTCACGCTCGAGGTGGAGCCTGGCGAGACAGTAGCGATTGTGGGGCCTTCGGGCGCGGGCAAATCGACCATTTTCCAGCTGGTCGAGCGCTTCTATGACCCGCAGGCGGGCACGATCAGGCTCGACGGCATGCCGCTGACAAAGGTTGATCCTGCCGATATCCGTGCGCGGATCGCCTTTGTGCCGCAAGACGGCGTGCTGTTCAGCGCCAATGCACGCGACAATCTGCGCTATGGCCGCTGGGATGCGAGCGAGGAAGAAATCTGGCAAGCGGCGCGCGCTGCCAATGCGGAAAGCTTCCTGCGCGACCTTCCCGATGGGCTCGATACCTATCTGGGAGAAGGCGGCACCCGGCTATCGGGCGGGCAGCAGCAGCGTGTTGCCATCGCTCGCGCGCTGCTGCGCGACGCGCCGATCCTGCTGCTGGACGAAGC
>LOET01000075.1 GCA_001515985.1 Sphingomonadales bacterium BRH_c3 | reverse complement strand
GCCCGCGCGCTGGCCGCCAAGGGCGCGAAGGTCGCAATCTTCGACATGAACGAGGAAAAAGGCAACGCCATGGCTGCGGAGATCGGCGGCGTGTTCTGCAAGGTCAATGTCACCAGCGACGACGATGTGGATGCCGGTTTCGCCAAGGCGCGCGAGGCCCACGGGCAGGAACGCATCCTGGTCAATTGCGCCGGTATCGGCAATGCCATCAAGACCGCCAGCCGCTGCAAGGAAGACGGTTCGATCAAGCACTTCCCGATTTCGGCCTTCGATTTCGTGATCCAGGTGAACCTGATCGGCACCTTCCGCTGCATTGCCAAGTCAGCCGCGGGTATGCTGACGCTTGAACCGCTGAGCGATGAGGGCGATCGCGGCGCGATCGTCAACACCGCTTCGGTTGCGGGCGAAGATGGCCAGATCGGCCAGGCGGCCTATTCGGCCTCCAAGGCGGGTGTTATCGGCATGACCTTGCCGATCGCGCGCGATCTGATGAACGAGGGCATCCGCGTCAACACCATCCTGCCGGGCATTTTCGATACCCCTCTGCTGGCAGCCGCGCCGCAGAACGTGCGCGATGCGCTGGCCGCGTCAGTGCCGTTCCCCAAGCGTCTCGGCATTCCAGAGGAATATGCCAAGCTCGCCATGTGCATGATCGAAACCGGCTATTTCAATGGCGAGGACGTGCGGCTCGACGGTGCTATTCGCATGGCACCGCGATAACGGGCGAATTCGTCATTGCGAGCCGCAGGCGAAGCAATCCATTTCCTGCCGATTCCTTGATCGGGATTGCTGCATTATGGATTGCCGCGTCGCCGCCGTCGCGGCTCCTCGCAATGACGGGCCAGCAATTTGAACCCCCGCCGAAGCTGGCGGGGGTTTTTGTTTGGCGGTGTCAGTGTCACCGGCGCTCCAACAGGCGCTTGATGCTTTCATGTCGCCGCCGCCCCGGCTTCTGCGTGGCCACTTCCACCTCCAGGGCGGTACGGATCTTTCCGATCTCGCTGTCGGTAAGGTGCTCGATCCCGACGAATTCATTGCGCGCGGCCCGCGCGGAGCGAATGAGTTCATCAAGCTTCGCCTGGATCGCGGCCGCATCGCGGTTCTGCGAGTTCTGGATCAGGAAAACCATCAGGAATGTCGCGATCGTCGTACCCGTATTGACCACAAGCTGCCACGTATCCGACCATCCGAAGACTGGCCCGCTCAAGACCCATACCGTGATCACGATAAGGGCAAGCGCAAAGGAAGTCGGCTTGCCAGCGGCCAAAGCGGTTCGGGAAGCGAGTACCGTAAACAACCGTTCCATTACCGGACCTCCATTAGCGCGAAACAGGATCATATTATGTCCGGCCATATGCCGGTTGGGAATGCGCACAAGCGGAAGAATTGCGCACAGCTCGCGAATCCACCACCGGTTGCCTCATCGCTTTCCTATTCGAAGGCCAACGACTATCCAAATCGCACCATGACAATGCACGACTTCTCCCGCCAAGGTGAATTCACAATCCCGGCCTTTCAGCGGGCGGCTTTTTCATTATCAGGACAGTGTTCCATGTGTTCCATCCTGTAGGGTTTGAGGGAGAGAAAACGAGATGAGCAAATACACCCAGATCATGGTGGACAAGGCGGATGGCATCGCCACCATCACGCTCAATCGCCCGGAAAAGATGAACGCCTATACGCGGATCATGGGCCAGGAGATCATGGCCGCGATGGACGATATCGATGCCGATGACTCTGTTCGCGCGGTCATCTTTACCGGAGCGGGCGAGCGCGCGTTCTGTGCAGGCGCCGATTTGACGCCCGAAGGTGGCGGGCACGTGTTTTCCGATCCGACGCAGGTCGACGACCTTTCCGATGAGCGCGTGCGCGACGGCGGAGGGCGGCTGACCCTGCGACTGTTCGATTCAAAAAAGCCGCTGATTTCGGCCTGCAACGGAGTGGCCGTGGGCGTGGGCGCGACGATGCAGTTGGCGATGGATATTCGCCTGGCGAGCGAGACTGCGCGCTATGGTTTTGTCTTTGCGCGGCGCGGGATCGTGCCCGAAGCGTGCTCAAGCTGGTTCCTGCCGAAGCTGGTCGGGGTCAGCCAGGCACTCGAATGGTGTTATAGCGGGCGGGTGTTCGATGCGCGCGAAGCGCTGGCTGGCCGGCTAGTCCGTTCGGTCCATCCGCAGGGCGAGCTGATGGATGTGGCAAGGGCGCTGGCGCGCGAGATTGCCGACAATACCTCGGCCGTGTCGGTGGCGATGACCCGCGCGATGATGTGGCGCCTGCCTTCGGGCGATCATCCGATGGACGCGCACAGGGTCGACAGCCGCGCTATCTATCGCCTGTCGCGCGGGGCCGACGCCAGGGAAGGGATCGCCAGCTTCCTCGAGAAGCGAGCGCCGCAATATCCGGGCAAGGTGAGCGAGGATATGCCTGACTTCTATCCCTGGTGGGACGAGCCGGAATATCGCTGAAATGGCACCACCCTCTTGCCAGCGCCGATGGTTACATTAGTAACCTTGCCTGATGGGTGAACGGGCACAATCAAACGCGCATCCGGCGAACGGGCGGCTGGCGGATTTTCTGCCATACCAACTGTCGGTCACGTCGAATGCGGTCAGCAGCTGGATCGCAGGCGCATACCGCGCCAGGTTCGGGCTGAAGATCGCCGAATGGCGGGTGATGGCGGTGCTGGGCGATTGCGGCGCGGCAACCCAGCGCGAGCTGACAGATGCGACCTTGATGGACAAGGTGGCCGTCAATCGCGCTTGCAAGGTGCTTGAGGATCGCAATCTCGCCGCGCGCCGCCCCAATGCAGGGGATGGCCGCTCGCACCTGCTCGAACTGACCGGCGAGGGCAGGGCGGTGCACGACGAGGTTATGCCCATGGCCCGCGCGATGGAAGCGGAGATCTTCTCCACTCTGGCCGATGCCGAACGTGAACAGTTGCGCGGTTTGCTGCGCCGACTGTTCGAACAGACCGAAAGCATGCGGCCCACCTCGCGTTCCTGACGCGAAGCGGGCCGGCTAGCGGTTAAGCCGGTGGGTTTAGCTCCCCGGCGGGCCGTCCGCGAATGCGTCGGCGATCGAACAGGCCGCCGGGCCAAGGATCACGACGAACAGCACCGGCAGGATGAACAGGATCAGCGGCACGGTCATGATCGCGGGCAGCCGGGCCGCCTTCTCTTCCGCGCGCATCATGCGCTCGTTGCGGAATTCGGCTGACAGCACGCGCAGGGCCGAGGCCAGCGGCGTACCGTAGCGTTCGGTCTGGATCATGGTGGTAACAACCCCGCGGATCGCATCAAGGTTTACGCGATAGGCAAGATTGCTGAAGGCTTTCTTGCGTTCGTTGAGGAAGGAAAGCTCGATCGCGGTCAGCGCGAATTCGTCACCCAGTTCGGGATAGGCACGGCCCAGTTCCTTGGCGACCCGGTTGAACGCCGCATCGACCGTCAGGCCGGCCTCGGCGCAGATCACCAGCAAGTCGAGCGCATCGGGCAGGCCCTTGCGAATCTCGTCGGTGCGCTTGCTGGCCTTGTTCTTGAGGAAAATTTCAGGCCCTTTGTAGCCAATGAAGATCGCGGCTGCCATCGCCATGACCTTCTTCATCTCCCAGTCGGGATAGATCTGGACCACATAGAGCAGCACGAATGCGGTAAGGCCAAGCACCACCGGCAGGATCATGCGCGCGCCGATGACGTAGACTGCCAGTTCCTTGTTGCGATAACCGGCATGGGCCAGCTTTTGCTGGATCGCCAGGATCTGGCTCTGCTGGAGGACCTTCATGCCTTCCAGCTGCTGCTTCATCCTATCGGTCGCGTCGGTCCTGCGCACCAGGCTGGTGCGCTTCTTGGCGCTCGAGGTGACGATTCCCGCCTTTAGTTCTTCGCGGCGATCGTTGAGCGATTTGACGCGCTTGGCCATCGGATCCTTCACGGTGATTGCGGCATAGACCGCCATCAACACGGCAAAGGCGGCGATTCCGGCAAGGATCGTTCCGACAAGGATGACGTCGAAGCCGAGTAGCGTGGGTCCGGACGGGGTATTGAACATGATTTCCGTTTCCCTCGCTTAGATCTCGAAGCTGACCATTTTGGCCATGATGAATGCGCCGATGGACATCCAGACTGCGCCGCCGAGCCCGGCCACGATCAGGCGGTCATCGCTGAAGAAGCCACCAAGATAATCGGGATTGATCCAGTAGATCAGGCCGAAGACGATGAACGGCAGAGAGCCGACGATGTAGGCGGAGGCTTTCGATTCCGAGCTCATCGCGCGGATCTTGAGCTTCATCTGCGCTCGCTTGCGCAGCACGTCTGACAGGTTCGAAAGTGTTTCTGCCAGATTGCCGCCGGTCTCGCGCTGGATCGCCAGTGTGATGGTGAAGAAGTTGAATTCGGGAATGCCCAGCCTGTCGGCCGTTTCCTGCAGCGATTCCTCCATTGTCCGGCCGATCTTGATCCGCTCGACGATGGACTTGAATTCCTCTCCAACCGGCCCGGGCACTTCCTGTGCCACGACGGCCAGTGTTTCTGTGACGGGCAAGCCCGAACGCAGGCCGCGGACCAGCAATTCGATCCCGTCGGAAAATTTGGTGATGAAGCCATTGGTGCGGCGGTTGATGAAATGTCTCACCACGAGGTGGGGGATACCCGCCCCGATAAGCACGCCAATGCCCAGCGACAGCAGCAATGCGCCCGAACGCAGGTAGATGATCACGGCGACGAACAGGGCAAGGCCGGCTGACGCATAGAGATATTGCGACAGGGTCCATTTCTTGCCGGTGCGGTGGAGACGCGTCTCAAGCGCCTCGATCCGCGAGCCCGATCCAGCAACCTTGTGCACTTTCGGCTTGCGCGCCGCGATCGCCTTTTTCAGCTGCGATTCAACTTTGGTATCTGTGCTTTCGGAATGGCGATAGCGCACCGCCTCCAGTCGGCGATGACCGGCCTTGCCGGCCGAGGTGCCGGTTGCGAGCAAGTAGCCAACAACCAGAACCGCCATGACTACACCGCTCAGAAGCAGGAGCTGGAGAATGTCCATGCGAATTTCCCGCCTTTCCTTCTGTTCAACACATCATTCACCGGTCACGGGGCGGCCTGGCCCGCGCAAACTGCGCGCAAGACCGGCCCTGCTTCGGATTATCCGGCTTCCGCCGCCACGACTTCGGGCTTGTCCTTCTTCGCCAACAGCGATTTCAGGTCAAAATTGCCCAGCAGCGACTTCTTCGCTCCCTTGCCGGCCGTGAAATCTTCACTGCTTGCGCCCATCACCCGTTCGCCAATCTGCTTGATCACGGCAGTTGCGCGGCTTGACCGATTGGCTTGAACGAAGGTCTGGCCAAGCTTGGCCGCATTGGCCGCAGCCTTGGCATCAAACGGGATCGAGAAGTCGATCTCGCGCTCGATCGAGGCCTCGAAATCGGCCTTGCTGATTTCGGCAGCGCCCGATTGGACCTTGTTGGCTACCACCATGGTGTGGGTATGTGCCGCATTGGTCTTCAGCCAGGAGAGGATGCGGATGGTATCGCGTGCCGAAGCGAGCGTCATTTCCGCCATCAGGATCACCAGGTTCACATCCGACAGGACATGCGGGAAGTTGATCAGCATGTTGCGCGGCAGGTCGACCACCGTCATTTCGAACGCCTGGCGGAACTCTTCCTCCAGCTGCACGAATGCGGCGCCATCGGTCATCAGCGGTGAATTGATCGGAGCCTCTGCCGAAAGGATCGACAGATTGTCATTGGCGCGGATCATGGCACGTTCGATGAACAGCCCGTCGATGCGGCTCGGATTGTCAATTGCATCGGTCAACCCGCGGCCTGGCTCCAGGTCGAGAGTCAGGGCACCGGTGCCGAAGTGAACATCCAGATCCAGCAGCGCTGTGGGCGATTTGTGCTCGTCGCTGAACAGCCATGCGAGCGAGGTCGCCAGAGTGGAGGCACCAACACCACCACGTGTTCCGATGATGGCTGTTGAAATGTGGTGCTTGACCACTTCGCCATCCTGGTTGCGCGGAGCGGTGAACACCGCATGCGCCTGGTTCAGCGCATCGCGGACCTGGCCCGCCGAAAGCGGCTTGAGCAGGTAGTCGTGAATGCCGCTCGCGAGCAGATCGCGATAAAGCCGCACATCATTGACCTGCCCGATCGCGATCACCACCGTTCCGGGCTCGCAAACTTCGGCCAGGCCGTTGATGTCATTGAGCGGATCGCCGCTTTCCGACAGGTCGACCAGCAAGATGTTGGGGCTGGCGCTGACGCTCAGCGATTGCACCGCATTGCGCAAGCCGCCCTTGTTGCACTTCTCCGGCTGCCAGCCCATTTCGATAACCACCGGGCGCAGCACGTCCAGTGCGGCGTCATCGCAGATATAGGCGGCGAATGGGTCGCGGTTGCCGGACATCCCGGATTTCCAAGGCGCATTCATGGCTTAATTCCCTCCGGTTTGGTTTTTGGTGAGGCCGTCAGCCCCGGTAGGAGCCTGCTCGCGATAGCTTGCAATCGCCTTGGTCGAGCTCATGATCACGGTTTCACCGGTCCCCTTCTGACCTTCGATCAGGTCTTCAGGATTGGCGACCATTGCGGCCAGATTGCTGTTGATGGCACAGCCGTAACCCGGGCTGGTCGCGTTGTTGAAGTTCATGTCCGATTTGGCTGACCAATCGGGGCAGCCGGGCACGGCAGCCGTCGAACGGGTCAGGACCACGCGGGCATAACCCGGTTGCACCGCGCCAGATGTCATTGGCGCGCCGCTGTCGACGAGGATCCCGCGGCGACCGGCGAGTTCCGACACCGCTTCGCGTGTCGCATCGCTTGCCAGCGGGTCATCGATCGACACGCGGTCGCCATATCCCAGCTCCATCGCGTCGAACCAGCTGTCAAGGCGTTGCTGTTCGGGAATGGTCAGCCCGCTCTGGCTGGTGCGGACATCAAATGTATAGCTGGAGCGTTCAACCACTGGCTGTTTGACGCTGTAGAGGCTCTTGTTCGTGGCCATGCCACCGCAGCCACCCAGCGCCAAGCCGAGCGAGAGGGCAAGGGCAAATGCCGGGGCCTTGGCCAGCTTGCTGTGTTTTGCAAAGGGCATTGTTCTTACCTTTCCCGATTAGAGGCTGAAACCAGGGGTCGCAGCGTCAGCGCGGCGATCCTTGTTCGCTTCGTCATTGCTTGTCCGGCGCGGTGCATCCGCATCCGGGTTTACTTCGCCTATGGTGGGCGCCGGAGCCTGTTTGTTGACTGCCGAGGGGCCAGGGCGCTGCGCACCGCTGACACCGTCGTTTTCGCGATACCCAAGCAGCTGTTGCAGCTCACTCGAAGCACGGAATCCGTCGGTCGGCAGCCTGATGTCACTGTCGTTGACCGGCTTCACGAGATAGGGCGTTACGATAATGACCAACTCGGTTTCGCCACGGCGGAACGAGCGCGAGCGGAACAGATTGCCGATGATCGGCAGATCGCCAACCCCAGGTGCCTTGTCGATCGTGTTCTGGGCATTGTTGTTCATCAGCCCGGCAATCATGAAGCTTTGGCCAGAGCCGAGTTCAACAGTCGTTTCCGCGCGCCGAATGGTCAGGGCGGGGATCTGGAAGCCGTTGATGGTCACCGCGCCCTGGCTTGAAAGTTCAGACACTTCGGGGCGCACGCGGATCGAAATCCGTCCGTTCGCCAGTACAGTCGGAGTATAGGACAGGCTTACCCCAAATTTACGATATTCGATCGAAGTCGCGCCCAGTCCCTGGCTGGTCGGGATCGGGAATTCGCCGCCGGCAAGGAAATCAGCCGTTTCGCCCGAAAGCGCAGTCAAATTGGGCTGCGAAATCGTGGTCACCAGTCCATCGCGTTCGGCCAGGTCAAGCGCACCGGCCAGATCAAGGCCAAGGAACTTGCCAAGGCCGGCCACGGTGGTTCCGCCAGAATTCTGCGTCACCAGCGACGAGCCTTCGGAGGCTTCGGTTCCGCCGGTGAATACACCTGCACCAGGGGTCCATTGCGGCAGGACGCCTTCGCGGCCGGTGGCAACACCGAACTGGAAGCCATCGGTGCCGTCGAACGTGCTCAGATTGCCGCCCAGCGTGCGCACCAGCGAACGGCTCACTTCGGCAAAGCGCACCTGCAGGTTGACCTGCAGCGGCGTTGCCATCTTGAAGCGGCTGATCACATTGGTTTCGTCGCCGACGAAGGCCTGCACCAGGCGTTCGGCCTCTGCAGCGTCTTCCGGCGCCTTGACGGTACCGGTCAGCAGCACTGTGTTGGTGCCCATGGTGGCAACGCCGATCTTGGCTTCGGGCATCGCCAGCGCCAGCATCTGGTCGATGCTGTCGATGTTGGAGCCGACGCGAATATTGGCTGACCAGATCACATCGCCGCGGCTGTTACTGGCATAGATGGTGGTTTCGCCACCGGCCTTGCCGAAAACATATAGCTGGCGCTGCGATTTGACCTGGACATCGGCCACCGCATCATTGGCGATGAAGACATCGGACATGGCGCCGGGGATGGTGACCAGTTCACCACGACCGATCGAAATTACGATATCGGCGGCCGGGCTGGATACCGACTGCGCTGTAGCAGTGGTGGCCGGCACCGCAGCGAGCGGCGCAATGGCCAGGCTCGCAAGCAGCAATTTGGCAGTCAGGCGGCGTTTCATGGTTGTGCCCCTCGTTTGAATTCGATGCTCCGTGTTGGCGGAGTTGGCGTATGTGTGGCTGGTCATGTCCGGTCTCCTCAATTGACCAGCAGCGAACCGGCGACCGGCACGGTGCGGCCACCTTCGGCCATGGCGGCGGATTGACGGCTGACGAGCGCGCGCGCACCACCGGCAACCGGCACGTCCGTGGTCTGCTTGCCGCGGGTTACACGGACCATTGGGCCGGTGCTGGCTACAGCGGTCGAACCGCCACCGGACGAGCTCATCGCGGGCATGGAACGGCGCTGGAAGCGCGAGACGTCACCGCCTGTGCTGAATGTTCCGCCTTTGTCAGCGGGGCGTCCGATGGCGGTCCGGATCAGTTTTTCTTCCTCTTCCGGCGTCGCATCTTCAGGGATTACCACGTCGCCCGAAGCAATTGCCCGTTCGAGTTCGGCCTGGTTGTCCGCGATCGAACGCAGTGCCAGGCTGAGCGTACCGATGGTCTGCGCCACGGCAACCTTTTCGGCGATCCTAGGGGTCACTTCCAGCGTAACGGTGCGGAATGCACGAACCACAGTCTTGCCATTCTCATCGCTGGTCTGCTCGGTCGACTGGTCAGTCGCCAGGACACGCAGGTTGCGCAGGACTGTTTCGGCAGCCTTGAGGTCCTGGCCCTCTTCACCCCTGACCGTCTGGGTCAGTACCAGGTCAACACGGTCGCCTGGAAAGACAAAACCGGCAACACCGGTCTTTGCGGACACGGGAACCGTCACGGCCCGCATGCCCGGGCCAAGCGCCGCAGCCAGGAAACCGCGGTCTCCGGGGGCGACAAGCGAGCCCTGGGTCACCGGTTCACCGGCAGTGATCGGATAGCGCACAACGGTGCCGAGCAACTGGTTTATGTCGGACTCGCCATCGATGAAATAGGCATCCTGCACCAGCTCTTCCGGCCATTGCTGGAAGCTCATTGCATCCGCGGTAATGATGGTGCCGGTTGGCAGTGCGCGCTGCGCGACCAGTACCTTGGGTCCTACTGGGACCGGTGCGGCCACCGCTTCGGGTGCCGAATTCCCGGTAAACATGCTCCGCGCTGCCAGTGCCGTGCCGATCGCGATGACCAGCGCTACGAGCAGCAAAACCAGCTTCTTCCTATCCATGGCTATTCTAGCCCCCTAGTTCGGCCCGATCTCATGCGGGCGGGAATGGTTCATTCGTTTATGCGTGAACTGGTTAAAATCAGGTTCATCGCAATCCGGCGGCCTGGCTCGCCCCCGGCAGATATTGTGTTCCCAGCACCCACAAGCCGCCAATTGCGATGGCGACCCCGTAAGGCACCTTGATGCGATCTCGCTGGCGCCGCATGATATGCCAGCAGCCCACGACGATGGTCAGAAGGCCACCGGCCAGCGCCATCACGATGAGCAGTTTCAGGAACCAGCTCGGTTCGATCCACAGCGCCAGTGCGGTCAGCAGCTTCACATCGCCGCCGCCCATCATCTTGAGCGCGAAGAGGCCGGCCAGAACGGCAAAGGCCGCCATGGCCACACCCAGCTGGATCGCCACATCCGGCCACAGCGAAAGCCCGCTCGACCACCAGAACAGTGGCGCAGCCAGCGCAACGCCAGCGTTCAACCAATTGTCGATCTGGCGGCGGCGCAGGTCAGTGAATGCGGCAATCAGCAGCGCGATTGCCAAGCCGACCAGCAGTCCGTAGTGGAAATATTCGCCCAGCATGTGGCCCCCATTGGTTCCCCGTGGAGACTCTTGCTAGAGGATAGCACTTACCAAAAAGTAACCACGCCCGGAGGGTTGAAATTAGCCACGTGAGCCAAGCTGCTTTCCCAGCCATCGATCGGCGGGCAATTCCCGCCTCTGCCCATGAGAGCCGGTGGACCGCATCCGACGGCCACGAACTGCGCCGGATTGACTGGTCGGGAGCAAATTCCGGCACCAGCCCGCGCGGTTCGATCCTGTTTTTTCCTGGGCGCGGCGACAATTACGAGAAATATCTCGAGACGCTTGAACAGTGGCATCGCGCCGGATGGCGGGTAACCGCCGCAGACTGGCGCGGGCAAGCGGGATCGGGCCGATTGGGCAATGATACCGTGACCGGCCATATCGATGATTTTTCAACCTGGGTTGCCGATCTGGGAAATTTCTGGAGCCAATGGAAGGCCAGCACCCCCGCGCCGCATATATTGGCCGGGCATTCGATGGGCGGCCATCTTGTCTTGCGCGGGGTGATTGACGGCAAGGTTGATCCCGATGCGCTGGTGCTCTCTGCTCCGATGCTGGGATTCACCGGCGCCATACCGGCGGCGATCGGCCACGCTGCTGCCAAGCTGATGGCGAAGCTGGGCGACCCTGCCCGACCGGCCTGGAAATGGAGCGAAAAGCCCGGCGAAGTCCCGGCCTCGCGCCAGGCGCTGCTGAGCCATGACGATGACCGCTATGCCGACGAACTGTGGTGGCGTGAACATCGCCCGGAACTGGTGATGGGGCCGGGCAGCTGGGGCTGGGTAGAGCGGGCCTATGCCTCGATACGCGCGATTTTCGCGCCTGGCAGGCTGGAGCAGGTCGATATCCCGGTTCTGCTGATCGGCACGTCGAATGACAAGCTGGTTTCAATGGCTGCGATCGAGCGCGCAGCCCTGCGCCTGCCCCACGCCGAACTGGTGCGTTTTGGCAATGAGTCGCACCATGAAATCCTGCGCGAGGTTGATTCCGTGCGCGACCGCGCGATGGCAGCAATCGACGATTTCCTGGCCAGGGTGACGCCTCGCAAGTGACGGTTCGGTTCGATATTGCCATCGTAGGTGCGGGAATGGCGGGCGCCAGCCTGGCGGCCGAGATTGGCGCATCCGCCAGTGTGCTCATGCTCGAGGCCGAGGATATGCCGGGCTACCATTCGACCGGGCGCTCGGCGGCGTTCTGGGAAGAATGTTATGGCGGGCCGGAAATCGTGCCGCTTACGATCGCGTCCGGGGAATATCTCGACCGGCACGGTTTTCTCTCCAATCGCGGCGCGCTCTATCTCGCGCGCGAGGCAGACGATGCGAAAATTGACGATTTTTTCGCCCGCTTCGCCAGCACCGGCGCACAGTTCGAGCGGATCGGCCAGAGCGAGCTGAACCGCCTCGTTCCGGGCCTGCGCCCGCAGTGGGACCGCGCGATCTGGCAGAAGCGCTGCGCCGACATCGATGTTGCGGGCTTGCATGCGCATTATCTCAAACAGGCGAAAGCGAGCGCCGCCGTGCTGCAGTGCCGAGCGCGCGTGACCTCACTTTCGTTTGCGGACAATAGCTGGCGCATCGCGCTTGAGGACGGAAGGCAGTTTTCGGCCGGTACGCTGGTCAATGCCGCTGGGGCCTGGGCAGACCAGATTGCCGGCCTGGCCGGGGTGCAGCCGCTGGGCATCACGCCCTATCGCCGTACGGTCGTGCAATTGCGGGTCGATCCACCTCTGCGCGACGATACACCGCTCTGCCTCGATATTTCGGGAGGGTTCTATTTCAAGCCTGAGAGCGGGCGTGTGTGGCTGAGCCCGCATGACGAAACGCCTTCACCGGCAATCGATGCTGCTCCGGAGGAAATCGATGTTGCGACAGCGATTGACCGGTTGGAGCAGGCGACCGAGTGGCGCGTATTGGGGCTGGAACGCAAATGGGCGGGGCTGCGCAGTTTCGCGCCTGACCGCAGGCCCGTTTACGGCCGCGATCCCGCCAATCCGGCGTTCTTCTGGTTTTCCGGGCAGGGTGGATATGGCATCCAGACTGCGCCTGCCGCCGCCCGCCTTGGCGCGCAATTGCTGCTCGAACGCCCGCCGGACGATATTACCGCGCGGCTCGATCCTTCAGCCTATGCGCCGGCCCGCTTTGCCTGACCCTAGCTTTTTGCAAATGCAACGTTAGGTTGCTTTGCAGTTGCAAAGCCAGCCGAGGGAGAATGCTCATGGCCCACCGTTTCGAAATTCGTAAGAACAAGAAGGGCGAGTTCGTGTCCTATTTCGTCTACAATTCGGAAACGATCTGGTGGACTGAAGGCTACAGTTCGAAGGCCAGCGCCAAGAACGCGATCGAATCGGTCCTGAAGAACGGGCCGAAAGCTGAAGTGGTCGACACTACCGCCGGCTGAGCCGGCTTATCGAAGAATACCGGAGGTGATCGCTCGGGCCAAATGGCCTGGGGCGGTCAGTCCTACTTTCCGTTTCGAGCGTCGGCTTCATCGCTCGCCAGCCGGTCGGCCCGCTCGTTCTCTGGGTGCCCGTTGTGCGCCTTGATCCAGTGCCAGGTAACATCGTGGCGGGCAGCCGCTTCGATCAGTTCGCGCCACAAATCTTCGTTCAGCACGGGCTTTTTTGCAGCGGTTTTCCAACCGCGCTTTTGCCAGCCGCCGACCCATTTCGTGATCCCTTCGACCACATATTTGCTGTCCGAATAGAGTGCCACCTTGCACGGTTCGTTAAGCGCACCGAGTGCCTTGATGACTGCCGTCATTTCCATCCGGTTGTTGGTCGTCTCGGCCTCGCCGCCCGACATTTCCTTCTCGTGCCGCCCCATGCGCAGGATCGCGCCCCAGCCGCCCGGTCCGGGATTGCCCTTGCAAGCACCGTCGGTGAATATCACGACCTGCTTCATGGCTTGTCTGTAAAAGCGCCGGCGCCGGCTGCGGCGTAAAAGTCCAGTCGGCGGACGAAATCCATCGGGTCCTTGCGGGTGACCAATGCGTTTTGCGGAGTGTTTAGCCAGTCTTCCGCCCGGCTGGCAATGAAGCGCAGGCAAGCTCCTTGTGCCAGCAGCGGCATTGCTTCGCGCTCTCGCAGGGACAGCGGACGAACCGATTCGTACCCGGCCACCAGAGCGCGCCCGATTCCTTCGCTGAACTCTCGCCCCTGGTGCCCGAAACACCAAGAGGCGTGAGTGACCGCCAGATCGTAGGCCATGGCGTCTTCGCAGGCGAAATAGAAATCGATCAGGGCACTGACCTTCTCGCCCAGCATCAGCACGTTATCCGGGAAAAGATCGGTATGGCAGATCGCGCGTGGCAGTTCCCATGGCCAGGCTTCCCGAAGCGCATCAGCCTTTGCAACACAGGCCGCCAGCTCCGGGCCGATTGCCGCAAGCGCCCCGTCACCGCAATTTTCAAGCGTCTGCTGTGACATGGTGATGTCGAGCGTATTGGGGCGGCTCATCCCGAAATCCTGCGATGCGAGGTGCACCTGAGCCAGAGCCTGCCCGACCGAGCGCGCCTGCGCGGGCGTGGGATGGTCAACCGACACGCCCGGCAGAAACTCTATCAGCACCACCGCCTTGCCTTCGATCATGCGGAAGCTCGCGCCTTCCCGGTCGTGGATAGTGCGCGGGACGGGGCAATTACGCTCCGCCAGATGATCAAGCAGGTTGAGAAAGAACGGCAGGTCGGCGATCTCGATCCGCCGTTCATACATGGTCAGGATAAAGCGCGAACCGGCGGCCTTGCTGCCGCCCGTTTCAACCACCCAATTGCTGTTCGAAACGCCTTCGGCAATGCCCTTTGCCGAGACCAGCGGCCCCACGTCATAAGCGTCGATCAGCTCTGCGAGCTGTTCTGCGGCGAGATGGGTATAGACAGCCACCGGCCAGCTTTCTGCTATTCGGCCAGCTCGCGCGGCAGCTTGAACACGATCTTTTCTACCGCAGCGGTGACCGTTTCCTCTTCAATCTGCCGCCATTCACTGAGCCGTGCGACCACTTCGCGCACCAGCATCTCGGGCGCGGAAGCGCCGGCAGTAAGGCCTAATGTCCCAACTCCTTCCAGCCATGCCGGATCGATATCGCCGGCTCGCTGGATCAGGTATGCGGTGGTGCCCAGCCGCTCGGCCACTTCGACCAACCGCAAGGAGTTCGAGCTATTGGGCGCTCCGATAACCAGCACCAGATCGCTTTGGGGGGCAATCTGCTTTACTGCCGCTTGCCGGTTTGATGTCGCATAGCAGATATCTTCCGCCTTGGGCCCGACGATGTGCGGATAGCGCCGTTCCAGCGCCTGCACGATCTGGGCGGTGTCCTCCACCGACAGCGTGGTTTGTGTCAGAAACGAGAGTTCATCCTTGTCGGTAAAATCCAGCCGCTCCACATCTTCAAGCGTTTCGACCAGCGTCATTTGGCCTGGCGCGACCTGGCCCATGGTGCCGACCACTTCTGGATGCCCGGCATGGCCGATAAAGATGATATGGCGGCCCTTGTCGATCTGGCGTTCGGCTTGCCGGTGAACCTTGCTAACCAGTGGGCAGGTGGCATCAACATATCGCAGTTTGCGCCGCTTCGCTTCGGCAGGAACCGACTTGGGCACGCCATGCGCACTGAACACCACCGGCGCATCATCAGGCACTTCGTCCAGTTCCTCGACGAACACGGCCCCTTTGGCCTTGAGCTCGTCGACAACATATTTGTTGTGCACGATTTCGTGCCGCACAAAAACCGGCGCACCGTGGCGTTCAAGCGCCTTCTCGACGATTTCGATCGCGCGATCGACTCCCGCGCAAAAACCGCGCGGCGCCGCAATCAGCAATTTGAGGACGGGGAGCTTGTCCCCCGATTCTGATGAGTGAAAGGGAGCGTTCATGTCCCGCCCTCTAGCGCTTTGCTGCGCGCACCGCTAGGGCGTGACAACCTATTCGAATTCGGGGCCGCTTGGCTCGCTTCTTGGAACATGGCCACCACCTGTGGCCGGTAATGAGGACCGCAGACTGATGATTCGTCGCAGCCGCATAGCTTTGACATTCGCATTTGCCGCCGCACTGGCTGGCTGTTCCAAGAAGGGTGAACTGGTCATTGACCAGGGCGTGGGGATTACCTCGGTGCTCTCCTCCTGCCCCGCAGTCGGGATTCCCGATTACACCGGCGACGTCACACTTTTCCGCAGTGCCGGTGATCGCACTGCTGACAACATGGATGTGAGCGCAGCCATCACCAATCTGCGCTACACCTGCGACGAAGGGGCAGAGCGGGTCTATACCAACGCCACTTTCGATGTAGTGGCACGCCGCACCGATGTGCGCGGGGCGCGCACCGTGGAGCTGCCCTATTTCACCACTGTAGTGCGCGGCGGCAGCGCCGTGGTGACCAAGCGGGTGGGCACCGTGACGCTCAACTTCGCCGATGGGCAGGAACGCGCCAGCGCTTCGGCACAGGCGGGCGCATTCGTGGACCGCGCCGAAGCGACCCTTCCGGCGGAAATTCGCGAGCAGATCACCCGCAAGCGCAAGCCGGGGGACATAGATGCCGCGCTCGATCCGCTGGCCGATCCGCAGGTTCGCGCGGCATTGCAGCGCGCAAGCTTCGAGCTGCTGATCGGCTTTCAGCTGACGCAGGACCAGCTGGCCTATAACGTCACGCGTTGATCGGGCGCAGGCTCGCCGCGCTTGCGATTCTGGCGGATTCGGCTAGGCGCACGAGCCATGTCCGACAGCCCAACGCTCTACAAACTATTCGAAGCCAAGATCAGTGCGGCATTGTCTGCGCTAGAAGCCGAAGGGGTGCTGCCTGCAAGCTGCGCGCGCGGCAGTGTGGCGGTCGAGCCGCCGCGTGACGCCAGCCACGGTGACCTTGCCACCAACGCTGCGATGGTGCTGGCCGGGCAGGCCAAGGCCAACCCGCGCGTGCTGGCTGAAGCGATCGCGGGCAAGCTATCCGCCGATCCGGCGATTGCCAGCGCCGAGATAGCCGGTCCGGGCTTCATCAATTTACGGCTTGATCCTGCCGTTTGGATTGCAGAGCTCAGCGCGATTGGAAAGCTGGGCAGCGACTATGGACGTTCTGACACAGGCAAGGGACGGCGGGTGAATGTCGAATATGTTTCGGCCAACCCGACCGGGCCGATGCACATGGGCCATTGCCGCGGGGCGGTGGTGGGCGATGCGCTTGCGAGCCTGCTCGAATTTGCCGGGCATGAGGTCACCCGCGAATATTACATTAACGATGCCGGCGGGCAGGTGGATGTGCTCGCGCGCTCTGCCCACCTGCGTTATCGCGAGGCACTGGGTGAGGATATCGGCGAGATTCCGGAAGGGCTTTATCCGGGCGACTATCTGATCCCGGTGGGCGAATATCTCGCCAGCGAGTTGGGCGAGCGGTTCAAGGACGTGGCCGAAGGGGAATGGCTGCCGATCTTCCGCGCCGAGGCAGTCGAGCAGATGATGGCCCTCATCAAGGCTGACCTTGCGCTGCTCGGCATCCATCACGATGTGTTCTCGTCCGAGGCCGCCTTGCAGGCCGCAGGAAAGCCCGAAGCCGCCGAAGCCTGGCTGCGCGCGCATGACCTGGTTTACGACGGCGTTCTGGAAGCGCCCAAGGGCAAGGCTCCGCCAGAAGACTGGGAGCCGGTGGAACTGCCACTGTTCCGCAGCACGAAATACGGCGACGATCAGGATCGACCGATCAGAAAGTCGGATGGCAGCTGGACCTATTTCGGCGCCGATCTGGCCTATCACATGCAGAAGGCAGAGAGTGCTGATGCGCTGATCGACATCTGGGGCGCGGATCATGCGGGCACGGTAAAGCGGATCAAGGCCGCTGTCGCCGCGCTGGCCGAAGGGCAGGGAAAAGTCATCTCCTTCGACGTCAAGCTGGTGCAGATGGTGCAGCTGCTGCGCGGCGGCGAGCCGATCAAGATGTCGAAGCGTTCGGGCACTTTCGTAACGGTAGCCGACATGGTGCGCGAAGTAGGCAAGGATGTGGTGCGCTTCACCATGCTGACGCGCAAGCCCGAGGCGCAGATGGAATTCGATTTCGCCAAGGTGATCGAGGCATCGAAGGACAACCCGGTTTTCTACGTCCAGTATGCCCATGCGCGGATCCGTTCGACTTTGCGAAAAGCGGCTGCGGCGGGGCTTGCCCCGTCAGGCGTTTCCCTCTCGCTGCTGGGCGAGGAGGAGCTTGAACTGATCAAGCAGGCGGCACAGTTTCCGCGCGAGGTGGAGGCTGCAGCCAAGGCGCGTGAGCCGCACCGGATCGCCTTCTATCTTTACGAGCTGGCAGGGGCCTTCCACGCCTATTGGAATCTGGGCAATGACCGGCCTGAGAAGCGCTTTATCCTCACCGATGATCCAGCGCTGACCGGTGCAAGGCTTTACCTTGCCGACCAGTTGGGTCAGGTTATCCGTAACGGCTTGCGCATTCTGGGGGTCGATGCGGTCGAGGAGATGTGAGCATGATCTCGCCGAGTGAGGGATATCGGGGTGACAGGGCAGATGAGGCGGAGCTTGCGCTAAACGGCGATGACAGCCTGCCGTGGCTCGAATCCGATGAATATGATCCCGAAGAGGGCGCGGTCGATACTAAGCGTATCGTGGGCTTTGCTGCGGTGCTGCTGGTGTTGCTCGCAGCCGCGATCGGCGGGGTCTGGTGGTATTCGAACCATGCTATGGGTCCGAGTATCGTGGCCGATGGCAGCACGATCGAGGCCCCACCTGGTCCCTATAAAGAGCGGCCAGAGGATGCCGGCGGCAAGACCTTTGCCGGCACAGGCAACGTGGCGCCCAAGGTAGGCGAAGGAATCACCCGTGAAGGGCAATTGGCAGAGGATACCACGCCGCCCGCCCCGCCTGAAGCCGGCAGCGTGCCGCGACCTGTTATCGCGACCCGTAGCAGTGATGAAACCGTGATCGAGCAGGACGGGGTGGGCGTGCAGGTGGGCGCCTATGGTTCGCAGGGCGCGGCGGAAACCGGCTGGGCCACACTGCAGCGCCAGACCACTTTGCTCAATGGCGTGCGCCACCGCGTTGTGAAGGGGCAGGCGGATATCGGTACTGTCTACCGCTTGCAGGCTGTGGCGCCTGATCTGTCGGCAGCGCGAACGCTGTGTGAAGCGCTCAAGGCCGATGGGCTCGCTTGCCAGGTGAAACGCTGAAATAGTGCAGCAAATTTGCTTGAGCGGGGCAGAAACGCGCCGTTTTCCCCCGCACTAACCATGTCCGAACTTGCCGTTTTCAGGCTTTGCTGCGAATCTTTTGCTTATGACGCCTGCCATTTTCGGGATTGCCGGGGCTGAGCTGACCGCCGACGAGCGCGCCTTTTTCGCAGAGGCCGATCCGGCGGGCTATATCCTGTTCGCCCGCAACTGCGTCGATCCTGTGCAATTGCGCCGCCTGACAGATGATTTGCGCAGCATTCACGGGCGCGAAAATCTGCTGGTTTCGATCGATCAGGAAGGCGGACGGGTTGCACGGATGCGTCCGCCGCATTGGACCGCCTATCCCGCAGGCGAAGTATTCGACAGGCTTTACCGGATCGCCCCTGCCAGCGCGATCGAGGCGGCGCGGGCCAATGCGCAGGCGATGGCGCTGGAGCTGGCGGCGATGGGGATCACGGTCGATTTCCAGGCTCCGCTCGACCTGCGCCGGCCCGAAACCGATAATGTCATCGGTGATCGCGCGCTGGGAAGCGAACCCATGCAGGTGGCGGCCCTGGGGCGGGCGGTGCTTGACGGGCTGGCGCTTGGCGGAGTTGCGGGCTGCCTCAAGCATATGCCGGGCCATGGCCGCGCGACCTGCGACAGCCACCTTCAGCTGCCGGTGGTGGATGCCAGCGATAAGGAGCTTGAAGCCGATATTGCGCCTTTCGCTGCGTTGAGCGACCGTGCGCATATCGGGATGACCGCGCATATTCGCTTCACCGCCTGGGATGCGGAACAGCCCGCCACGCTCTCGCCAGTCGTGATCGCAGAGATCATCCGGGGGCGGATCGGTTTCGACGGGCTTTTGCTGAGCGATGACATCGATATGGAGGCGCTTGAAGGCAGCGTGCCAGAACGCGCCGCGCGCGCCCATGCCGCAGGTTGCGATCTGGTGCTCAATTGCTGGGCCAGGATGCCTGACATGGCGGCGATAGCGGAAATTCTTCCCGCGATGGGTGAAGTGACCGGGACGCGGCTTGCCCGCGCGCTTGCTGGAACCCGGCTGCGTGAGGGCTGCGGCGAGGCCGCCGAATTGCTGGCTCAGCGCGATGCGCTGTTGGGTGCTGTGGGGGAAGCCGCATGAGCGAGGACGGCCTGTTGTTCGCAGCCCCGCAAGCCGAAGAAGGCGATGAATGGGAAGGCGTTGCCGCACCGGCCAAGCCGGACGATGACAGCGCGCTCTATCTCGAGCTCGAAGGCTGGGAGGGACCGCTTGACCTGCTTTTGGATTTGGCGCGGCGGCAGAAGGTCGATCTGCGGCAGATTTCGATCCTCGCGCTGGTTGACCAATATCTGTCCTTTATCGATCGGGCGGGGGCATTGCGGCTTGAACTGGCGGCTGACTATCTGGTGATGGCAGCCTGGCTGGCCTATCTCAAATCGGCGCTGCTTCTGCCGAGGGAAGAGCAGGAAGATCCAAGCCCCGAAGATCTGGCGCTGCGGCTGCAACTGCGGCTCCAGCGGCTCGGCGCGATGCGCGAGGCGGCGGCCCGGCTGATGGGGCGTGACCGGATCGGACGCGATATATTCCTGCGCGGCTGCCCGGAAGGCCTCAGGATCGATCGCAAGACGCAGTGGAAGTGCGACAATTATGCCCTGATCCAGGCCTATGGTCAGGTCAAGGCACGCACCGCACCAAGAATATACCATGTCTTCGACAGGCCGGTGATGACGCTTGAAAGCGCGCTAGACCGGGTTTCCGCCATGCTGGGTGTGACACTTGACTGGATGGACCTGCGCGACTTCCTGCCCCCGCATGCAGAGCCGCGGCTGCGCAAGTCCGCGCTTGCATCCAGCTTTGTTGCTGCGCTGGAACTGGCGCGGCTGGGCAGGGCGGAAATTGCGCAAGAGGAAATTTTCGGTGCCATGCGGCTCAGAAGGATCGTCAAGTGAGCAGCGAAACCCCGGGCGAAGTTCTGCGTGCGCTCGAGGCGACACTGTTTGCAAGCGAGGAGCCGATGAGCATTGAAGCGCTGGCCGGGCATCTCGGCGGGCTTGAGAATGCGATCGTGCGCGAGGCCGTGGTTGAGTTGCAGATCCATTATTCGGATCGCGGCGTCCACCTGGTCGAACGCGGCAAGCGCTGGCATTTCGAGACCGCGCCCGATCTTGCGCATCTGCTGCGGCGTGAACGCGAGCAGGTTCGGCGCCTGAGCCGGGCGGCCACCGAAGTGCTGGCGATTGTCGCCTATCACGAGCCGGTCAGCCGTGCCGAAATCGAATCGATCCGCGGCGTGCAGACCGCCAAGGGCACGCTTGACGTGCTGATGGAGGCGGGCTGGATCAAACTGGCGGGGCGGCGCGAAGTGCCCGGACGCCCGGTGATCTACGCGACCACGCAGGAATTCCTCGACCACTTCGGCCTTTCCAGTCGCCGCGACTTGCCGGGAATTGACGAACTGCGCGCGGCGGGCTTGCTCGATCCGGTCGACGATGCTTTCGAGGCCTTGCATGAAGAGGCTGACGCTGCCGAGGCAGATGGCGGTGAGCCAGCCGATGAAATCGGCGAATCCAGCGAAGCAGGTGAATCGCGGGGCTGACCAAACGTTACTGGCGCCTGCGGCTTCGGTGTCCTATATTGGCTCTGCAACGCATTCAGAGAGAATTCCCATGGGTCTTAGTATTTGGCAGCTCCTTATCATCGCGCTGGTCGTGCTCGTCCTGTTCGGGCGCGGGCGCATTTCCGAGATGATGGGCGATTTCGGCAAGGGAATCAGCAGTTTCAAAAAGGGTATGAGCGAAGAGGATAGCCCCTCTACAAAACCCGCTGCACAAATCGAAGGGCAAGCGCAGAAGCCACACAGCGACGCGCAGCAGAAAGCAGACCCTCAGCCTGCGCCGCGCTCTGACACGCCCGATCTCAAGGGCTAGGAGGCCCACGGCATGTTCGATATCGGCGCCAGCGAACTGCTGGTGATCGTGATTGTGGCGGTGCTTGTCATCGGCCCCAAGGACATGCCGCTTGCCTTGCGCACCGCAGGCCGCTGGATAGGCAAGGTGCGCCGCGTCTCTTCACACTTTCGCAGCGGGATCGACACCATGATCCGCGAAGCCGAACTGGAAGAGCTGGAAAAGAAGTGGAAGGCGCAAAACGAAGCGATCATGGCCCGCACGGATGATGCGGAGGCCTTTGCCGACGAGGCGATAACCGGGCCCTCGGCAGCTTCAGCCGAAGCGGCAGAGCCGGATTTCCCGACCGAGGACGATCCTGCGCCCGGTTCGCCAACGGGTGACCCGCAATTGCCGCTAGGCAAGCCAGACCAGCGGGATTGAGGGCGGCAGCATGGCCATCAAGATCCGCGATATCGATGAGACCGAAGCGCCGTTGCTCGAACATCTGATCGAACTGCGTACTCGCCTGGTCCGTAGCGTGCTGGCTTTGGGCGCCGGTTTCGCGATTTGCCTCTATTTCGCCGATCCGATCCTGGGGTTCCTGATACAGCCGCTCAAGAATGCCTTTCCTGACGGGGAGGGGCAGCTGATCTTCACCAAGCTTTACGAAGTTTTTTTCGTCGAGCTGAAGGTGGCACTGTTCGCGGGATTCTTTGTCAGCTTCCCGATCATCGCCAACCAGCTGTGGGCCTTCGTCGCGCCGGGGCTCTATGCGCGCGAGAAGAAAGCTTTCCTGCCGTTTCTGATCGCGACACCAATCCTGTTTACCGCTGGCGCCGCGCTCGCCTATTTCGTCGTAATGCCTACCGCCTTCGAGTGGTTTCTCGGCTTCGGAGGGGAGGCCGGCGGGCTCAAGATAGAGGCCTTGCCTTCGGCAGGCGATTATCTTGGCCTGGTGATGCAGTTCATCCTGGCCTTCGGGATAAGCTTCCTGCTGCCCGTTTTGTTGTTGTTGCTCAATCGTGCGGGGATTGTCTCGCGCGCGCAACTCGCCGGGGCGCGGCGTTATGTTATCGTGGGGATAGTGGCATTGGCCGCAGTTGTGACGCCGCCTGATCCCGGCTCGCAAGTCATTCTGGCGATCCCGCTGCTGCTGCTGTTCGAAGGCTCGCTGCTGGTGATGCGCTTGCAGGAGAAAAAGGAGCCCGAAGGTTCTGACAGCGACAGCGAGGAAGTGGGCGACATTGCCGCTGAGGTCAAGACTGAACCAAGTTCAGATTGAGCTACGCTTTAAACTCATAAACAGGATGCATGAGGCGCCGGAATGGCGAATTGATCGGTCCAAAAAAAACGGGGCCCGAAGGACCCCGCTTTCTATTCGTTTTGGGTCGCCGCTTAGGGGCTGACCGGCTCGTCACTGCCATCAGCAGCGATGATAATGCCGCCAATCACTGCAGCAGCTGCAATAATGGCGATCAGCAGGCCCGAGCCACCACCCAGTTCGCTTTCGCCTTCAGCCGGAGCAGGAGTGCGAGCAAGCGAAACTTCGGCGATTGCCGGAGCGGTTGCCAGAGAGAGAACTGCAGCGGCTGCTGCTACGGTACGCAATTTCATCAAGGATCTCCTATCGGCTTGTCTTGATTGTTTTTTATATTACGGAACCTTGCGCTTGGGCACAAGCCCCTATTCTAAATATTTGTTCGTCAAACTGTTTGAATTCATCGCCGAATTGAATGTTTCAGTGCAGACTGTTGCATTCTTGCCGCCAATAGAAAGACTCTACGGCCAATGCCCCGCCCGTGAATACGTATGATGGCGAATCAAGGCTTAACACCAAGTAAACGCGAGTCTCCGGCATGATGCGTGCCAAACACCGGCCTGATCATTTGGCGACGAACAGCCTTTCCCCGTTGATCCAGGTCTCTAGTACACGTGTGCCGCGAATGTCCTGCGGGGACGACAGGAACGGATCGCGATCGACCAGGATGAAATCCGCCCGTTCGCCTGGCACCAACCGCCCAAACCGCCCGTCAGCGAATCCGGCATAGGCCGCGCCGGAAGTAAACGCAGCCAGCGCGGCCTCACGCGAAACGCTTTCCTGCGGTAGCCAGCCACCAAACGGTTCGCCCTTCGCATCGGTGCGGCTGATCGCGGCGGCCATGCCGGCAAAGCTGTCTGCCGGTTCGACCGGCGCATCCGAGCCAAAGGCTAGCGGCGCGCCCGCTGCGGCGATGCTGCGCCAGGCATAAGCCCCACCCAGCCGGTCAGGCCCCAGCCGCGCTTCCGCCATCAAGCGGTCGCTGGTCTGGTGGAGCGGCTGCATCGAAGCGATGATACTGTGCTTGCCGAACAGTGCGATCTCCGCTGGATCGACAATCTGCGCGTGTTCGATGCGCCAACGCCTGTCACCGGAATAGGATGAGCTCAGTTCTTCGATCGCGCTCAAGACATCGGAATTGGCGGCATCACCGATTGCGTGGACGGCAAGCTGGAAGCCATCCATGGCGGCGCGGCTCATCAGATTGCGCAATTGCGCAGACGTAAGCCGCGGTAGCCCGCGATGGCTCGGCTCGTCATGATAGGGCTGTTTGAGTGCCGCGCCGCGCGAACCGAGCGCGCCATCGAGGTAGAGCTTGAGCCCGCCCATGCGCAGCCGGTCCTGATAAAGCCAGGGTGTGGGGCCGGGGCCGCCGATTAGTTCCATCGCCTGGACGCTGCCAGCATAGGCCATGATCCGCAGCTTGAGGGCGCCGTTGTCGCCGGCCCGGCGATAGGTCTGCCAATCCTCGAGTGTGGTGCCCATGTCGGCAACTGCAGTTATCCCGCTGGCGATCAGCAAATCCTGCGCCTTGCGCAGAGCGATGTCGCGATCGCTCGGGCGCGGAGCGGGGACCACCGCATTGACCAGAGCTTCAGCGGCATCGACAAATACGCCGGCCGGTTCGCGCGAGCCGGGCTTGCGGATGATCCGGCCGCCGCTTGGGTCCTTCGAGGCCGCGGTGACTGCCGCCTTTTCCATCGCAATGCTGTTGGCCCAGCTGGCATGACCATCGACCCTGCTCAGCCACACCGGCCGATCAGGCACCACGGCGTCCAGATCAGCTGCAGTCGGGAACCTACCGAGGCCCCATTTCTCCTGGTTCCAGCCGCGCCCAAGGATCCATGGGCGGCTGGGATTGGCGCGCGCAAATTCAGCGATTTCCTGCAGCGCTTCCTCAAGCGAAGCGGTCTGCGACAGGTCGAGTGTCAATTCCCCAAAGCCGACCCCCATGACGTGGAGATGCGCGTCGATCATGCCGGGGAGCATGACGCGGCCTTCGCCATCGACGCGGTAATCGATCCGCTTGGGGCGCGGATCGCCTTGCTTGAGCACCGCGCTGATGCGGCCGTCATCGGCAATTACCAGTGCATCGAACCGGTCCAGCTTGCCATCGGTTCCAATGGTGATGCCCTGGACATTGTCGACCAGCGTATCGGCCAGCGCAGGCGCCGCCGGGACCGCCAGGAGGATTGCGGTCAGGCTGACGAAAAGTGTCTTCATGTCATTTTCCCTTGGGCAGCCGCGTGATCAGCGCGCTGGTGTCGCGCCTGCCGCCTCCTGCGGCCTGTACTTCGGCATAGAACTGGTCAACCAGCGCGGAGATCGGTGAGGACAGGCCCAGACGGCGCGCCTCATCAAGCGCATAACCCATGTCCTTGCGCATCCAGTCAATCGCGAAGCCGAAATCGAATTCGTCCTTCACCATGGTGTGCCAGCGGTTTTCCATCTGCCAGCTTTGCGCCGCCCCGCCCGAAATCGCTTCAAAGGTCCTGTCCATGTCAAGCCCGGCCGCGCTGGCCAGCCTGATCGCTTCGGATAGCCCGCCAAGCACGCCGGCAATGCACATCTGGTTGGCCATTTTGGCCGTTTGTCCGGCACCTGCCATGCCGACATGGACGATGCGGGCGGCATAGCTGTCCATCGCTGGCGTGGCGCGCGACACGGCCCCCGCGCTGCCGCCGCACATGATTGCCAGCTTGCCGTTTTCGGCGCCCGCCTGCCCGCCGGAAACGGGCGCATCCACAGCTTCGAGCCCGCGCTTGCGAGCGGCCACGTCAATCCGCCGCGCCATATCGGCCGATACGGTGGTGTGATCGACCAGCAGTGCGCCTTGCTGCATCGCGCCAAGCACGCCGTCCGCGCCAAGCACAACCTCTGCCAGGTCTTCGTCATTGCCGACACAGGTGAATACCATGTCTGCTCCGGCGGCGGCTTCGGCCGGGGTGGGGGCCGTCAATACCTCAAGGCCATGGTCGGCGCAGCCTTTCCGCCAGGCTTCGGCCCGCGTGAGGGTGCGATTGTATCCGGTGACATCATATCCGGCGGCCGCAAGATGGCGCGCCATTGGCCCACCCATCACGCCCAGCCCGATGAAAGCGACTTTCTGTTTCTGGCTCATAAGGGAGGCGGGGTAATGCCAAATGGTGTGACTGCAACCGCTTTTATCGCTCGCAAAAGCCCAAATAGCGTTGCGGCCAGCCGATATAGCCCTTAAGCCGCCGCGCCATGACCAGCCAACCGGCCTTTGCCAGTGTAGATGCAGCGCGCGCCGCGCTGACGATCGAAGATGTCCGCGCCGCTGCCGCGCGGATCGAAGGCGCCGTTGTGCGCACGCCGATGATGCATTCGATCACGCTGTCGAAGATCGCAGGTTGCGAAATCTGGCTCAAGTTCGAAAACCTCCAGTTCACCGCCGCCTATAAGGAGCGCGGCGCGCTCAACGCGCTGCTGCATTTGAGCGAGGAGCAGCGCCAGCGCGGCGTGATCGCCGCTTCGGCGGGCAATCACAGCCAGGGGCTGAGCTATCATGGCACGCGGCTGGGTGTTCCCGTCACAATCGTGATGCCGCGCACCACACCCACCGTTAAGGTGATGCAGACCGAAAGCGTGGGCGGCCAGATTGTGCTGGAGGGCGAGACTTTTGACGATGCCTATGCCCATGCGCGCAGCATGGAAAAGCAGCTTGGGCTGACCTTCATCCATCCCTTCGACGATCCGCTGGTAGCGGCGGGGCAGGGCACGGTCGGGCTCGAAATGCTTGAGGAGGTGCCCGATCTCGATTGCATGGTGGTGCCGATCGGCGGCGGCGGGCTGATGTCGGGTATTGCAACCGTTGCCGATGCGATCAATCCCGCGATCGAGATGATCGGGGTCCAGGCTGAACTGTTTCCCTCGATGTACGCCCGGATCAAGGGCGAGGTGATGGATTGCGGCGGCGACACGCTGGCGGAAGGCATTGCGGTCAAGGCGCCGGGCGAATTCACCTCGCGGATTATCGCCAGCCTGGTTGACGACATCGTGCTGGTTGACGAGCGCGCGCTGGAGGAAGCGGTTTCGTTGCTGCTGCAGATCGAGAAGACGGTAGTTGAAGGGGCTGGTGCGGCCGGGCTGGCGGCGGTGCTGGCCAATCGCGAACGATTTGCCGGCAAGAAGGTTGGCCTGGTGCTGTGCGGCGGCAATATCGATCCCCGCCTGCTTGCCAATGTGCTGCTGCGAGATCTTGCCCGTCAAGGGCGGCTGGCGCGTCTGCGCATCACCTTGCAGGACCGGCCGGGCGCGCTGTTCAAGGTGATGCGCGAATTCAACGAACACAACGTCAATATCATCGAAATCTACCACCAACGCATTTTCACGTCTTTGCCGGCGAAGGGGTTGATCACCGATATCGAATGCGAGGCACGTGACCGCGAACAGCTGGATGCCTTGGTTAAGTCATTGCGTGACAAGGGCTATACGGTGAGCCCGGTCGAGCTCAACTGACCCGCGAAAAGACCGCTTCATCGCGGGTTCGACCATCGGATTGCCGATATTAACCATACCTCATGGTTAAAGCCCTTTTACCGGCGCGCCTGAACAGGCATAACAGGGCCTTAACGCGCACCAGATGCGATTCCGTTGGTTGGACGAGGACCCGAGTAAACCGTGACGGCGCCCATACGCTTTCCCCGCTTTTTTGTGACGAGCCCGGCGCCGTGCCCCTATTTGCCGGGGCGCAGCGAACGCAAGGTATTCACCGAGCTCAAGGGTCCGCACGCAGAACAGCTCAACGAAGCGCTAGGGCGGATCGGCTTCCGCCGCAGCCAGACGGTGGCCTATCGTCCCAGCTGCCTCGATTGCCAGGCTTGTGTGTCCGTGCGTGTGTCCGCGCTCGATTTCGACGAATCCGCATCGCAACGCCGGGCGCTGCGCCGCAATGGTGATCTGATCGCGACCGAGTGCCGCCCCTGGGCCACAGAAGAGCAGTTTGAGCTGTTGCGGCAGTATCTCGGTGATCGCCACCCCGATGGCGGCATGACGTCGATGGACGAGATGGATTTTGCCGATATGGTCGAGCACACGCCAGTATCGAGCACCATGATCGAATATCGCGAGCCACTGCCCAATGGCCAGCCTGGCCGGCTGATCGGCGCATGCCTGACTGATCGCCAGAACGACGGTCTATCGATGATCTACAGCTTCTATGATGCCCAGCACCCGATGCGTACCGGGCTGGGCAATTACATCATCCTCGATCATATCCGACGCGCAGCAGCAGAAGGGCTGCCCTATGTCTACCTTGGTTATTGGGTGGAAGGTTCGCCCCGTATGCAATATAAGGTACGATATCGCCCGCTTGAAAAGCTGACCCGTGATGGCTGGGTGCGTTTCAGCCGCGAGGAACAGGAAATGTTGATCGCAGATGCCACGAAGCGCCGCAATCCGGTACCCGTATCGAGTGGGAAGGATGGCCGGCAACCACGTATTTCCACGGGTTGAATTTATAGCACCTCGCCCCGCAGCCTTGATCCTTGGTGCGTGCCTGCTTGCATCGCCGCTTGCAGCACAGGATACGGCTGCGCCAACCAGGCTTGAAGAGCTGATCCCTGATCGCGCGATCGAACAGCCGGAGGGTTGGGCAAGCGAAGGGACCGATCAGGCAACTGCCGGTCAGCCACCAGTCGAACAGAGCGAAGCCCCGTTCGAAACTCTCGACATCCCCGATCCGGGATCGGACGAGCTCGATCTTGCGCCCGCGCCAGCGGATAATGGCGAGCCCGAAGCGGCGGATGACGAGCCCTTTGCCAGTGTGGCCGAACTGGATTTACCACCCGTGCCGGCGCTTGAGACGGTCAGGATCGATCGCGGGCTGGAGCTGGCTTTCCCGGTGGATCGCGAATTGTTTCCTGATCGGGATGCCTTTGTTGATCGGTTCAGGCAATTGCGCGAAGCCGAAGGGATTGGAAATGGGCAAGACAATGTTGCCCTGCGCGCATCGCGGATCAGGGCCGATCGCGAATTACTGGAACAGCAACTAAGGGTTTACGGATATTACGATGCGCGTGTGTCGCGCAGCCTGGATGAAGCGGATGCGGCGGAGAATGATGCCGCTGACGTGCCGGCGGTGCGTTTCGCCATTTTCCCGGGCGAACGCTATCGCTTTGGCGCGATCGAACTTGGCCAGCTCGATCTTGCGCCAGATTACCCTGCCTTGCGCGAAACCTTCGCCATTGCCAGCGGCGATCCGCTGTTGGCGGACCGGATCGTCGAACGGCGCAATGCGCTCGCCGTGGCGCTTGGCGAAACCGGTTATCCCTTTGCCGAAATCGCACCGCCTGAATTGCTGATCGATCACGCGCGCAGCGAAGGCGATCTCACGCTGGAGGTCACGCCGGACGGGAAATATGTGTTCGGCGATGTGACCAGCAATCTGCCGAAATTTCTGCCCGCCAAACATCTTGCCCGGATCGCCCGTTTCAAGCCGGGCGAGATCTATCAACGCAGCCTTGAGCAGGATTTGCGCCGCGCCATCCTTGCCACCGGCCTGGTCTCCTCTGTCAAAATCACCCCGCGTATCGAGGCCGAACCGCAGGCCGGTGAACCAGGCGAGCTGGCGATGGATGTCGCGCTCACCAAGGGGCGGCTGCGCACGATCGCTGGGGCGATCGGATATGGTTCGGAAGATGGGGCGAAGATCGAAGCCAGCTGGGAACATCGCAACCTTTTCCCGCCTGAAGGCGCTCTCAAGATACGCGGTATTCTGGGTACGCGCGAAAAGCTGGCGGGGATCGGTTTCAAACGCAACAATTTCCGAGGCAGGGATCAGATACTGACGCTCGATGCCTATGCCAGCGACATCCGGACCCAAGCGGTCGAAGCCAGGACGGTTGGGCTGCGCGCCGCGTTCGGGCGGCTTTCGAACCTGTTGTTCCAGAAATCGTTCAGTTGGCAGGTGGGCGCGGAAATGTTGCTAACTGACGAGCGCAACCGTGTGATTGACGGGGTTCCCCGGCCGCGTGAGGAGTATCTTGTCGGCTCGCTGTTCGGGCGCGGCACGATCGACGAGAGCGATTCCTTGCTCGATCCCACACGCGGTTACCGCGTCAGCCTGCAATTGGCACCGGAAATCTCGCGCACATTGGGCGATGAGACGATCTATGGCCGGGCTCAGCTCGACGCGAGCTATTACCTGCCCGCCAGCGAGGGCATCACGCTTGCCGCGCGCGGCCGCTTTGCCACAATCCAGGGCGCGGAAATATTCGAAGTCGCACCGTCGCGCCGGATCTATGCCGGTGGCGGTTCTTCGGTGCGCGGCTTTGGTTATCAGGCGGTTGGTCCGCGCAACGATTTTGGCGAACCGACTGGCGGGCGCTCGCTGGTCGAATTCAGTGCCGAGGCGCGGATCGATACCGGCCTGTTCGATGGCGCGGTGCAAATTGTGCCCTTCTTCGACATGGGCGCGGTCTCGATCGATACTGTGCCGGATTTCCGCTTTGTCAAATACGGTGCCGGTGTGGGGATCCGCTACAAGACCGGCTTCGGGCCGAT
The DNA here is from genome assembly GCA_001515985.1 of Sphingomonadales bacterium BRH_c3. Taxonomy (GTDB): domain Bacteria; phylum Pseudomonadota; class Alphaproteobacteria; order Sphingomonadales; family Sphingomonadaceae; genus Erythrobacter. The sequence continues at coordinate 3,191 of LOET01000075.1, read as the reverse complement.
CCGTGTCGATGTGGGTGTGCCGCTCAACCGCGATCCGATGTTCGATAGCCCGGTGGCGGTTTATGTCTCGCTTGGGCAGGCCTTCTGATGGCGGAGGGCGAAATCGTGGAATCGGCGGAAGCCGAGGCGCCCGAGGTGTCGCGGCGGCGGCGCTGGGCCAAACGCATAGGTTGGGCCCTTGCGGCGATCCTTGCGCCGCTGGTGCTGGCATTCCTGGTTCTCAATTCTCCCTTCGGCAAACGCTTCATTGCAGACCAGATTGCCTCCTATGCGCCAGCTTCCGGCCTGCGCATCGAAGTGGGCCGGATCCAGGGCGATATCTACCGTGAGGCGGTGCTGCACGATGTGATCCTGTCCGATCCCAAGGGGCGCTTCCTGGTCATTCCCGTGGTCGAACTTGATTGGCGGCCGCTCAGCTGGATTACGAGTGGGCTCGATATCCGCCATCTTGTTGCGCGGCGGGGGCGGCTGGAACGCCTGCCTGAACTGCTGCCGGGCGATCCCGACGCGCCCATCCTGCCCGATTTCGATATCCGCATCGACCGGTTCGAGATCGACAATTTGACCATCGCACCGGGCGTTGCGACGGATCAGGCCGAGCGGGTCGATTTGCAGGCCAGCGCTGATATACGCGATGGACTGGTCGCGCTTGAGCTTGAGGGCAACCTGGGCAAGGCTGACCGGATCGCCCTGTCGCTCCATGCCGAACCTGACGGAGACCGATTTGATCTCGATCTCGATTATAGCGCACCCGAAGGCGGCGTAGTTGCCGGGCTGACCGGGGCCAACACCGGTTATAATGCGCGCGTGCTGGGTGATGGGACCTGGCGTAACTGGCTGGGGCACGCGCTGGTCAAGCGCGGCGACGAGCGTTTCGCCGCCTTCCGGCTGACCAATCGCGCGGGCCGATACGGCATGGTGGGTGAGGTCTATGCTGGGTCGGCGAGCGACGGCCTCGTCCGCCGACTGGTCGGCGCGCGCACCGGCGTGATGATCGACGGGACTTTCAAGGAAAGCACATTCGACGGGCGCACAGTGCTGCGCAGCGATGCGCTGACCTTGCGCGGCGAAGGCGCGGTAGACCTGGCGGACAATCGCTTTGACGGTGTTGCGCTTGAGGCAGTGCTGCATGATGCCGGTGTTTTCGGCGAAGGCATCGCGCTGCGCAGCGCCAGCCTGCGCGCCACTTTGGAAGGGCCATTCCGCAGCGCCACCATCGCACACGACATCACCGCGTCCGAATTCGCGCTGGGCGAGATCACGGCGCTGGGCTTGCGGCAGGAGGGCACAGGCCGGATCGAGGAGGGTGCGCTCATCGTCCCGCTCGCGCTCAGGATCGGGCAGATCGAGAGCGGCAGCGAGATTGCCGATGCCGAGCTGGTGTCGGGCCGTATTGGCGGCGAGTTGACTTATCGCCAGGGGGTAATCCGCGCCGCTCCGCTGCAAGTGGCCTTCCCGCGCCTTTCGGGCCGACTCGCACTCGATGCGAATCTGGCGGCTGGCAGTCTGCGCCTGGCGGGACCGGCCACCCTGCGCTCCGCACCGATCGAAGGCATTGGCACCGCTTCAGCCGATGCGCGGATAGATTTCGGGCTCAACGCTGGCCGTCCATGGACACTGCGCATGGATATCAAGGGAACCCTGGGCAATCTTGCCAATCCCACCGTGCGCCGCGTGGCAGGAAATGAGCTGGCGATCCGCAGCAGCCTGACCACAGCAGCGGGCGGGCCGGTTACGTTCAGCGCGCTGGAGGTGAATTCTCCGCAGCTCAAGTTCGCGGGAGGCGGCAGCTGGAACGATGGGCGCTTCGCCTTTGAGGGGGCAGGCAGCCATACCAGCTATGGCCCGTTCACAGTCGACGCGGCGATCGAGGACGGCTCGCCCAGGGCCACGCTGGTGCTTGCTTCGCCACTCCCTGCCGCAGGCCTCGAAGATGTGCGGCTGGCGATTGCTCCAGTCGATATGGGCTTCCGTATCGAAACCACGGGAACTTCGCTGCTGGGTGATTTCGTGGGCGTGTTGGGCCTGGAATTGCCAGAAAACGCTCCTGCCACGCTGGAGGTGGAACGCCTGCGTATCTGGCAGACTGCGATCGAAGGGCGGCTGGCATTTGAGGAAGGCGGCGCGCGGGGGCGGCTCACGCTGGCCGGTGGTGGGCTGAACGGTTCGGTCGATCTTGCACCGGCGCAAGGCGGGCAAGGCTTTACCGCTTCGCTCGAAGCCAAAGATGCCGTGTTCGGCGGCGCAACTGCGATTGAGCTGGGGCAGGCCCGTATCTCGGCCACGGGTACTTTTGGCGAAGGTACGAACCGGATCCAGGGCGATCTGAGCGGTCGCGCGATACGCTATGGCACCCTGTTCCTGGGCCGCGTGGCCGCGCGGGCCAATATCGAGAACGGAGCGGGCAAGCTCACCGCCTCGATGGTCGGGCGCCAGGGCGGGCGATTCAACCTTCAGCTTGACAGCAATTTCGCGCCGGGCCGGATTGCGGCGATCGTGCGCGGCAATTACGCCGGTACGCCTATCACCATGCCCCAGCGCGCGGTGCTGACCCGCAGCGGCGAGGCAGGTTGGCGGCTTGCCCCGACGCTCATCAATCTGGGCAAGGGGAGCGCCGCGATCTCAGGCGAGTTTGGTGATGGGCGCACCATGTTCGATCTCAAGCTGGTGCAGGCGCCGCTGAGCCTGGCTGACCTGACCATGCGCGATCTTGGCCTGGGCGGAACCGCCTCGGGGATAGTGACCTATCGCGATACGCGCGGTGCTGCGCCTACCGGCGAAGCCAGGATCAAGGTTGAAGGGCTGACCCGTTCGGGCCTGTTACTGGCCTCGCGCCCGATCGACCTGGCACTGGTGGCATCGCTGGGGCAGGATGATTTCGGCGCGCGTGCATTGATCGAGGCAGGCGGGGAACGGCTCGGCTGGATGGATGCACGCATCACCGGCCTGCCAGCGCGGGGGGCGATCTATGAGCGGCTTCAGAGCGGCAGGCTGCAAGCCGATCTGCGCTATGATGGGAGCGCGGAGGCATTGTGGCGGCTGGCCGCGATCGATGATTTCGACATCGCGGGCCCGGTTGCGATCAGCGCGAAGGCCAGCGGCACGCTGGCCGATCCCGTGGTGCGCGGAAACCTGTCGGGCCGCGATCTGCGCCTGCGGAGTGTGATTTCGGGCACCGATATCAGCGGGGC
>LOET01000074.1 GCA_001515985.1 Sphingomonadales bacterium BRH_c3 | reverse complement strand
AATACGCTGGTCGATCCCAAACTGGAGGTGCGCCGTTTGCCGCTGGCCGAGGAGCCCGGCGCGCCAGGCGCCTATGGCGGCGCAGGCAGCAAGGACGGCAGCATCCCGGGCCGGATGTGGATCAACCTCCACACAACCGATTTGCACCGCAAATATGATCTTGCCGATCTGACGTTCCACGAAACCATCCCGGGCCATGTATGGGAAGGCGAATTCTCGAACCGCCTGCCCCTCATCCGCTCGATCCTCGCCTTCAGCGCATTCACCGAAGGCTGGGCGCTCTACGGCGAACAGCTGGCAGACGAACTGGGCGCCTATGATGATTTCCAGGTCGGCCGGCTGGGCTATCTGCAATCTCTGGCGTTTCGCGCATGCCGCCTGGTGGTCGATACCGGGCTGCATCACAAACGCTGGACCCGTGAACAGGGGCGCCAGTTCTTCGTCGAGCGCAACGGTTCGAAACCCGATGAAGTGGCCAGCGAAGTCGATCGCTATTGCAGTTGGCCGGGCCAGGCTTGCGGTTACAAGATCGGCCACACCGAAATTGTGCGCCAGCGCGCGAATGCCCAGCGCGAACTGGGCGATGCCTATGATCTCAAGGCCTTCAACGACGCAGTCGTCCTGGGCGGCAATTCACCGCTCAGCGTGATGGCGAAGAATGTCGAGCGTTATATTGCGGGGGCAAAGGGCCAGACTTAGTGTCCCCGGCCAATAAAGAACTTCAGAGATTGCAGGACTGGCCAAGCAAAGCAAGATGCGTATAGTATCGCAAGTAATGCCATAGCTTGGTTTGAATAACGGGGGCGCAAATTATGCTGACAAGGCTCGCTTGGATTGCGGCGCTGTTCACAACATTTGTTTGGGCAGTGCCCTCACGGGCGGACTGGCACATGGCATCCAGCGACCATTTCGTCGTGTATGCAGATGACAGTGAGAAAGACATCAGGCGCTTTGCCGAGATGCTGGAAAGCTATCATGAAGCGATCGCATATGTAATTCAGCGAAAGGTTGAAAAACCAAGTCCCTCGAACAGGGTAACGATCTTTGCGGTCGGCAGTATCCGCGATCTGAAAGCGCTAGCAGGCGGCAATAACAAGTTCATCGCTGGCTTTTATGTGCCGCGTGCGGGAGGTTCGCGCGCATTCATTCCCGATATCCGGATGAAGGGCGGCGAACTCGATTTTTCCGCGACGGTCCTCCTCCACGAGTACGCGCATCACTATCTGATTTCGACATCGAGATTCGCAATGCCGCGGTGGTTGAGCGAAGGCGCAGCAGAGTTCTTCGCTTCGGCACAATTCATGAAGGATGGAACGGTCTCGATCGGTCGACCTGCCGTGCATCGCGCGGGCGAACTGGCATTTTCCGACAAGGTCACGATCGAGGAATTGCTCGACCAGGGGCTCTATGAGAAGCGAAAATCAAAAAGGCACGATTCCTTTTACGGCCGCAGTTGGACGCTCTATCATTATTTGGTCTTCTCCGAAGAGAGGAAGGGTCAGCTTTCCGACTATTGGTTCAAGGTCGCGCAGGGCATACCTTCGCTTGAAGCAGCCCGGCAGGCGTTTGGCGACCTCGCGATTCTGGACAAGGAGATGAACCGCTATCTCAAGTCGCGAAGCATGTACTCTTACCGCGTCGGTCCAGACCTGATCAGTCCCAGTCCCGTAACGGTGAGCACGCTGTCAGCGGGTGAAGCCGCCATCATGCCCATCGTAATCCAGTCGCAGCGCGGGGTAACGCGTGAAGAGGCTGAGGCGCTGGTGGTCGAGGCCCGCGATATTGCTGACCAATACCCGCAGAATGCAGCCGTCCTTGCTGCCTTGGCCGAAGCCGAACATGACGCTGGCAATTATCCTGCGGTGATCGCCGCAGCTGATCGCGCACTGGCGATCGATCCGGCAAGCAAGAATGCCTATATCCAGAAGGGATATGCGCTTTTCAAGCTTGCTGGCGATGCAGAGGACAGGAATGATGCCGTCCTTGATGCCGTAGCGCCCTTCACCCAGCTCAATCGCCTCGAACCCGATCATCCTCTGCCATTGTGGTATTACTACCGCAGCTTTGTTGATCGGGGCGTCGAGCCTCCCGAAACCGCCCGCCATGCCCTTGAGCGCGCGGCGCAGATCGCTCCGTTCGACCAGAGTTTATGGATGAGTGTGGGCTACATGCAGGCTTCGGAAGGCAAGATCGCCAATGCGGTCAATAGCCTGTCGTCGGTTGCAAACAATCCACATGGTGGCGGTTTGGCCCGCCAGGCGCATGCCTATATCACTGCGCTGGAAAATGCGCCCGAAGGGCAGCCGTTCAGACTCGAAAAGGTTGTTGTGCCTGCAGCGGCCGAAAGTGACGAAGAAAGTCAGGCGTTATAAAAGGTTGATCTGACGCAGCGGCGGCCGCTGTGGGCCGCGCGGTCAATTCTTGCGGAACAGACCCTTGGCCATGCCGGCAATATCGTCCAGCGGATTGCCGTCACCGTCACGATCAAGCATGTCGAGAAGCCCCTTGGCCTGCGGGTGCTCCTTCAGCAGGTTGCTGAATTCCATCAGCGATCCTTCACCGCCGATGTGCTCGACAATCTGCGAAAGCACACTGGTGTCTAGCCCGGTCCGGGCTGAAGCCAGTTCCACCGTATCGCCCTGCATCTGGTGCGAATGGCCCAGCGCGGCGATTGCCTTTTCAGCCATGGCCGGTTCGATCCCCACTGCACGGGCAAGATTGCGCACATCGTCGGGCGCACCGGCAATGTTCTTCAGGATTCCGTCAAACAGGCTCATTGCGCTGGCTCCTTGCTGAAAGAAATGAGTTATAGCGGCAACTCGTGACACAAAAAAGGCCCCGCTCCCAACCGGAAACGGGGCCCTCCTCTCCAAACCCTGGCAGAAATCAGGCGGCGATCGCCACTCGCGGTGCCGCGTCTCGCACGCCCTGATCGACGTGATCTGCAAATTGCGCGAAATTATCGTTGAACAGGCGCACCAACTTCTCCGCAGTGGCATCGTACTCTTTCTTGTCCGCCCAAGTCGTGCGCGGATCGAGGATCCCGCTGTCGACACCATCCACGCTAACCGGAACTTCGAAGCCGAAGTTGGGGTCTACCCGGAATTCCGCATCGTTCAGGCTGCCATCAAGCGCAGCGTTGAGTAACGCGCGAGTGGCCTTGATCGGCATGCGGCTGCCCGCGCCATATTTGCCGCCGGTCCAGCCGGTGTTGACCAGCCAGCATTGCACACTGCCCCGGCCGATCCGCTCCTTCAGCAGATTGCCGTAGACGCTGGGATGGCGCGGCATGAAGGGCGCGCCAAAGCAGGTGCTGAAGGTCGCCTCAGGCTCGGTCACGCCAATCTCGGTACCGGCCACCTTGGCGGTATAGCCGGAAAGGAAGTAATACATCGCCTGATCGGGCGTGAGCCGGGCGATCGGGGGCAGCACGCCAAACGCATCGGCGGTGAGCATGATGACATTGCTGGGCACCGGGCCCAGGTTTTCTTCCGATGCATTGGGGATGAAGTCTATCGGATAGGCACCGCGGCTGTTTTCAGCGAGCGAGGCGTCATCGAAATCGAGCTCGCGCGTGTCCGGGTCCATCACCACATTTTCCAGCACAGTACCGAAGCGACGCGTGGTGGCGTAGATTTCGGGCTCGGCCTCTTCCGACAGGCGGATCATCTTGGCGTAACAGCCGCCTTCGAAATTGAACACAGCCGTGTCAGACCAGCCATGCTCGTCATCGCCGATCAGCGTGCGGCTGGCATCGGCGGAAAGCGTGGTCTTGCCGGTGCCCGACAGACCGAAGAATACCGCCGTCTTACCATCAGGCCCGACATTGGCCGAACAATGCATCGGCATCACGCCTTTGGCCGGCAGGAGGTAGTTGAGAATTCCGAACACGCTTTTCTTCATCTCGCCCGCATAGGCGGTGCCGCCAATCAGGATCAGCTTTTCGCTGAGGTTGACCGCGATCACTGTCTCGCTGCGGCAGCCATGCCGTGCGGGATCGGCGCGGAAGCTGGGCAGATCGATGATCGTGTACTCGGGCACGAAATCGCGCAGCTCATCAGTCGTGGGGCGGACCAGCAGCGTGCGAATGAAAAGATTGTGCCAGGCCAGTTCGTTGATCACGCGCACATTGACCCGGTGCTCCGCCTGCGAGCCGCCGAACAGGTCAGCGACAAAGAGCTGCGACTTGTCCTTCAGCGCTGCAAGAAAATCCGCTTTCAGCGCAGCGAAGTGGTCAGGCGTCATCGCAACGTTGACCTTACCCCACCACACCGTGTTTTCGGTTTCGGCATCGCGCACGATGAACTTGTCTTTCGCGCTGCGGCCAGTGTGCGCGCCGGTCTTGACCACCAGTGCGCCATGGCGCGACAATTCACCCTCGCGATTGGCAATGGCATGTTCGACAAGTTGCGCAGGACCCAGGTTTGAATGGATTTCGGCGACAGTCTCGATGCCCTGGCTGGACAAGGGAACGGCAAGCGGATTGGACACGCAATTCTCCTGAATTTATTGGCGAGCGACTGGGGCCAGGCCCCATGCACCCGCCGAACGCATAGTCTATGCGAGAGCACATACTGCGTATGAGAGCACATAATGCATACGAATGCACGGATTCGCCCCCGCCCCTTAGTTTACGTCATCCAGCCCGTCAAACGCACAAAATGCAGCTGGGCTTGTGATGGCGCCCAGCAGCGGCGACTCGTTGTTTCGCGGCCCACAAAGCGCTAATCGGTCAGGCAACATGTCATTCAAGGAACCCGCGATGAGCGAACCGGCGAACGAGCCGACGGTAAAACACGGCGAAACCGTGATCGCGCTGGTCGACGATGACCGCAACATTCTTACCACAGTGTCAATTGCGCTGCAGGCCGAAGGCTTCGTCACCCGCGTATATTCGGATGGCGAAACGGCCTTGAAGGCGCTGATCGAAAATCCCCCGGACCTCGCGGTGTTCGATATCAAGATGCCCAGGATGGACGGGTTCGAATTGCTGCGCCGGGTCCGCGCGCATAGCGCGCTGCCAGTGATCTTCCTGACCAGCAAGGATGACGAGACCGATGAGGAGGTGGGGCTGGAATTGGGCGCGGATGACTACATCGCCAAACCCTTCAGCCTGCGCTTGCTGATGGCCCGGATCCGCGCAATCCTGCGCCGTTTCGACACGCCGGGTACGAACACCGCGGAGCTGGGAGAGGCGCGCGAACCGGCCAGCCATTCGGTCACAAGAGGCCGCCTGTTCATGGACCCGGCGCGCCATCAGGTGACCTGGGGCGGCGAGCCGGTATCACTGACGGTAACCGAATTCCTGATCCTTGAGGCGCTGGCGCTGCGCCCCGGCGTAATCAAGAGCCGCAACCAGTTGATGGATGCGGCCTATCCCGATGACGTGTTCGTTGATGATCGCACGGTCGACAGCCACATCAAGCGAATGCGCCGCAAGTTCCGCCAGGTTGATCCAGAGTTCGGGGCAATCGATACTCTGTACGGCGCCGGTTACTGCTTCACCGATGACTGAAAACGGCGAATCTTCACGAGTGATCCGGCAGGTCGACCGGCTCGGCTGGAGTGGACGAATCTCGCTCACTTCGCGTATCCTGGTGGTCAATATCTTGCCGCTGGCCATGCTCGGCGGCGGGATCTTCTACCTCGATTCCTACCGCACGCAGCTGCTCAACGAGCGTTACAAGCTGGCGCGAATCGAAGCGCAGATCACTGCCGAGGCGCTAGCCGGTGCCTCGCGCACGCGTCAGGAAGCGCTACTGGTGCAGATCGGCAAGGAACAGCGCATGCGGCTGCGCATGTTCGACGCCGAAGGCCGCCTGTGGGCTGACAGTTTTGCGCTCGCTGAGCCCTCGTTCGCGCTCGACGTGCCAGGTGACGAACGCTTCGCGGAAGATTTCGCCCGCGCGCTTGACCGCGCCGTCGACAAGATCGTGGGTGCCGATCCGATCCCGGACTACTTCGAACCGGAAGATGCCTCCGCGGATGCCTGGCCCGAGCTGCGGCGCGCGCGAGAACAGGGCATATCGCAGATCCAGTTGCGCGATGCCCCAGATGGCTCTCCGGTAATCAACGCTGCAGCCCCCGTCGGCCTGAATGGTGCGACCCTGCTGACCACACGCAATGCGATCGATATCACCATGGCAGTGCGCGAAGCGCGCACTACCCTGGGCATCGCGGTGCTGCTGGCGCTGGCCGCTTCGATCCTGCTTTCGTTGTTCCTGGCCCGCACCATCATTGCTCCGCTCAGGCTGCTGTCCAACGCCGCGATCAAGGTGCGACAGGGGCGTGACCGCGATGTCGAGGTGCCGCGCCTGCCCGAACGGCGCGACGAAATCGGCCTGCTCGCCCGCGCTGTATCGGACATGACCGGCGCACTGAGGCAAAGGATCGATGCGGTCGAAAGCTTCGCCGCCGATGTCGCCCACGAAATCAAGAACCCGCTCGCATCGCTACGCAGCGCGATCGAATCGCTGCCGCGCGTCGAGGATCCGGATTTGCGCCGCAAGCTCACAGAGATCGCAACCCATGACGTGCGGCGGATTGACCGCCTGGTGACCGAGATTTCGGATGCCAGCAGGATCGATGCAGAAATGTCGCGCGCAACGCTGGAGCGGATCGATTTGCACGCATTGGTGAGGGCAATCATCGGATCGCGCGAGGATCGCGCGGAAAATGCCGATCGCCCCATCACGATTATCACCAGCAGCGGCCAGGCAATAGTGTCAGGAGTGCCGCCGCGGCTTGAACGCGTGATCGAAAACCTGCTGGACAATGCGGTATCCTTTTCACCGCCTGATGCGCCAATCGAGGTGTCTTTAAGCCGCGCAGGCAAGCGGGTTATCCTGACCGTCTGCGATAGCGGGCCGGGAATCGCCGAGGATTCGCGCGAGAAAGTATTCGAACGGTTTCATTCGGTCCGCCCCGAAGCCGAGGATTTCGGCAATCACTCAGGGCTTGGCCTTGCGATCGCTCGCGCGATTGCCGAAGCGCATGATGGAACCTTGACTGCTCATCCGCGTCCCGATGGCAAGAGCGGCGCCTGTCTGCGCCTTGAACTGCCCGCCGCCGCATGAGCACAAGCGGGCAAATCGTCCAGGCCAGCGCGGTTGCCATCGATGGCCGCGCGCTGCTGATCGAGGGGCCGCCCGGCAGCGGCAAATCAAGCCTGGCGCTGGCATTGATCGATCGCGGCGCGGGGCTCATCGGTGATGACGGGGTGCGGTTGGAAAGGAGCGGTGGGGAGATCATCGCCGCACCGCCGCCCAACATTGCCGGAAAGCTGGAGATTCGCGGGGTGGGGATCGCCGAACTGCCTGCAACCAGCGCCCCGCTCGCGCTGATCCTGTCGCTTGATCCGAACGCGCCGCGCTATCCCCAGCCGCTCGAACACCGCAAAATTCTGGGCTGCGAAATCCCGGTGCTTCCGTTTCGCTTCGATACCCCGCTCATTGCCTTGCGGGCGGAGTGGGCGGTGCGGCTGCACGGGCTTTCGCCGGTCAAAGAATAAGTACATGCGCAGGCTTGCTTGCCCTTCCAATCCGCGGCCGGGCGCGCGACAATGGCAAACATGACCGAGCCCGCCATCCACCGCGATTCTTCCGCTGAGCAAGACCCGCCGTGCCAGCGCATCCTGCTGGTCACGGGCATGCTTGGCGCAGGCAAATCCACCGCGCTGCAAGTGCTGGAAGACCTGGGCTGGGAGATCGTCGACAACCTTCCTGTGGGCCTGCTCGAACGTATGGTGGCCAATCCAGGCACATCCGCCGGGCGGCTGGCGATCGGTTTTGATTCGCGCACGCGGGGCTTTGAACCGCAGAACATCATCGCGCTGGTCGGCCGCGTTGCCCGCCGACCTGATATCGCGCTGACAACCATGTTTATCGATTGTTCGACCGAAGAGCTTGAGCGCCGTTATAACGAGACCCGCCGCCGCCATCCGATGGCGCAGGGACGCCCGCTTTCCGAAGGGATCCGGGCTGAACGCGAACTGCTCGCACCGCTGCGCCAATGGGCGGAGATCGTGATCGACACCAGCGCCTTCGGGGTCAACCACTTGCAACAGCACATCCGCGAACTGTTCGCCGAGGAACCCGGCGCACCGATGACCGTCACCGTCTCCAGCTTCGGGTTCGCGCGCGGAACCCCACCGCTGGCCGATCTGGTTTTCGACATGCGGTTTCTCGACAATCCGCATTGGGTTGCGGAATTGCGCGAATTGACCGGGCTCGACCCTGCGGTGGCCGAGCATGTTCGCGCCGACCCGGGCTTTGGTGAGAGTTTCGAGCGTATCCTTGATCTGCTGACCACGCTGCTGCCGCGTTACCAGGCGCAGGGTAAAGGCTATGTCCACATTGCCTTCGGCTGCACCGGCGGCAAGCATCGTTCGGTATTTACCGCCGAAGAAATCGCGCGAGGCTTGCGCGACGCAGGATTTTCGCCCACTGTCCGCCACCGCAATTTGGCATCGCGCGCGTCCGACGAGATCGAGGGGAAAAAGCGGTGACAAGCCTGGATGGATCAACGCGGCCACTTGCCGCAGGAATGAACGGATCTGGCACTCTCTCATGATTGGATTGATCCTGGTCACGCATGGCCAATTGGCCGAGCATTTCGTCGACGCGATGGAGCACGTAGTCGGCCCGCAACAGTCGATCGCAACGGTCTGTATTGGCCCCAGTGACGATATGGAATTGCGGCGCAAAGACATCGCCAACGCGATCACCCGGGTGGATGAAGGCCAGGGTGTGATTGTGCTGACTGACCTGTTCGGTGGAACGCCGTCAAATCTCGCCATTTCGCTGCTCGAGCGCGGCCGGGTGGAAGTGATCGCCGGAATCAACCTGCCGATGTTGATCCGGCTGGCTGGTGCGCGCAAATCGATGAATGTGGTGGATGCAGTTGCGGCAGCCAAGAAGGCTGGCCGCAATTACATCACCGTCGCCAGCGAGTTCCTGAGCGAAGATACTGCCGCGGCGGAGGCCAGGGCGTGAATGAAGTCCGGCGGACGCTTACCATCGTTAACGAGCGCGGATTGCATGCACGGGCGAGCGCCAAATTCGTCGGCGCGGTTGCCGCTCTGCCAAACGGCACAAAGGTGCGTGTGGCCAAAGACGGCCACGAAGCCGAAGGCGGATCGATCCTGGGCCTGATGATGCTGGGGGCGGCCAAGGGCGACGAGGTGGAACTGATCGTGACTGGCGAAAATGCCGAAGCGGTTTTTGCAGACCTGAGCGCGATGATCCAAGACGGATTCGGCGAAGAGTGAACCCGTCGTCCGACCGCCGCCAGATCACCGGCTTTTCCAACCCCACGGTAAAATACCTTCGCAGCCTGCGTGACAAGAAGCACCGCAAGGCTGCGGGCAAATTCCTTGCCGAGGGACTGCGCCTGCTGACTGATGCGCGCGAATGCGGCCATGTGCCCGAAATTCTGGTGATGGCGTCAGGGCGCGATCCTCACCCACTGCTGGACGCACTTGAAAGCGACGTTACGGCGGCGGGCGGCGAGGTGATCGAAACTACCCCCGACATCCTCGGCAAGATCACCGGCAAGGCCAATCCGCAGGCGGTGGCGGGCGTGTTCGCCGAATTCGATACCTCGCTGGCGAGCCTTGACCGGAGCGCCGCACCGATCTGGCTGGTGGCGCAGGCACTGCGTGACCCAGGCAATCTGGGCACCATGCTGCGCACCGGAGACGCCGTGGGCGCGGGCGGATTAATTCTGATCGACGATTGCGCCGATCCGTTCAGCGTCGAGGCGGTGCGCGCGAGCATGGGGGCGGTCTTTACGCAGAAGCTCGCCCGCGCGCGTTGGGACGAGTTTCTGCCGTGGCTCCGCACTGGCCCTGGCCAGCTGGTGGCAGCCTCACTGCGCGATGCGGTGCCCTATCGCGGCGCGCCATATCAGGCACCGTGTTTCATCCTTGTCGGCAACGAATCGCAGGGACTGCCGGAGGAATACGAAGCCGCCTGCGACCTGCGGGTGACCATGCCGATGCGGGGGCGCGCGGATTCACTCAACGCGGCGATGGCGGGCGCAGTGCTGGCCTATGAGGTGCTGGCAGAGTTGGAAGGGTGATCAATCACCCGCAATGAAAGCGGTGACCAGCAATTTTCCATCCTTGGCAGGTTCGGCCAGCAGCCGGTAATCGAGAAGCGGTCGCAGTTTGTTCCGGGCGATATAGCCGATCGCGCCGCCTTCCAGCACGACCTTGGCACGTGTGGCAGACTGCTCCTCCTCGGCCTGCTCGAGATAGGCCGACCAACCGACAAGATCCCACGAGAGGTTGTCGATAATCTCGGGCCCCGTCGCATCGCGATAGACCGGCACATCCTGGCCGATCACATAGAGCACGGAAAAGGCATCGTCCTCGCCAAGATCCTGCGCCCACAGCCACGGCATGACGATGCTGCCCTCCTCCGCCGGGCCCTTGGCACAGCCGAGCTGAAGCAAGGATTCGAGCGCCTCCCACAGCCCGTAATCGGGATCATCCAGCCGCTCGCGCAGCAAATCGCGTCCGCTGCCGCCGCCGAAATCGAGGATCGCGTCTCCGGCGAACAGCGGCAGCAATCTTTCCTCGCTGCGTTCGGTGACGGCCGCGGCGAGCGCGATACGAAATTCCTGCGCACCCGCAATATCCCCGCATTCATCGCGCGGCGCATAGTCCTTGGCCGAAACCGGTGCATGCAAGGCTATGGCCACTGCTGCCGCCGCAAGCGCAAACCTCATTCCGCCTCCTCCTCGGTCCCGCCAGCCAGCAATCCATCACCGACATAGCGCGGCACGGCCTCGACCAGCGGGACGTCCTCGATCTCACGCGAGATTTCGAGGCCCTTTTCAGCCATACGGCGGCCCGATGTCAGCACGTTGCGCTCAAAACTGCCGACGAACTTGTTGTAATTCGTCACTGCGGTTTCCAGCCCGCCGCCCACGCGCTTCATATGCTCGGCCGCGACGCGAAGCCGCTCGTACAGCTCAGCCCCCATCTTGCCGATTTCCTTGGCTTCGGCAGCCATCTGGTCCTGCCGCCACACCTGCGCCACGGTGCGCGCGATCGCAACCAGATTGGTCGGCGTTGCCAGCAGCACCTTGTTCTTGAAGGCAAAGTCCCACAGCTCGGGATCGTGTTCGAGCGCAGCGGCGACGAAATGCTCACCCGGCACGAACATCACCACATAATCGGGCGCATCGTCGAACTGGCTCTGGTAACTTTTCGAACCCAGCGTCTGCACATGGCCGCGCATGGATTTGGCATGCATGTCCATGTGCCGTGTGCGCTCGTCATCATTGTCAGCCTCGAACGCCGCCTGATAGGCGTTGAGCGAGACCTTGGCGTCGATCACCAGCTGTTTCTGGCCCGGAACATTGACGATTGCATCGGGCCGCAGCCGCCCGCCATCGGTTTCGACCGATTGCTCGAGAATGAAGTCGGTGTGCTGCGACAGCCCGCATTGCTCCAGCACATTCTGCAGCGCTCGCTCGCCCCAGCGCCCGCGTGCCTTCGGGGCATTGGTGAGCGAATTGCCCAGCCGCTGCGCCTCGCGCCGCACCTGTTCCTGCCCCTCGCGCATCGACTGGATCAGGCCGGTGAGCTGGCCGAAAGCATCGACGCGCCGCTTTTCCAGCGTTTCGACCTGCTCCTCGTATTTCCTGAGCCGTTCGCCCACTGGATTGAGCAGCGCCTTGATCTTCTGCTCGCCCGCCTCTTCGGATTGCCTGAAGCGTTCCTCGGCGCGTTTGAGGAATTCGTCCTGGCTGCGCGAGAGCACCTCTCCGCCGACCGCCTTGAACTGCGCAAGCATTTCCTCGCGCGCCTCACGCATCTGCGCCATCTGCTTGTCGAAATTGGCGGCATTGGCCTTGTGCGTCGCCAACTCGATTCGCGCATCGCCCAATTCGGCAATCGCGCGCTTGAATTCCTCCTCGCGCTGGGCGGCCGCGCTCTCCGCCTCAGCCAGACGCGCCTTTACGTCCGTAACGGGACGACTGCCAATAAACCACC
Source organism: Sphingomonadales bacterium BRH_c3 (assembly GCA_001515985.1). Classification (GTDB taxonomy): domain Bacteria; phylum Pseudomonadota; class Alphaproteobacteria; order Sphingomonadales; family Sphingomonadaceae; genus Erythrobacter. The sequence continues at coordinate 5,123 of LOET01000074.1, read as the reverse complement.
CCGCCCCCGCACCGATTGCGAGACCGAGAATGAGTGCGATGATTACGAGAAGTGTCGGATCCATCGCGTCATATTAGGCGGAACGGAGCGAGAACGGAAGAGGTTGTTTGTGGACTATCCCCTGCACCGGCATTCCGGCGAAGGTCGGAATCCAGGATGATCGCCCATCATCGGCTGGACCCCGGCCTGCGCCGGGGTGACGAACATCACGCAGCGCGCAGTTTCTGCAGCTTCTTGAGTGCCATCTGGCGCTTCAAACGCGACAGATGATCGATGAACAGAATCCCCTCCAGATGGTCCATCTCGTGCTGGATGCAGGTGGCCATCAGCCCCTCCATCGCCTCTTCATGATGGTTGCCGTCGAGATCCTGGTACTTGACCCGGCAAGTCGCCGGGCGATCGACATCGGCGTAGATCTCGGGCACCGAAAGGCAGCCTTCCTGATAGGTCGCGAGTTCCTCCGCCGGATCGACGATCACCGGGTTCACGAATACGCGCGGCTCCTTCCTGGTCGCCGGATGAGTGTGCTTGTGCCCGTTGTGCTCGCATTCGATCGGCGGTGCATCGGGATCGTCCGGCTGCAGATCGATCACCAGCACGCGCTTGGGCACGCCCACCTGGATCGCGGCCAGGCCGATGCCAGGCGCGTCATACATTGTCTCGAACATATCCTCGACCAGCGTACGCAGTTCGTCATCGAACACAGTCACGGGTTCGGACACGGTTTTCAGCCGGGGGTCCGGCACTTCAAGGATTTCGCGGATAGCCATGGATGCGCAATCTAGGTGTTCAATGCCATTCCTTCAAGCATTCGTCATTGCGAGCCGAAGGCGGCAGCAAAGCTGGCCAGCGGCCAACCAATCCATGGCCAACCGCCCCGATTAGCCGCAATGGCAGTCGATGGATTGCCGCGTCGCCGCTGGCGCGGCTCCTCGCAATGACGATCACCCCACCGGCCGCCTTGCACGCAAGGCCTGCGCCAGTGTGCCTTCATCAAGATAATCGAGCTCGCCCCCTACCGGCAGGCCGTGGGCAAGCTGGGTTATACGCAGGGGAAAGCCCTCAAGCCGCTCGGCAAGGTAATGCGCGGTGGTCTGCCCTTCCAGCGTGGCGTTCATCGCCAGCACCACCTCATCGATCCCGCCCTGCTCCACTCGTTCCAGCAGGCTCGCGATGTTGAGGTCTTCCGGGCGCACCCCGTCAAGCGCCGAGAGCCGCCCGCCCAGCACGTGATAACGCCCGGTGAACAGCCGCGCACGGTCAAGCGCCCACAGGTCAGCAACATCCTCCACGATGCAAAGAGACTTCGCGTCGCGCCGATGATCGGCGCAAATGCCGCAGGGGTTCTTCGTATCGACATTGCCGCAAGTGTCGCATTCGACGAGGCCTTCGCGGACCGCATCGAGCGCACTGAGCAGGGTAGGCAGCGCCTGCTCGCGGTTCTTCACCAGCCACAGCACTGCGCGCCGCGCGCTGCGCGGACCCAGCCCGGGAAGCCGCGCCAATGCGTTTGCCAGTGCTTCGATCTCTTGCGATGCCATGGCGCGACAGATAGGGGCTTCATCGTGTTCGAGAAAGGCCCACACCCCAAGTCATGCGCATAATCTTCATGGGAACGCCCGAATTTGCCGTGCCGGCATTGGAAGCGCTGCACCATGCAGCGCATGAGCTGGTCTGCGTCTATACCCAGCCGCCGCGCCCGGCGGGCCGGGGCAAGAAATTGCAGCCATCGCCGGTGCACAAGGTGGCTGAACGTTTGGGGATCGAGGTTCGCTGTCCAGCCTCGCTGAGGAGCCCCGAGACGCAAGCAGAATTCGCCGCGCTCGATGCAGATGTGGCGGTGGTTGCGGCCTATGGGCTGATCCTGCCGCAGCCGGTGCTGGATGCGCCCAGGCATGGCTGCCTCAATATCCACGCATCGATCCTGCCGCGCTGGCGCGGCGCGGCGCCGATCCACCGCGCGGTGATGGCGGGTGATCCCGTAACCGGCGTCACCATAATGCAGATGGAGGCCGGGCTGGACACCGGGCCGATGCTGGCCGCCGCGCGCACGCCGGTCGACGCCAAAACCACCGGCGAATTGACCGCAGAACTGGCGGAACTGGGCGCGCAGCTGATGGTGGGCACGCTGCGCGATCTGGCGATCCACAAGCCGATAGCGCAGGATGATGCTCTCGCGACCTACGCCCCCAAGATCGACAAGGCGGAAAGCCGGATCGACTGGGGAAAGAGCGCCGAGGAAACCGAACGGCTCGTGCGCGGGCTGGCGCCCTTCCCCGGCGCGTGGTTCGATCTGGAAGGCGAGCGGGTAAAGCTGCTGCGCGCTGAACTGGCCGATGGTGCAGGCGCGCCGGGCGAAGTGCTGGACGATGATTTGGCAATCGCCTGCGGCTCAGGCGCCATACGCCCGCTGCGGCTCCAGCGCGCGGGCAAGCCGGCGATGGATCGGGCAGACTTTCTGCGCGGGCGACCGGTGATCAAGGGCACGATCCTGCCGTGACTCCATCCTCATCTCGTCATCCCAGCGAAAGCTGGGATCTGGTTTGGCCATGCGCCCGATCGATGGAGCTTCCAGCTTCCGCTGGAATGACGCAGTAGAATGACCCGTTTCGCGCTCACGCTCGAGTTCGACGGCACGCCCTTCATGGGGCTGCAACGCCAGAGCCACGGGCCGAGCGTGCAGCAGGCGGTGGAAGAGGCCGCATTTGCAGTGACCGGCGAGCAGGTGCGGCTGCACAGCGCGGGGCGCACCGACACCGGCGTTCATGCGCTGGCGATGCGCAGCCATCTGGACATCGAAAAGCCGATCGAGCCGTTCCGCCTGATGGAGGCGCTTAACGCGCATCTGCGGCCTGATCCGATCGCCGTGACGCATTGCGAGGTGGTGCCGGACGATTGGCACGCGCGCTTTTCCTGCATCGGGCGGCGTTACGTCTATCGTATCGTCAACCGCCGCGCACCGCTGACAATAGAACTCAATCGCGCCTGGCAAGTCCCGCAGGAACTTGACGAGAAGGCGATGCACCGCGCGGCACAAGCGCTGGTGGGGCAGCACGATTTCACTACCTTTCGTTCTGCCCACTGCCAGGCTGAAAGCCCGATCAAGACGCTCGACCGGCTCGATGTCGAGCGCGCCAGAACAGTTTGGGGCGAAGAAATTCGCATCCATGCCGCCGCGCGCAGTTTCCTGCATCACCAGGTGCGCAGCATGGTCGGCTGTCTCGCCATGGTGGGCATGGGCCGGTGGCGAGAGGAACAGGTCGCCGCAGCGCTGGCCGCGCGCGACCGGCAGCAACTGGGCCTCAACGCCCCGCCGCAAGGGCTCTATTTCGTTGAGGCGGTTTATGACCAATACACTTGACCTAACGTCACCCTAGCCAAGGCGTCATTGCGAGCGTAGCGAAGCAATCCAGAGCGGAATACGCGGGGCATCTGGATTGCCGCGTCGCCTCCGGCTCCTCGCAATGACGATGATGGGAGACAACAAGATGACCACAACCGGCAAACAGCTTTTCACCACGCTCGAAGCTGACGGCACGCTTACCGTCGCGATCGAGGAGGTCAGCTTTCCAGATCCCACTGGAAATCAGGTGCTGGTGAAGATGGAGGCAGCACCGATCAATCCTTCCGATCTCGCGATCCTGACTGGCGCGGCCGATCTTGAGAACGCAGAATATTCGCCCGGCAAGTATGTCGCCACCATGCCCGAACCTTTCAACACCGGTTCCAAGGCGCGCCACGGGCAGAAGCTGCCCGCAGGCAATGAGGGTGCCGGCACGGTGGTTGCCGCGGGTGACAGCGATATGGCCAAGGCGCTGATGGGCCAGCGCGTCGCGTGCGTGCCGGGCAATGCCTATAGCCAGTATTGCATTGCCGATGCCGCGATGTGCCTGCCGCTGGGCGATCATTCCTGCGAGGACGGGGCCAGTGCATTCGTCAACCCGATGACGGCGCTGGGCTTTGCCGAAAATGCCAAGATGGATGGCCAGAAGGCGATCGTGCACACCGCCGCCGCATCCAACCTTGGCCAGATGCTGATCAAGATCTGCCAGGAAGACGGGATCGAGCTGGTCAACATCGTGCGTAAGGCTGAGCATGTCGACATGCTCAAGGGACTTGGCGCGAAGCATGTCGTGAATTCCTCTGACGATGATTTCATGGCGCAGCTGCGCAATTCGATCGATGCGACCAATGCCTTCTACGGTTTCGATCCGATCGGCGGCGGGCAAGCGGTAGACAATGTCTTCAAGGCGATGGAGCAGGTCGCGGTCGGCAAGATGACCGAATACAGCCGCTATGGTTCGAACCAGCAGAAGCGCATGTTCATCTATGGCCGGCTCGATATGGGGCCGACGATCCTGACGCCCAGCTATGGCTTTGGCTGGACACTATCGGGCTGGCTGCTCACGCCTTTCCTTGCCAATGCGGGCATGGAGACCGTACTGCGGATGCGCCAGCGGGTGCTCGAAAATCTCACCACCACCTTTGCCAGCAGCTACAAGCGCAAGGTCAATCTGGAACAGATGCTGACAAAGGATGCAGTGACCGATTATCGCGCGATGAAGACGGGCGAGAAATACCTCGTCACGCCCTGGAGTTGATCGTTACCGGTTGTCAAACGCTGCCTGGATCGCGCCGGGATCGGTGATCCCGTTCGCGATCAGCAATTGCAGCAGTATCCGTGCCTTTTGCGGGTTGAGCGCCCGCGCAGCCACAAAGCCATTGGCGTCATCTTCCGGCTCGCGATCGACCAGCCCCTCATCGGCGCGGCTTGCCCGCACCACGGCCAGGCCGTTCTGACGCAAGCGGACAAGCGCTTGTCGAACGATGTCGGGCATGTTCCCTTCGCCCAGGCCGGCAATCACGATCCCGCGCGTTTCCGGGCCGGTGATGCAAGCCAGCGCGCCCGGCTCCATCCCGGCATAGGCATAGAGGATCGGAACCTGCGGCAGCGCGTCCTCCCAGCCCAATTGCGCACCCGCGTCGCTGCGCCAAGGCGCACCGAACCAGTCGAGCGTGGCAGGGGTGACGAGCGCAACCGATTCGCGCGGGAAGCCGCGGAACGCATCGGTCCCGCGAGTGCGCACCTTGCGCACGTCGCGTGCGCCAAACACGCGGTCGCC
>LOET01000073.1 GCA_001515985.1 Sphingomonadales bacterium BRH_c3 | reverse complement strand
GTCTTGGCGGGGTGGACGTTCACGTCCACATCTTCGGGCGGCAGGTCGAGGAACAGGGCCAGCACCGCGTGCCGATCACGCGCCAGCATATCGGCATAGGCGCCGCGCACCGCGCCCACCAGCAACCTGTCCTTCACCGGGCGCCCGTTGACGAACAGATACTGGTGATCGGCCACGCCGCGATTGTAGGTTGGCAGCCCCGCGATGCCGGTAAGCCGCATAATGCCGCTTGGCCCGTCACGCTCGGCAGTGATCGCCACACTGTTGTCTTTCAGCTCGCGCGCGATGATCCCTGCAACCCGATCAGCCAGCGCTTCACCCGCCTGAAGCCCCAGAATACGCCGGTCACCATGGGCGAGCGAAAATGCCACGTCGGGCCGCGCCATAGCCAGGCGGCGCACCACATCAAGGCAGGCGGCATATTCGCTGCGCGCCGTGCGCAGGAACTTGCGGCGTGCTGGCACCTTGGCAAACAGCTGTTCCACCTTGACCCGCGTACCCGGCGGCAGCGCCGCTGGCGCTTCCTCGACCAAATGGCCATGATCGACCACTCGCCTCCAGCCATCGTCAGCCCCGCGCACACGACTCTCAATGCTCAATCGCGCCACGCTGGCTATCGAAGGCAGCGCTTCACCGCGAAAGCCCAGGGTGTTTACCTGCTCGATCGCGTCATCGGGCAGTTTGGAGGTGGCGTGCCGCTCCAGCGCCAGAGCGATCTCGCCTGCAGACATGCCGCAGCCGTCATCGACCACTTCGATCTTGCCTAGCCCGCCCTCGACCAGCCTGACATCGATCCGCCGGGCGCCAGCATCGATGGCGTTTTCAACCAGTTCCTTGAGCGCAGCGGCGGGCCGCTCAACCACTTCGCCCGCCGCAATGCGGTTGACCAGGCTTTCAGGGAGGCGGCGAATTTCAGGCATTGTCCGCACGCTAGCGGCCAAGCGCCACAAATTCGAGGCCAGCAGTGGAAAATACGCCTTGCTGTAAACAATTATTTTGGCCTTTTGCGTAGCTATGGACTAGAGCTTGTCCCTCCCGTCAATTGCGGATCGCAGGGCTTGCGCTGGCTCGACCACCGACGCGATCATATCCATGGAACACCAACCAGAATGAGTTTCTTTTCCAACCTGCTGAAATTCCGTTCACACAACATGGCCATTGACCTGGGGACGGCCAATACGCTGGTCTATGTCCAGGATCAGGGCATCATCCTGAATGAACCCTCGGTGGTCGCGATCGAGACCATCAATGGCGACAAGCGGGTCAAGGCGGTGGGCGTTGACGCAAAGATGATGATGGGCAAAACGCCCGACACTATCCAGGCGATCCGCCCGCTGCGCGACGGGGTGATTGCCGACATCCAGATCGCCGAAGAGATGATCAAGCACTTCATCCGCAAGGTTCATGGCAAGCGCAGCCTGTTCCGCTATCCCGAAATCGTGATCTGCGTGCCTTCGGGCGCGACTTCGGTTGAAAAGCGCGCGATCCGTGATGCCGCATCGAATGCGGGTGCTTCCGAAGTCTACCTGATCCTGGAACCGATGGCTGCGGCAATCGGGGCTGATATGCCGGTGACCGAGCCGGTTGGCTCGATGGTGGTCGATATCGGCGGTGGCACCACCGAAGTCGCAGTGCTTTCGCTGCGCGGGCTCGCCTATACCACCTCGGTGCGAACCGGCGGTGACAAGATGGACGAAGCAATCGTTTCTTACATCCGCCGCCATCACAATCTGCTGATCGGAGACGCGACGGCAGAGCGGGTCAAGAAAGATTACGGGATTGCCGTTGCGCCCGAGGACGGGATTGGTGAAACCTTCTCGATCAAGGGCCGTGACCTTGTGAACGGCGTGCCCAAGGAGATTATGATCAACCAGGCGCATATCGCCGAAGCATTGTCCGAGCCAATCGGGGCGATCGTGGAAGGCGTGCGTATCGCCCTGGAAAATACGGCGCCCGAACTGGCCGCCGATATTGTGGACCAGGGCATCGTCCTGACCGGTGGAGGGGCGCTTATCAAGCGGCTCGACGAACATCTGCGCGAAGAAACCGGCCTTCCGGTGAGCGTCGCGGAGGATCCGCTGTCATGCGTGGCAATCGGCACCGGGCGCGCGATGGAAGATCCGATCTATCGCGGCGTCTTGATGCAGGAATAAGGAGCGGACCGCATGGCGCCGCCTTCGTCCCGGCGTTCCGGCCATTCTCGCAGGGCGCAGTATTCGCTTTTTACCAGCTATTTGGTTGCCGCAATCGGTGCCCTGATCGGGGCAGTGTTGCTGGGCATTTCGCTGTGGCAGCCATCAGCCTTCAGTGGGCTTCGCGGCGTGGCAAGCGATGCGGTCGAGCCGGCGGGCCAGGCAACGTCTGCTGTACGCAGCGGGTCTGGCAGTATTATTGGCACGATCACCGCATATTTCCGTGCGGGCGGCCAGAATGCGGCGCTGCGCCAGGAGTTGGAACTGGCCCGCATCCGCTTGGCCGAAGCGGAGGCAACAGAGCAGGAGAACCTGCGCCTGAAGGGGTTGCTCGGACTCAGCGAGATGGAAACGGCACCGGTCGCGGTGACCACGATCACAGGCTCTACTGCAGCCAGTGCCCGCCGCTTTGCCTATATCGGAGCGGGGCAGCGCCAGGGGGTCAAGGTTGGAATGCCGGTGCGTTCCGCGCGGGGGGTTATGGGGCGCGTTCTCGAAACTGGCAGCAGCACATCGCGCGTCATGCTGCTGACTGATAGCGAGAGCGTGTTGCCCGTACGCCGTGCAAGCGATGACCTGGTTGCGTTTGCCGAAGGACGCGGCGACGGATTGCTGCGCATTCGCCTGATCAATCTGGGAATCAATCCGCTCGAGCCTGGTGACGTGTTTGTGACTAGCGGAGCGGGCGGATATTATCGCCCCGGCGTGGCAGTGGCAATTCTTACTGAAACACGCCCCGATGGCGGCCTGGCGAGGTTGGTCGCGGATCCCGCCGCAAGCGAGTATGTCAGCGTCGAGCCGATCTGGCAGCCGGAACAGGTCGAAGCCTCGCGGCAATCTCCCGATGAGGCGCTTAGCGAGCCGGTGGCGGATCAGTGATACAGAACAACCTCAAATACACTTCACGGCCCAACCCCTATCGCAAACGGATAAACCGCGAGCCTTCGCCTCTGCTGGCAAATACAGTGCCCTACGCCACGATCATGCTCGCCTCGCTTGTGCCGATCTTGTTCATCAGCACCACCGGCGCGCTGGTTCCACCGTTCGGATTCATGATGTTGGTGGGTTGGCGGTTGATGCGCCCCGGATTGCTGCCCAGCTGGGCGGGTCTGCCATTGGGCGCCTTTGACGATCTGTACAGCGGCCAGCCCTTCGGCAGCGGAATTCTGCTATGGTCGCTAGCTATGCTTATTATCGAATGGGTTGAAGCACGTTTTCCCTGGCGCGGATTCTGGCAGGATTGGGGAGCCGCAGCAATCGCGCTGGGGGTCTATATCCCGGTTGCACTGGCGTTTTCTGGCACGTGGCTCACTGGCCCGCTGCTGGTGGCAAGCCTGCCTCAACTTGCCATCTCACTGGTTCTGTTTCCTGTAACCGCAGGCCTGATTGGCTGGTTTGACCGGCTGCGGCTCCTACGTATCCGTGAGGTTGCGTGATGGGGCGGCTTGGAGCGCGCAATTCCGTTACCGCCAACCAGCTCAAGAACAGGTTTGACCGGCGCAGCTTTGTTGTAGGCACGATGATGGGCGGGATTGGTGTGCTGCTGGCCGCGCGCATGTCTTACCTGGCGATTGCCGAGAACGAGAAGTATCGCACCGAATCCGAAAGCAATCGGGTTAATCTGACGCTGATCCCCCCGCGCCGCGGCTGGATACTTGATCGCAACGGCGCGCCGCTCGCTTCGAACCGGGCTGATTTCCGCGTTGACGTGATCCCCGAACGGCTCCGCAATCCCGATCGTACCGTCGATCAGCTGGGCCAGCTGTTATCGCTCAGGCCAGACCGGATCGCGGATATCAAGGCCAAGATTAACGACTCGCGCGGATTCCAGCCCATCGAAGTAGCGAGCGGGCTAGACTATGAACAGTTCGCAGCGGTCAGCGTGCGTCTGCCCGATCTACAGGGAGTTGTGCCGCAACGCGGTTTCTCGCGGTTCTATCCCACCGGCCCCAGCGTGGGCCACCTGATCGGCTATGTCGGCCCAGCTTCGGCCGAGGAATATGAGCTGGACCGTAATCCGTTGCTGATCACGCCCGGCTACAAGATCGGCAAGGACGGGCTGGAGAAGCAATTCGAGCAAACCCTGCGCGGCGTCCCCGGCGCGAGGCGGGTCGAAGTGACCGCATCCGGGCGGATCGTGCGCGATCTCGAATCGCGTGAGGATGTGCAGGGTGAACCGGTGCGCCTCACCATTGACGGCCCGCTGCAGGATTACGCCGCGCGTCGCATTGGTCTGGAATCCGGGTCGGTGGTGGTAATGGACTGCCGCAGTGGTGACCTGTTGTGCATGGCATCCATGCCCAGCTTCGATCCCAACAGTTTTTCTGACGGGATTGGCAGTATCGAATATGCCATGCTGCGCGATGATGATCGCGTGCCGCTGCGCAACAAGGTGCTCAAAGGACTGTATCCCCCCGGTTCGACGGTCAAACCAATGGTCTCGATGGCACTGATGGGCCAGGGGATCGATCCCGAGGAAACAGTGTTTTGTGGCGGCGGATTGCGGGTTGGCAATCGTGTGTTCGGCTGCTGGAACCGGCGCGGCCACGGCCATGTCAATATGGCCAAGGGCATCTACCAGAGCTGCGACGTTTATTTCTACGCCATGGCGCAGCGTGTGGGGATGGATCCGATTGCGGCGATGGCGCGCAAATGCGGCATGGGGCAGGAATTCCCCTTGCCCGTCACCAGCCAGTTCTATGGCACAGTGCCCGATCCGGCCTGGAAACAAAAGAAATACGGCCGTGAATGGCAGGCGTTCGACACTGTCAACGCCACCATTGGCCAGGGCTATATGCTGGCTAACCCGCTGCAACTTGCGGTGATGGCCGCACGCCTTGCTACGGGCCGCCACGTGATGCCCCGGCTTTCCCTCGACACAAAGCCGCAGGGCTTCAACGAAATCGATTTCCCATTGGAGCAGGTGCAATTTGTGCGCCAGGCGATGAGCGACGTTGTCAACGGACCGGGTACCGCCGGCCGGGCGCGGCTGCCAATTCCCGATGTGCTGCTGGCGGGCAAAACCGGCACCGCGCAGGTGGTGTCGCTAAGCAAGTCTGACGGCAAGAGCGGTCCATGGAAATATCGCGACCACGGGTTGTTCATCTTCTTCGCCCCGTTCGACAATCCGCGCTATGCCGGGGCGGTGGTGATTGAGCATGGCGGCGGATCGGGCGCGGCCTATCCCATCGCGCGCGACGTGATGACCTTTATGTTTGATCCTGCAGAAGGGCTGGCGCGGCTCAAGGCGTTTGAAGAACAATGGGGCGGAAATGCTCAGGAACGGCTCGCCGCCAAATACGCGGCCTATGCTGCTGAGCGCGGCGAATTTGTCAGCCCCGCACCGCGGCGTGATGAGGAAATATTCGATCAGGTTGAAGCCGAAGCGCGCGCTGCTGCCACCCAGGCGGAAGAGATCGCCAACGAGGCGGTGACACCGCGGGCTGAAGCAAACCCCGCCGCCACGCCGGTTCCTTCTCAAACTCCCCTGCCATCGCCCTCGCCAGCTCCCTCGTCAGATCCTTCTTCAGTCGGGCAGGTGTCCACGGGAGCGGGCGAATGAACTCCCTCATTCCTCAACCGATTGCGCGCCAGCCCTGGGCCATGCTGATCCCGCTGATGCTGCTGGTCGTTTTTGGGGCCGCCGTGCTTTATTCTGCGGCAGGCGGCTCGATGCAGCCCTTTGCCGCCTCGCACCTGCTGCGCTTCGGAATATTCCTCGTGATGGCTTCGATCATCACCATGGTGCCAATCGAAATGGTCAAATTTCTGACCTATCCGGGCTATTTGGCCGTGCTGCTGCTGTTGCTGGCGGTTGAAATCGTTGGTGCGATTGGTGGTGGCAGCCAGCGCTGGCTCGATCTCGGCCCGATCGTGCTCCAGCCATCCGAACTGATGAAACCGATGATCGTGCTGGTGCTGGCGCGCTTCTTTGCCGGCATGCCCGCCGGAATGATCGGCAGTTGGCAGGCGCTGGCAATTCCGGCAGCGCTGATCGGCATGCCGATGGGGCTTGTGCTGATGCAGCCCGATCTGGGGACAGCGCTGGCGATCGCTTTCGGGGGGGCGGTGGTGATGTTGCTTGCGGGCTTGCCGATGCGCTGGTTCGTTATCGGCGCAGGAGTGGCGGCGGTGGCCGCACCATTGGCGTTCATCTTCGGCCTGCAGGAATACCAGCAGCGGCGCGTGACAACCTTTCTCGATCCGGAAAGCGACCCACTGGGGGCGGGATATCACATTACGCAGTCCAAGATCGCGATCGGTTCGGGCGGGATTACCGGCAAGGGCTTCAACAACGGCTCACAAAGCCACCTGCAATATCTGCCCGAACCCCACACCGATTTTGTTTTCTCGACCATGGCCGAGGAATGGGGCGTGGTTGGCGGCGTGTTTGTGTTGGTGGTCTTCGCGCTGATCATGCGCTGGGGCTGGAAGGTTGCCATTCGGTCGCAAGATCGCTTCGGACGCTTGTTGGCGGGCGGGATGACCGCCACCATTTTCTTCTATGTCGCGATTAATCTGATGATGGTGATGGGCCTGGCACCTGTGGTGGGGATTCCGCTACCGTTCATGAGTCACGGCGGTTCTTCCATGCTCACCAACATGCTCTGCATAGGTACGCTGATGATGGTCAACCGCTGGAATCGGGAGACGCCCCGGCGCGGGCTGGGTTGATTGCCGACAACTTGCGAACTGCCCCTTCCCTTTATTGATATGAGCGCTATATGAGCGCCTCTCCTGATTCGGACAGCGGCCTTGGGCCTACCGGAACAGGTCGATCTCAAAGGTCGGGTGTGGACGCATAGCTCAGTTGGTAGAGCAGCTGACTCTTAATCAGCGGGTCCTAGGTTCGAGCCCTAGTGCGTCCACCATTTTTTCACAATATATCAAGTGTTTAAGTCACTTCTCAGATGTGGCTTTTGGTCGGCTTCCCGCGCTAGGTAGCTTTCTAGGTAGCAGGCAAAATTTTCGCACGTCCTAATGCGGCGCGCGCTTCGCCGTCGCCTATCGAACGCGATGGTATGTGGATTTCTGTGGAAGCGTGCGGATGGTAGTCAAGGAGGGATCCACCAACCTCGCTTAAGCAGCTGTTAAAATGTCATTTCTCAATCCGCATCGCCAAAAATACCCCCTGCAATACCCCCATCTTGGCACCTTTGCGATGAGCGGAAATTTGATCGCGGCAAACCGTTCGACTTACCCCGAGCAGTGGACATTCACTGCGCAACTTGGCGTATGTTGCAGGCAGCATAGCTCCCACTCACGACACCCGAGAACCAATCCAGATCACTTTGCCGACGACATTGATCGCCTTTCGCTGAACACCGTTCCAGCTTGGATAAGCGGGATGGTCGGTGAGGACAGAAATGCGATTTTTGGTCGGGTCCAGAGCGATCCGCCTGACGAACGTCTCTGACGATCCACGGACAGCGTAGAGCCCGTCGTGAAGGGCATCGTGAGAGCGCAACCTTTGGATAATGACTTCGTCGCCGCTCTGCAGGGTCGGCTGCATAGCCTCACCAGCAATGGGTAAGATCGCCAAACCTGGAGGCCTATTGCATAGGCGTCTTAGCCAAGCTTCATCGACGATGCGAGATCGTTCCTGTGGGATTTCCAGGCCCTTGGCCTCGATTACCGGCACAGTGATGACCGAACGTCGCGGAGTTGAAGAACTCTCTTTTCCGCCGAGCAGTTTGCCAGAAACATCGAAATGCAAAGCCAGCTGAGCGATGTCGCTTTGATCGAGACGCGCGGGCGTGCCGCGCTTGATGTATTGCTGGATATAGGCGGAGTTTCGGCCAAGCAGACGCGAAACCGCGGCGTAGGTCTCTTCCCGCTCGCGGATCAAATCATCAAGCGCTTGCCTTGGGGTCATCCTATCCACTCCTAGCATATCCTATTTCACTATCACGCCAGAGCGGACAATTCCTACTCGGCGAGTTGCGCGGGCCAACCTAGGTTGGGCTTTTTGGACAGGTTTCGAAGGAGGCGCTGGTTGGCTTATCAGCACTACTGGGTGGGGCTCGATGCGGGGCATCTCGAAACAGCCGTTTGCCTCATCGACGCAGAGGGCGGGATCCTCTTCGAAGCGATATGCGAAACGACATCTGGACCCATCAGAGATATTCTGCGGAGGTTTGGCGTTGAGGCAGCGCAGTGCCTCACGATCGAGGCCGGCAATGGCACCCAGATGGTTCGAGAACTGCGTTCATACGGATTTCCTGTTCAGGTGGTCGATGTACGCAAATCGAGCAAATTCCTGGCGATCAGGCGGCAGAAAACAGATGTCCACGATGCTCGAGGGCTCGCTGAGCTCGGGCGGCTTGGTCGATCGATAGGGTCGCCAGTCTTTGTGAAGCCAATGGAGCATCAGAATATCCGAACCCTGATCAATGTTCGAAGAACAATGCTGAAAAACCGCGCCAGGACAGATGCGCTCATCCAATCGATTTTCAGGTTACACGGCGGGAACGTGAAACTCCTGAACGGAAGGGGTGCGCTGGCCGCTGAGGTGAACGACCAGGTGCGGAAAATGCGACAGCACGGGCTTGAAATCGGGGTCAATCTGCAACCGCTCGTCGACATTTCCGAGGCTCTGAGAGAGCAAATCTCCGCTCTTGACCGGCAGATGCGCGACATCGCATCGAACAATCTTACGTGCCGCAATTTCCAGACGATCCCCGGCGTCGGAGCTGTGATCGCGCTGTCGTTCTACAGTGCCATCGGCGATCCACATCGATTTGAGCGGAGCCGTGACGTTGGAGCATACTTGGGTCTGACCCCGACCCTATATCAGTCAGGCGCCACTTCACGCCGGGGGCGTATCAGTCGGCACGGGAATAAGCTCACACGGATGCACCTGATTACCGCAGCCACCGTGCTACTTTGCAGGATTGAGATCGAAAGCCGTCTTCGCACCTGGGGTCTCGAGCTGGCCCAGCGGGTTGGGTTCCTGAAGGCGCGCGTTGCCGTAGCAAGGAAGCTTGCGGTGATCATGCTCGGAATGTGGAAAACAGGTTCGCCGTTTCGCCCAGACGGCGCACCTTCGCTGTTCCTCCAGCAGGAGGAGGCAGGCTTGGACCCCGTTCTGATTTCTGGGACGCAGATCTCGTTGTAGGTAATTGGGCCAAGCCTGCCGTCAATTGCGGCGGTCGTTTCAGCCAGCGGCTCGTAATGTCGCAAACTTGCATCATTATCCCCTGAAACAGCGTTACGGTGTCAAAATTGACGCATCACGATCCTATCTCGACCATGATAAAACCGGTGGGCTTTTGAGCCGCGCCGCAAAGCGATTGCCGGACGTTAGCGTGAGACCGGAATTAAGGGGAAAGCCAACTTTCGGGCGAGCGCCTCAATTTCGTCGCGCCAAGCTAACTTCTCCTGCCATGACTGACGAATAGTCGAGGCTCCGTAGATGGCACCAGCCAACTGGCCAGTGATTGCCGCAGTGGTGTCTGCATCGTCACCAAGGTTGGCTGCCAGCAACACCGCATCATCGAAGTTATCGGTATTCGCCACACACCAGATTGCCGCTTCGAGGCTGTGAGCCACGAAGCCGCTGCTCGAAATTTGATCTCGCGTCTTCTCGCGCCAACTGCCAGCGACAATGGGCCCGATTACGGGGCCGTATGATCCGCGAGCATTTTCCAGTGCACTATCGAAATCTGCGCCGAGAATCGCCGCTCGCAGCATGATCGCATAAACTTCGCACGCTTCAAGACATGCATCGGCCGCGTGGGTAGTCATACTCTGCCGACGCGCCACTCGTGTCATCACCGCAGGATCAGCCCCGATGCCCCAGACCGCGACCGGCGCCAGCCTCATCAGAGATCCATTTCCTGCTGAATGGGGATCGTCCGAACCGGAAATCGGATCCCCGCTCTGTTCAAAACGCGAGAGTGCTTGGCGGGTGGTAATCCCGATATCGAAGCAGTTGCCCGTGGGGCTGTAGGCCCCGTTCTTCCACCATTCGACAAATCGACGTTGTGCTTCTTGCGGCTCAAAGATTGAGTCCTTGGCCGCACTAGCCAGAAGAGCGTCCCCGAGAGCAAGAGCCATCGAGGTATCATCAGTCCAAGTGCCCGCGTCCAGACCGAACGGCCCTCCCCCGACCATATCGGTGATGTGGTCATAGCTATCGCGAGGCTTGAACTCGAGCGTCGTCCCCAAGGCGTCTCCGACTGCCAAACCGATCAGACATCCACAGGCACGATCGTACACGCGCCAAAGCGCGTGCAAATGGTTCTCCTGCGTCCTGGTTTCGATGGCCCCAGGCCGAACCTCTCGTACTCGCGCAATCGCGCTAGCGGCGTCAGCTTCGCCTAGTTCGATAAGCAGCCTCGCTGCTACCGTTCCCGCCCTGCCGAGACCGCCCCGGCAATGGATGAAAACGCTTCGCCCTTCTGCAAGAATACCCCTCACGCGAGGCCCAGCGGATCGCCATCGTTGCTCGAATTCATCACCGGGTGCGGCAACATCAACAATTGGCAGATGAAGCCACTCCATGCCGCGAGCGGTCACTTCCGCTTCCAACTTGGAAACGCCAAGGAATTCGATCTCATGATCCTCGATTAGAGAGATAACTGCGGCGGCTCCCCAGTCGCGCACCGCGTCCAAGTCAACAGTGAGATCGCGCATCCAATCGAACCCGGCAAGCGCCGGCCCCCGCTTACCCGGACAGAACGATACTCCAATTCGCCCGGTCGCTACTGACAGCGTCGGGATCTGGATAGGGTCGGTTAAGCTGGTCCGAATGTTTCTACTCATCGTGCCTGACTAATTCCTACGTACGACAAAATTGGCCGCATCTGAGCGTCTTGCGCATCAAGCAACACCCGGGAATGCGTAGGCCTCGAGCCAAACCCCAAACCAAGCCGGAATAATCTGTGCGTCCACCTATGGCTCGAACTTCCTTCGCAATGCCTCCGCATGCGCAGCAACCGCAGGAGTTTTGGCAGGCGATGCGAACCGCATCAGCCATTCTGACCAGCTAGCCGCAGCAAATCGGACACGGGCGCCGCTTACCGCAACGGAGAAGGCTTCTATTTCCGCCCGGTGCTCCGAACGCGCGGAGGCTGACACCCGCGAAGGCTCGGCAAAAAGATAGAACAAGACCGGCGCGCGGCTGATCCGCCCGGCTTCAGTTACCAGCCCGAATGCATGCTTCACGAGCTGGGCAGCATCGAGATAACGGAAATGTGACGGCTCCGATCTCAAGCGATCACGCATAGCGCACCACGGATCCATTGCTTCTCCCCACACATCGCGGTCGTACGCATTGGAGAGGACAACATGTTTCGTGTCGCGAAATGGTTCGAAACGCTTGGATTCTACGCCGATGAGGCAACTCTCGGTGACAACAGCAGCATCAAGCCAGGGGTGACGACCGCCATTCCAGGGAAAGCGCATCTGTCGTTCAATCTCGACCGACATGGGCGACCATTCGATATCATCAAGGTTTGGAAAAGGTGGGAGTAAGGCTGGCCTTTCGATGAACCAGCCGAACCCATTAACGGCCAAAGCGGCGCTACTTTCAGGGCTTGCGAATTTGCCCGAAGCCAGTTCGTTACCACCTGCCCTGTCTAACGCTTGGCGCACGAGGTTCTCAGGGACACCCGATAGGAATAATTCACTCATGATCTCGTACTAGCCTGAAAATGCGTCAAAATTGGTCGCATGATCAAAACCTGCAGCCAGCTGTAAGACTGAATTCGATCCAACTCTAACTATCCCCAGACAGAGCATTGATGTATCGCAAGCTCACGATCACTTACCGATACTCGATCAACTGCACTTCTCTGGCTGTGAGTTGCGACATCAAGGCGTCGATGCCTGCCGCCAGTTCACAGTCGAACATCTCCCTCGAAACGATGCCCGCTCCATTTCGTATCCAGGCCCTTTCAGCGCGAAAGTCGGCTAGCGATTGATGGACAGCTATCTCCTTCGCCCCGGCATGATCTGCCCAGACAGTCAGGCAAATCTGCCAGTCCCACGCTCCGCCGTATCCTTCGAGATTCGCGATGTAGATTCGATTATCCGGATCATCCCCAGAGAAGCCGACCTTGATCAGACCCAAATCCGCTGACTTAGCGAGATAGAGGTAGCCCGACATTTCGCTGCGACGAGCAAAGGCGATCGATGCCGGAAAACATTCGATGCATGTCCCGTATCGATTGCGCAATGAATGCCCGTTGTGACATTTAGTCACACCGTAAGCCACGAACTTCCCCTCAGCCTTCATCCGAGGTCGATATTCAGCGCGCTTCAAACCCGAGGCATCAAAAGTTTCGTCGACGTCAATCCCGTGATGCTCGAGATAGCGCAGATGCGCTTTAGTCAGACGAGCCAATAGTGATACTCCAGCTTCAAGGCGCAGCCCCGCAGGGCTAGGTCAAACAGGCGTAGAGCAGAGCCAAGGCTTTCATGCAGGCTTTGCCCTCTTGGATTTCGCTTTGCTTACCTGCCCAGAGGGACAGACACGAACTTGTAGATGGCCGGTTTCAGTTCTTCGCGATTCGAAGCCCCCTGCAGTTTCAACCAAGTCGCTCAACTTGCCCTGACCATATGTTCTGGGATCAAAGTCGGAGGCAAGCGCAGCAAGCCGCTGCCCAACCCGACCTAAAGGCACCCAACCGCCTTCATCATCCAACTGCAAAATAGCGGTTCGGATCAAAGACATCGCAGCCGTCGGTGGCTTCTTAACGTTGGCTGGACGGGCATCCTGACGCTCTGGCTCATCTAACGCTGGCACCTCGGGCAGCAGATTTTCAGTGTAGATGAAGCGACGACATGCTTGTCGAAAGCTTTCTGGCGTTTTCTGCTCGCCAAACCCGTAGACATCGATGCCCTGTTCCCGGATGCGTGATGCCAAGCCCGTAAAGTCACTATCTGAAGATATGAGACAAAAGGCGTCAAACCGACCTGTGTGCAACAGGTCCATGGCGTCAATGACCAAGGCGATATCCGAGGCATTCTTCCCGCTTGTGTATGCAAAGCTTTGGTGCGCCTTGATCGCATGAGTTGCGAGCACCTCTGCCCAGGATTTCAGTCTGGTTCCGGAGAAATCCCCGTATATGCGCCGAACGCTTGCTTCACCGATCTTCGCTATCTCCTCAAAGAGACGGGGTGCGATCCGCGAGGAAGCGTTATCCGCATCAATCAATACGGCAAGTCTAGGGGTGCGCTGTTCAGTAGCCATTTTCAGACATTGCCCTAAATCAGCTTTATCAAAAGATAAAATTCAACCCGATGATGACTTTGTCTGGAATTCCTGCAAGCGCCTCCTGACGATGACCTTGTCGGACGAAATCCTAAGCAAGCGCTTGGCTCTATCGTGGGCAAATTCATCGACCCCAAGGACTATGAGTGTGATGCCGTTCAGCGGCAACAATTCGCGGCGGCGCGCGTCATAACGTCGGCGCTGCTCTCCGCGGGGAACTCCAGAGACAGTCGGCTTGTCATCGAAAAAGCCGACACGTTCTTTGTGCTGACGCTCGTGATATTCGACGACAAGCCTTAGTTCCGGATAAAAGCCATCGACCGGTAAAGGCCTTCGGTTCCCGCGCAGATCGGGATCTCCGGTAAGAAACGGAAAGCAATGCTGACGCACGGCCTTCATCCCGAGAAACTCATCGCAAAGGTCGAGAACATATTGCTCGTCGCGGACAGACACCCTTGGCTTCGCGTCAAAGGCCTTCTTGACCGACCGAAAGTTTGAAGGCTCTCCGCATAACCTCGCCATGACATTTTCCATGTCTGCGTGTTGACTGCTCCCGCGCATGACCTCCCAGCGGCCATTGTGCGAATGCCAACCGAGTCCCGCAGCTCGAAGGGCAGCGCGAAACCGCTTTGGATCTACACCGTTGGCATTCGCCATCTCGACGGCGGTAATCAGTTGATCTGACATTTTGCTGCCCAGTCATTCATCACGCGAGCCCGCTGACCATTGCTGCTTCAATGCCAGCCCAGTCCTGCTCGTGCGATCCTGAATTATTCGGCATCCCAGCCTTGGTTAAACAGCCCTTGGGATTGGTGTAACTGTCGATCCGACGTTCCGGCTCCTCCCGCCAAGCTATGTTCACCGCCCAAAACTTCGGAAAAAAATAGAGGCTTGAATAGGGCAAATGGTCGTGGATCCACCAGGCAAGCTTTCGCCAATCACCTTCATTCTGAAATGCATCCCAGAACGCCGGAACTACGACGCACGCCGTTGCCCCCATTCGCCCCGCCGAATCCCGACGATCCCAAATGTGGCCAGCGAAATTGGCATCGTTCGAAGCGCAGTTATATCCGCCTTTTCCTGCTACTTGCATCTCATTGCCCAGCCCGTTGACTTCGCACGAGCGAAAAGCAGATCGGACAGCGATGCGGCCGAACCGATCCTGCAAGGGTTCAAGCAGTTCTTCACAGAGCCTGCTTCCTGCCGCGATAGCCAGGTCAGGATCATCAGGTACATTGTTTAGCCCGTGAACGGCTGCAATGTCGGAGAATAGGAAATCCCGCATGAAGAACGACTTCGACAGCCGAACGCGACCAAAGTCAGCGAGCTTAGATACAGAATCGGGCTTTCTCATAGGATCGGCCTATCGTCATTATGCGTCAAAAGCGGTCGTAGTAGACGGCCGCCGTTTGCCAAAGTGGTTGGGAGGCGCGCTAGACGCGTTCCATCCACTCTTGCAGTAGGTTATCAGGCTCTCGGCCAGCATTTGCCAACTGTTATAGTCAGGATGAGATGTCACTAAGTCGTCTGCGCAATATCGTGCACCTCGCTGTGCCCACGCTTTTTCGCCAGATCAGTGGGGGACGAGTACGATGCGAAAGCGAGGCAACTCTTCAGCTACACCTCGGACGCATAATTTCGTCGGCCGCCGATCTCGAGATTATCAGCGAGCGGGAGACATTTTCTGTCGAACTAGAAAAGCCGCTGCGGAGCAATGGCGGCAAGCGAGGGCGGATCGACGTTTGGTTTCGACTTACAGACGGTGATGGCCGCGAATGGCGTTGTGCAATCGAGCTCAAGTTTTTCAAACGGGAAAATCACCGCGAACCAAACAATCGCTACGACGTGTTCAAGGACATCGCCAGGCTAGAGCAGTGCGCAGATGTCGCGGATCTAGGGTTCATGTTGGTGGCGACCGATCATCGACATTATGTCGACCAGACAAGCTACTCCAGCGACACGAGCGATTTCGATTTTCGCCATGGGCGAGAGTATGCAGGAGGAACCGCCCTTACCTACAAGACCGGCGCGTATGGGCCACCGATTACCCTCGCTGGGAATTATGCGTTTGGCTGGTCAGAGTGCAGCTCCGCGCTCCCGTACTTGCTAGTCGAGGTTCCCCCGATCCGGCTTGGCCCCGCCTGAGAAATTGACACTCTAACAAACCGAACCAATCACGGTTCGAGCTTGATCTGCAATTCTTCGAGAGCAGCCACGTCGACGCCCTCGTCAACGAGACGGTCAAGATAGGCCAGCAGGTCGTCTTGCCGCGGCTGCCCAAATGCCAGCCGATAGAGTGTCAGGCTGCGTTTGAGCCAACGTAGCCGCGTGTTTTCTCGACTCATGGGTAGCATTGGTACGCGGCGCTCGACCTTTACCGGACCATCAAAAACCCAGTACGGAACAAGTTCGGATTTGCTCGTGGTAGCGCGTTTGGCCGCGTTGAACATCGCCTCCCATGGGTCTGCCGGTGGCTTTGTAGACGTGCGGATTGCATCGGCATGAGCTCTGGCAACATTATGCCGGACCGCATGTCCTTTGAACCGGTGAACACGCCCTTCCCTTTGCTCAAGATCGACCGGGTTCCCTGGGAGATTCCAATGATAGACTCGATAGCAATAGGGGTGAAAATCCAAGCCTTCCTGACCGATCGATGTCGTGGCCAGCACAAATGGTCTGAAAGGCGAATTGAACGCATCTCGCACGCTTCCGAGCCGCACGGTTCCGCCTTCCTCGTCCTTGTATTCAGCTAATCGCATAGCGAAGCGACCGCGCATCCTGATGGACGGATGAAAGACGACCTTGCCGTCCTCAACTCCCACATCATCGACATCAATCTGGGAGGGGCGGACTGACAAGGCGTGGGTCATGGCCGCGGCCACGCCGGCGACACGTTCACGCTCGGAGCTCCCGGCCAAACCCTCGCCTTCGACAAGATAATGGGCGTACTCGTCGAGCACTGACTGGAGGTTGTGCTCGACACCATGCGTCAATGCGCTGCGCCAGTAATGGTCATCGCGCTCTTGCCGTAGGAGAGCAACGGCGTCGTGCTGATTGAAGAGCGCCCGAAAACCCCAAGCGATTGATGCCGCGGCGTCCATCAAATGCGGATCATCCCACGCCAGTCCTGGCGCAATGCGATGGAGCGCGCGCAATGCACAGACAGCCGGACTTCCCAAGGCTACATCGACCAGTAGATCCAGCGTGTCGTTGTCGAGCTCCCCGAGCGATGCCTCGGTTGCAGTCCTCCGCAACTCGGCGATGTGCTCTCGAAAGCCTTCCTCCTGGATCGTCCATCTGTAACCGAGATACTGCAGCCACCCGGAAGATTTGGTCTTCAACAATACGTCGATCGTTGCCGGTGTGGACCATTCTGCATCCCTGCCAGCTGCTTCTTCGCCATTTTCCTTGGCGAACAGGTGCCCCAGGGCAGTACGAATACGATCCGCAATCGCTGCGCGCATTTCTTCAACCGACAATTGTTCCGGAGCGCCAGAAAAGACGCTTAACGGATCACAGATTCTGGCCAGTGTTGGTGACGGATAGATCAGGTGCAGCGCGCGCATCGCAGCCGGGCGACCATCTACCAGCTTGAACTGAAGCGGACGGCGGCGCGTGGCTTCCGAGTAGGACCGAACCACCGACGCTGCCCCCATCCGCCGTTCGGCTTCGTAGGAAAGCAGTGCGGCAAGCGCATCGGGCACCATCTGCCATGCAGAAAAGACAAGCGCTTTCGTAGCCGGTGTGCCCTCAGATGCCGGGCCATAATATGTTACCGCCGGGGGAAGCCAGAGGTGCTGATGGAGCCCTGAATCAAACAAATCAGCCATCAATGCTCGAAGGCGCCCATTAGCCGGATCAATCGGCTGATAAGCTTCGACCTGTTCGCGACTGATGCCCAGCGCCTGCGCATCGCTCAACGCTGATATCAGGGCCGGGTTCGAATTTGCGGCTTTATCCTTCAGGCGATGCTTTAGCGTGTAATCACGCATAAAATTCAGGAGGTAAGGTGCGGACTTCCAATACTCGATGATTTCGCGCGCATCGACGGCTCGCGCGACGCGGGCAAACGCTTCGGCCTGATGAAGATCGGCAGGTGCGAGCGGCACGTTGATCGATGGCTCAGCCAGCATCGAATCTCGTTCAGCAGTACTGCCAACGCGCTCGGTGCGCGCCATAACGCGCTTCAGTGTACGCTGAACCTTGTTGCGCGCGCGCTTGGCGTCGGTCGCGCTTGTCGGCAGTTGCTGGAGTAGCTTACGAAAGCGGCGCATTTCGCGGTCAAGTTCGACCTTGATGGTCGCCCCCTTATCGCGCCCGTAGAGGAACTCGATTGTTTCAAGGAAGTCCTCGTAATGATCGCCGTCATCAGGCTCATCGCCCGAGAGCGTGAGCATCTTGTAGGGAGTTGCGGAGAGTAGAAGGGTGCGTGCGCTGGCTGTATCGTCAGAATAGTCAAACAGGGCCCTTGCGAGCTCGGCCGGCTCCCCCTCACCGCGCAGCAATTCCCGAAAACGTTGGAATTCGTCGAGGATGATAAGATCTGGCTTAAGCGCACTGACGCAAGCGTGCGATAGCTTGCTCCGTAGCGCCCCGATTACCTCGTTTCGTTTCCAACGCTTCTCGTCAGGGTATGTTGGCTGGCGGCGCGGGAACAGCGAGATCATTTCGTCGATTGCCGACAACAGCGATGCATCTTGACGGACTGCGTCGTGGAAGTTCGAAACTATCGTCGGATCAATACCCTCAAGTGACATGCTACCGACGCACGCATCCCAGCGTCCATTCCCGGCGTCCACTTGCAGCGCGTTTCTGAGCGGCGTGAACGAAAAGCCCATGGCTTCAAGCAGGCGATGCAAGAGCGCCCGTTCTTCAACGACCCCGGTGGTAGATCGAAGATTGAACGTGGTTCCAGGCGTGAGGCTGATGAAATTGACCTTGTTCGCAGACAGATCTTGTTCGCCGCGAAGCTGCAATGGCACCAAGGTCATGCGAGTGGGCAAGGCCATCGCACGCTTTCCCAATACATTGAGACGATTGAGATTTTGCGCGGCGATGGCCTGATTGGAGCAGATGTAAAGAATGTCGATCCGCTTTGATCGATTCCACAACGCTTCGATGGTCTTGGCGATCACCCCGCGGGCAACCATGGTTTTGCCCAGACCCACTTCGTCTGCGACCAGGAACTGACGCACGGGATCAGCGCCATGCAAACGGTCGAACACATACTCTACCGTGCGACGCTGAAAGCGCTTGAGTTGAGCGAGTGCGGCGCCCGCGTCGAACGGCTCATTCTCCATTGCCGGACTCCTCCAGTACGGCGCGGAATGTCTGCCAGAGAACCCGAAACTCTTCGGGTATTGGGTCTGCGCCTTCCGTATTTGCCTCTGTTAGCCTGGTCATCAGACGATCGACCGCATCCAGGCGCCCATCCTTGGCGCAAAGGGCCCGGACGAGTTCCTCGAGTAACGGCTCATCGTCGGCCACGGCCATGGCCCACCCTGCCCCACTGCCGCTTCCATCGGCAGCTAATGCCGCCGCAAACGGATCACCGAGTGCGGTGAGCAAGAGCCTCAAATAGCGCAGGAATGTTTTGCGATCATTGATCACCGATCGCATAATCGCTGCGTCGCGCTCGGCCGGTAGGCCCTCAATCGGCAAGCCGGTGCTAAAAAGGACGCTTTGACCGGTTGCCCGTTCCTTCATTTCAATCGCCAGAAAACGTGTGACATCGGCGAGCGCAACCACACCCAAGTCCAAAGCCTCACCGGCTTCCAGTGATGCCTGGGCATCCCTGGAGTGCCCTTCCCCTCGGGTTATCGGCCAAACCCGCACTCGGTTGATGTTCGCAAGTGCAATGCCTCCAGCAGGCGGAATTAGCCACATGCGCCAATTGCCTGGGCCCTCGGTCACGTCTGCTTCACAACGGATGCTGAGGCATCCGCGGGCAAGTGCCCGCCGGGCATCAAGGAGCACCCTTTCAGCAGCACGCTCGGAGGCGTCAGCAGCAGCCAATTCTCCTGGAACGTAAGCACGAGTGAGACGCCCGAACCCGTTCTCGCCGAGAATGGCCTCGATCGACCCCAGCTTTGACGTCTTACCCGTGAACGTGATGAAGAACTCGACATTTCGCCCTGAGATGAACGCGGGTTTAGTCGCATTGCCGGAGCCTAAGGTCAGACGGGTATCCCAGCTGTGCTCAGCGACAATTATCTTGGCGTGGAGCCCTTCCAAAGCTCCCGAAATAGCTTCCTCGCCATCTTCACGCTCGGCCATTTCATCCAGAACCGCGACATGTGCGAAATCGTCGAGTGTTTCGGCAGCTATGCAGGCAAGCTGATCGGGCCTGCTTATCAAGATTTCGGCGGAGCGGCGCGCCTTTCCAGCCAACATCGATAACGCGTCATCGTCGCAAAATGGCGAGACCACACCGATGCGCGTGCATTCCGGCGGCTGCCAAGGCCGTCCTCCCAGCCCGTTGACTGCGAACTCAAATTTTTCACAGGCATCGGGCAATGACCACTCGGCGTAGCGCATGTCTTCGGCGAGTTCCGAAGTGAGCGCCCGCTGCTCATCCGGGACCGGGCTGACCGCGAGATCTGGGAGCGCGGAGAGCAACGCGTACAACGGACGGTTCTGGGCCTTAGGCTGGCGAGTGCGGCGTCCGTCGAGACGCACGGCTATGTCCCATGACCTGTCGCGCGTAAGATTGCGTGACAATACGAGCACCCTGAGAACATCATCGCCCTCTTGGTCCAATGGCTTGAACCGCAGCGCCCAGATTTTCGGATGGAAGCTACCCTCTCCTGGCGCTTGGACTTCGACGATAACCTTCTCAAGCAACGAGCAAAGTCGAGATTGTTGGGCAAGCCCCGCATGGATTTGACCTGCCTCGGCGAAGACGGCCAAGCGCCCCGAAATCCGTTCTGCTCCCTCGAGCAGAGCAATAGGATGCTGCAGAATTTCCTCTCTATTGTCGGCGGCAAACAATGCCAGGCTGACCGGCACGGCTAGCGCCGTCTCAAAATCGAGTGAGAATGTCGTCGCCACGCCGGCATCGAAGCGATACCCGGGGGGAGCCTGAAGGCTATCGCCGTACTGTCCCCCGTCAGCGCCAATGGCACAGATTTGAGGTTGTGATTTAAGGAGGATTTGGGCTTCGTCGTAGTGACGAAGGAACGAAGATGAAGCCCAAATCCTCAAGCTCCAAAAAGCCCGCCGAACAGGTGGTAAAGGACATCCGCCGCAAGACCCGCCGACACTTCTCAGCGGAAGACAAGATCCGGATCGTGCTCGATGGGCTACGAGGCGATGACTCCATTGCCGAGCTTTGCCGCCGCGAGGGTATCGCCCAGAGCCTGTATTACACCTGGTCCAAAGAGTTCATGGAGGCTGGCAAGCGTCGCCTCGCCGGTGACACGGCCCGCGCTGCGACCACGGACGAGGTGAAGGACCTGCGCCGTGAGGCCCGCGACCTGAAGGAGTGCGTGGCCGACCTCACCCTGGAGAACCGCTTGCTCAAAAAAAGCATGATCGCGGATGGGGGAGGCGACGAATGAGATACCCCGCATCCGAGAAGCTCGAGATCATCCGGATCGTCGAGCAATCGCACCTGCCCGCCAAGCGCACGCTGGACCAGCTCGGCGTTGCTCGCCGGACCTTCTACCGCTGGTATGATCGCTACCTTGAAGGCGGGCCCGAAGCGCTGGCAGACCGGCCATCGACGCCGAGCCGGGTGTGGAACAGGATCGCGCCCGAGGTTCAGGATCAGATCGTCGACATGGCTCTGGAACACAGCGAGCTATCGCCGAGAGAGCTGGCGGTGCGCTTCACCGACGAGAAGCGCTACTTCGTGTCCGAAGCCACGGTCTACCGCCTGCTCAAGGCCCACGACCTCATCACCAGCCCGGCCTATACGGTGATCAAGGCGGCAGAGGCGTTCCACACGAAGACCACGCGCCCGAATGAGATGTGGCAGACAGACTTTACCTACTTCAAGATCATCGGGTGGGGCTGGATGTATCTGTCGACCGTGCTCGACGATTACTCGCGCTACATCATTGCATGGAAGCTCTGCACCACCATGCGAGCCGAGGACGTCACTGACACGCTCGATATGGCGCTAGCAGCCTCAGGCTGCGATCACGCCAACGTGCTGCACAGGCCCCGCCTGCTCAGCGATAATGGCCCCAGCTACATCGCTGGCGAACTGGCCGAATACATCGAGGCCAACAAGATGAGCCACGTGCGCGGCGCACCCTTCCACCCACAGACCCAAGGCAAGATCGAGCGCTGGCACCAGACCCTGAAGAACCGCGTGCTGCTAGAGAACTACTTCCTGCCCGGCGATCTCCACCAGCAGATCGAGGCCTTCGTCGAGCATTACAACCACTGCCGATACCACGAGAGCCTCGACAATGTGACACCTGCCGATACCTACTTCGGCAGGGCCCCTGCCATCATCAAACGAAGAGAAAGGATCAAGCGAAAGACACTCGAACATCGGCGCTTGCAACACCGCAGGCTCGCCGCCTAACATCAAACCTCAGACGAGGCCCGCACTCCGCAAACCTACGCCGCGAGTTGTGCCAAATGTTCTGACGACGGACATGTTTTGCTGGCTGGACGCTATTCGCTACTTGACCAGTCAGCCGGATTGGAATTTCTTCCATTCATCCAGGAGCAATCGGCAGAACTCATTCTGGGCGGTGTATACGGCTCTGGGATTCTGGCGGCGGGAAGTAAATCCGGCGCGCTATATGACTACAAGCCGGCCGATAAGGATATAATTTGCCAGGTTAGACAAATCGAAAAGCATTGCGATGAACATTTGATCTCGATCGGTGCTGCCGCATTGAACTTCGTGCTTGCGCATCAAGCAACCGGAGCTGTTCTATGCGGATTGCAATCCGTCGACCATGTCCGAGAAACACTGGCATGGTCTCAGACAAAAATTCCGCAGGCCTTTTGGGACGCAATATAAAGAGAACAAATTCAAAATAAGAATACAAAATTTTTGAAGACTTCTCAATGTCGTGACTTTGACCCAAATCCAAGGCTGGAGTCGCTTGGTCGGCACGACAGGAGAGATATGGACCAAACCCGAGAAAAGATAGATATGGCGCATCTTCCATCTATAGCTTCCATTCTGAAAGCTGCGTTCTTGGCGATAGCGCTTGTGAGTTCGCCGGCGTTTGCAAGGGATACGGCAACCGCTGCAAAGTATTTCAGTTCTCACATGGTGCTGCAGCGCGATCAACCGATTGTGGTTTGGGGAGATGCTGTGCCTGGCAGTGTCGTGCCTATCGTATTTGATGGCGAGAGCAGAGAAGCTCGAACGAATTCCAAGGGCCAGTGGCGTACTGTCTTTTCGCCCAGAAAGGCCAGTTTTGAGCCAGTCGTCCTTCAAGTCGGGGATAAGACCTTTGAGGATATTCTTATCGGCGATGTCTTTCTCGCGTCGGGGCAGTCGAATATGCACTGGCCGGTCCAAAAATCGGATGTGAAGAAGTACCCACACACCAAGTATAACGATCGCATCCGCCTGCTGAAGATGCACTATCTGCGCGCTCGCGCGCCGGAAGGCTACACAGATAAAGAGCTAGCGCGCAGCAATTCAGACGACTTTTTCCAGGGGAGTTGGGAAAGGGCGGATCTGAAAGAGATTTCGGATTTTTCTGCCGTAGCTTGGACAGCAGGTTCTTTGATCGCCAACGATCAAGATGTTCCAATTGGCCTTGTTCAAGTCGCGGTTGGCGGATCCGCATTGAATAATTGGATTCCTCAAAGGGTATTAAGAACCCATCCCTTCACCCGGCATATCTTCAAGGGTGATTTCTTCACCAACCCCTATTTCTTAAAGCCGCACAAGGAACGCGGAAAACAGGCGCTTCAAAGAGCCATGTCGCCAAATGAGCCATTCATCATCGGCAAATCCAAATATCGGTGGATGTGCGAACCTTCCTTCTTGTTCGACGCCGGGATCGCTCCGTTGAAGCATGCAGGGCTAAAAGCTGTTCTCTGGTATCAAGGCGAATCTGACGCAACAAGGGTTGAACATACTGTACATTACCGCGAATTGTTTCCTCGCATGGTAGAAAGTTGGCGGGAGAACTTCAGAGATCCAAACCTGCCGTTCTTTGTTATTCAGCTACCTGGATATGATTCACCCTATTGGCCCGCCTTAAGGGAAGCCCAGAGCATGGCGGTGGATCAAATGTCAAACGCATCCCTGATTGTGACTTATGATCTGGGCGAAAAGAAGAACATCCATCCAAGCGATAAGAGGGAGGTTGGCGAACGGTTGGCTGCTGCGGTTCTGGCCAATGTTTATGGTGTTGGCGGCTTGCCCGTCTATCCCGGAATTTTCGAGATTTCTGGCGAAGGTTCAGAACTCGAGATAAGGCTGAGCAACTTTAAATCGGGCAAGCCGGGTAAAAGCATAGAGGGTTTCGAGATCGGAAATGAATATGGCCGATATGCTCCTGCGGAGGCCAAATTCACATCGAGCGACACACTGCTCGTCTCCTCGAAGATTGACGGTCCGAAATTTGTTCGG
>LOET01000072.1 GCA_001515985.1 Sphingomonadales bacterium BRH_c3 | reverse complement strand
TACGCCAAGATCAACCTCGCGCTGCATGTGCGGCGGCGGCGGGAGGACGGCTATCACGAGCTCGAGACGCTGTTCGCCTTCGTTGACCAAGGCGATGTGCTGACCGCGCAGCCCGCCGAGGCGGACCGGTTCGAAGTCACGGGCGAATTCGCCGATGTGCTCGATAATCCCTTCGACAACCTCGTTGCCCGCGCGCTCACCGCCCTCCCGCGCCCGCAGGGGCTGGCGGTGACCCTCGAAAAGAACCTCCCCGTCGCCGCCGGGCTGGGCGGTGGTTCGGCCGATGCGGGCGCGGTGTTCCGGTTGGTCGAGCGTCTCCACGGTCTGCCCGATGACTGGGAAACCCGCGCGGCAAGGCTTGGCGCGGACGTGCCTGCCTGCGTACGCAGCGAAATGGCTATAGGGCGCGGTATTGGCACCGAGCTTGAGCCGGTCGAGAACGATATAGCGGGCATGGCGGTGCTGCTGGTCAATCCTCGCGTGCCGCTCTCCACCGGGCCAGTGTTCAAGGAATGGGACGGCACGGATCGCGGCGCGCTGCCCAAAGGCCCGGCCTCACGGATCGCCCGCGAAGGGCGCAACGATCTCGAAGCACCTGCCATTTCGCTGTGCCCGGTGATCGCCGAAGTGATTGCTGCGCTGCGCGGAACCAATCCCTGGCTTGCCCGCATGTCCGGCTCCGGCGCTACCTGCTTTGCGCTTTATGACAGCGCAGCGCAGCGCGACGGCGCACAAGCCGCAATGCCCGGCGATTGGTGGACCATGGCGGGTGCGCTGCGATGAGCGAAGCCTTCCGCATCCTTGGTACTCCGCGCGCAGGCGGCGTGCTCATCGTTTCCGATCACGCCAGCAACCGAGTTCCGCAAGATATCGACCTTGGCATCGATCCGGCGTTGCTGAATGAACACATCGCAGTTGATATAGGCGTCGCGCAGGTCGCTGAAATCATGGTGCGCCAAGCGGGTTTCGCAGCGTTTCAGGGCAATGTCAGCCGCCTTGTGTGTGACTTCAACCGCGATGAGCATCAGCCCGCGACCATTCCCATCGCCAGCGACGGGCACGCGATCCCCGGAAATGCCGTCGATCATGAAGGGCACGAGGCGCGGCTGGCGCGGTTCTTCCGCCCCTATCACCACGCGCTTGAGGCTTTACTGGCGCAGCATCCACCCGCGCTGATCCTCTCGCTGCACAGCTTCACCCCGCGCCTTGCCAGCAGCGACGAGCAGCGCCCGTGGCAGGTGGGGGTATTGTACAATCAGGATGACCGCGCCGCGCGCATCGCCATCCCGTTGCTCGATGCAGAGGGGCTGATCGTGGGCGACCAGCAGCCCTATTCGGGCAAGCTACTCAACGCCACGATGAACCGCCATGCCGAGGCGCATGGGCGGCCCTATTTCGGCATCGAGATCCGTCAGGACCAGATCACCGGTGCGGCGGGGCAAAGTGAGTGGGCGCAGCGGTTGGTCAAAATCTGCAATGAAGTGGCGTTGAAGCTGGCCGAATAGCCGTGTAGGGGCACTGCAAGCGCGGTATTCGCGCAATTTTCTTCCGGAGCCCACCATGCCGACCTATCGTTCCCGCACCACAACCCATGGCCGCAACATGGCCGGCGCGCGCGGGCTGTGGCGCGCCACCGGTATGAAGGATGACGATTTCGGGAAGCCGATCATCGCAGTGGTCAACAGCTTCACCCAGTTCGTACCGGGACACGTGCATCTCAAGGACCTGGGCCAGCTTGTGGCACGCGAGATCGAGGCAGCAGGTGGTGTCGCCAAGGAATTCAACACCATCGCGGTCGATGACGGGATCGCGATGGGGCATGACGGCATGCTTTATTCGCTGCCCAGCCGTGATCTCATTGCCGACAGTGTCGAATACATGGTCAACGCGCACTGCGCCGACGCGATGGTGTGCATTTCCAATTGCGACAAGATCACTCCCGGCATGCTGATGGCGGCGCTGCGGATCAATGTTCCGGTGGTCTTCGTTAGCGGCGGGCCGATGGAAGCGGGCAAGGTGGTGCTGAACGGCAAGACCCAGGCGCTCGACCTGGTCGATGCCATGGTCGCCGCCGCAGATGAGCGCTACACAGACGAAGAAGTGGCTGAGATCGAGCGTAGCGCTTGCCCGACTTGCGGATCATGCAGCGGAATGTTCACCGCCAATTCGATGAACTGCCTCACCGAAGCGCTTGGTCTGTCACTGCCTGGCAACGGCTCCGTACTTGCGACCCATGCCGACCGTGAAGGACTTTTCCGCCGTGCCGGGCGGCTGATAGTCACACTCGCGCGCCGCCATTACGAGGAGGACGATGCCAGCGTGCTGCCGCGCAGCATCGCCAGTTTCGAAGCTTTTGAGAATGCCATGTCGCTCGATATCGCGATGGGCGGCTCGACCAACACGGTTTTGCATCTTCTCGCTGCCGCTTACGAGGCAGAGGTCGATTTCACCATGGAAGACATCGACCGGCTTAGCCGCCGCGTGCCATGCCTAAGCAAGGTTGCCCCGGCGAAGAGCGACGTCCACATGGAAGATGTCCACCGCGCGGGCGGGATCATGGCGATCCTGGGCCAACTTGATCGGGCCGGCCTGCTGCACACCGCGCTGCCCACCGTCCACAGCCCTACGCTGGGCGATGCTCTCGACGATTGGGACATCAGCCGCACGCAGAACAACAAGGTGCACGAATTCTATTCAGCAGCGCCGGGCGGTGTGCCGACCCAGACTGCTTTCAGCCAGTCGCGCCGCTGGGACGCGCTTGATCTCGACCGCGAGAATGGCGTGATCCGCAGCGCTGAACACGCTTTCAGCCAGGATGGCGGGCTGGCGGTGCTTTATGGCAATATCGCGCGCGATGGCTGCATCGTAAAAACTGCAGGGGTTGACGAAAGCATCCTCACCTTCTCCGGCCCTGCCAAGGTTTATGAGAGCCAGGATGCCGCAGTCGAAGCCATCCTGGGAGACAAGGTGCAAGAATGCGATGTGGTGGTGATCCGTTATGAGGGGCCGCGCGGCGGGCCGGGCATGCAGGAGATGCTCTATCCCACCAGCTACCTCAAATCCAAGGGGCTGGGTGCGGCCTGCGCGCTGCTCACCGACGGGCGCTTTTCGGGCGGAACATCTGGTCTTTCGATCGGCCATGTAAGCCCCGAGGCGGCAGAGGGCGGTGAAATCGGACTGGTCGAAGAAGGCGACATCATCGCAATTGATATTCCGAACCGTTCGATCTCGCTTGAGGTTGACGAGGAAGTGCTCGAGCGGCGTCGTGCCGCGCAGGAAGTGAAAGGCTGGCAACCTGCGGACGAACGCCCGCGCAAGGTTTCCACCGCACTTAAGGCTTACGCAGCCATGGCGACCAGCGCAGCACGCGGGGCCATACGGGATGTTTCGCAGCTTGACCGGAACCAGAGGGAACCTTGAATCAGGTTCTCACAGTTGCCCAGATGCAGGCTGCCGAAAAGGCGCTGATCGATGGCTGGACCAGCGCCGATGCCTTGATGGCGGTAGCCGGCCAGGGTTCGGCCGAGTGGGTCTGGCGCCTGGCAGCAGGCAGACCGGTGACCGTGCTCTGCGGGCCCGGCAATAATGGCGGCGATGGCTATGTGATAGCCGAGAGCCTGCGAGCGCGGGGCTTGCCGGTTCAAGTGGTGGCCCCGATCGC
Organism: Sphingomonadales bacterium BRH_c3; assembly: GCA_001515985.1. Taxonomy (GTDB): domain Bacteria; phylum Pseudomonadota; class Alphaproteobacteria; order Sphingomonadales; family Sphingomonadaceae; genus Erythrobacter. Next base: position 14,025 of record LOET01000072.1, on the reverse strand, counting down.
ACCAAAGACAGACACGGCAAGAAATGCCCGCCGCTCCTACAGGGGTGCTTTGCTTGGTTCCGGCAAACAAGCGAAGGGGTATGTGCTGGTCGATTGCCTGTTCGGTTCCGGGCTTACCCGCCCGCTAAGTGCCGAACATGCATTGCTGCTGCGCGATCTGGCCGAACGCCACCCATTGCGCATTGCGATTGACCTGCCTTCGGGCGTTGAGAGTGACAGCGGTGCGCTGCTCAACGATAAATTGCCCGAATACCGCCTGACGATTGCGCTTGGCGCGTGGAAGTTCGCTCATCACCGCTTGCCCGCCCGTGCGATGATGGGCGATCTGAAGCTCGTCACGATCGGGGTCGGTGCGGTCAGGGGCGCTGCGCAATTGATTCGCAAACCGCGCATCTCAAAGCCCGCGCATGATGCGCACAAATACACCCGCGGGCTCTGCGCCATCGTGGCCGGGGCGATGCCCGGCGCGGCGCTTCTTGCCAGCCAGGCTGCGATGCGCGCAGGGGCTGGATACGTGAAATTGCTGGCGCACCATGTTCCCATCGCTGCGCCGCCGGGCCTTGTGATTGATCAATCCCCACTTGATGAAGCCACAGGGGACAGGCGGATCACGGCATTGCTGGTCGGTCCGGGGCTGGGGAGGGACCGCGAGGCGGAAGAACGCCTGCAGGCAGCCCTTGCTTGCGGTAAACCCGCTCTACTGGATGCGGATGCGCTGATGCTGTTAAAACCGCAGATGCTGCCTGAAGCTGTGCCGTTGCTGGCAACGCCGCATGAAGGCGAGCTTGAAGCTCTCTGCCAAGGCTTTGCGGTGGTTGCATCGGGCCGTCAGGCGCGCGCGCTGGCCCTTGCCAGGGCGAGCGGCATGGTGATCCTGGCCAAGGGGCCTGATACGCTGATTGCTTCGCCCGATGGGCGGCTCGCCGTGGCGCCGCCTGCACCAAGCTGGCTGTCAGTCGCGGGATCGGGCGACGTACTGGCCGGGATCGCGATCAGCCGCATGGCGACGGGTGCTGATCCATTCGAGGCCGCGTGCCAGGCGGTTTGGTTGCATGGCGAGGCGGCGCGGCAGTGCGGTGCAGCTTTCACAGCGGATGATCTTGCGCTGGCCGTTTCCGGCGCTATCGCCGCAGCCTGTGACTGAGCCTGACCAGATTATTCGTATCGCCGCGCAGGGCGACGGCGTAACCGCTGACGGGAGGCACGCGCCGGGCGGCGTTCCGGGCGACATGTTGCGCGCCAATGGTTTGCTGGAGCGTGGCCCGCATCATGTGGAGCCGCCATGCCGGCACTACGCCAGCTGCGGCGGATGCCAGTTGCAACACGCCGACGAGCAGGCGCTATCGCAATTCGTTACCGAGCGTGTGACCTTCGCTGCCAGGAAACAGGGCATCGAGATCGGTGAGCTCCTGCCGACGCATCTCTCGCCGCAGCACAGCCGCCGCCGTGCGACGCTGCACGCCTTGCGCGCTGCAAATGGCGCGGTGATCGGGTTTCGCGAAGCAAGTTCGCACCGGATCGTCGACCTCCATGAGTGCCTCGTTCTGCGGCCCGAACTGGCGCAGGTCTTGCCTGCGCTGCGCAGCTTCATTGCGTCCCACGCGGGCAAGCGCCCGGTCGATATCGAGCTTACACTGGCTGATCAGGGTGTTGATTGCAGTTTGAAGCACCTCCCGCTCGAGGGGCTCGCCGCGACTGAGGCCGCGCTGGAGCTGGCGCAAGCAAGCGGTCTGGCACGGTTGTCGCTCGATCAGGGTTATGGCGCTGAAATCATGTGGGAGCCGCAGCCGGTCACTATTACACTTTCGGGCCGACCGGTCGGGTTTCCGCCGGGCAGTTTCCTGCAAGCCACGCAGGACGGAGAGGACAGGCTGGCCGCCGATGCAAAAGACTGGATCGGGGATGCGACCAGTGTGGCTGACCTGTTCGCTGGACTGGGCACATTCGCTTTTGCGCTTGCCGAGCCTGCAAAGGTGCTGGCAGCGGAGGCTGCGCGCGATGCCCATCTGGCTTGCAAGGCAGCGGCGGGAGCTGCTGGCCTGCCAATTGCTGCAATGCACCGCGATCTGTTTCGCAATCCGCTCCAACCCGAAGAATTGAACCGCTTTGAGGCAGTGCTGCTGGACCCGCCGCGCGCCGGAGCGAAGGAGCAGGTCGGGCAGATTGCCGACAGCAGCATCAACCGCGTCGTCTATATCAGTTGCAATCCGGTTAGCTGGTCGCGCGACATCGCGCGGCTCATCGAAGCAGGATTCAGGCTGGAGAAATTGCGTCCGGTTGGCCAGTTCAGGTGGTCAACGCATGTCGAGCTCGCGAGCTATTTTACCCGTTAGCGCAGCGGGGCTTAGCCCTCGATGACCTTCATTTCAGCAAAAGCGAGCAGCCCGCCGTAAGTTTCGAGCATTTCGGCATCGACATCATCGTCATCGATCAGGATTTCGAAGCGGTCCTCGATCTCCGTGAAGAGCCCCGCGACAGCCATGGAATCGAGTTCCGGCAGGTGGCCGAACAGGCCCGAATCTCCCTCGAAAGCCGCAACGACATCGGGGGCGAGCCCTAGCACATCGACCAATATGGCCTTGAGCATGCGATCAATTTCGACACGGCTCCGGCCAAGGCCGGATTGCTGTTCCTGTTCGTCTGACATGCTGTTGGCGGCCATCCTTTGGCGGTCCCTCGCAATCGCGTAAAACGGGCGCTCGCATTAGCGGCGGGGGCAAGCTGGTGCAAGATAGCGAAAATATGGCGATCCGCGATTGACCGCGCACCGATCCTTGGGTTTGGTGCGCCGTAATGACCGCTGCGTTGGACCTTGCCCAGAAGCCGATAGACCACATCGCGGAACGCGGGGCCGATGGCGATCCTGCACTTGTGCTGCGCGACAAGACCCTGACCCACGCCGATTTGCGAGTGCGGGTGGGGCGGCTTGCCGCATGGCTGGCGCATGAAGTGCCCGAGAAGGGCGCGCGGGTGGCAAGCTGGGCCGCCAAAGGCGAACTGACCTGCCTGATGCCCCTGGCGGCAGCGCGGGCGGGGTTGGTGCATGTGCCGGTAAATCCGCTGCTCAAACATTTGCAGGTGGCGCACATATTGGCCGACAGCGGCGCGAAACTGCTGATAGGCACGCCCGCGCGGCTCAAGTCGCTGGGTGACGGCGATGTCCCTGCCCAATGCCGCCTGGTGGAAGAACAGAGCGCACTCGATGCCGCCGCTGAACTGGGCGCAAATTCACCGCCCTCTGCCGCCAATCCCGATACGCTTGCGGCGATCCTTTATACCAGTGGTTCGACCGGCAGGCCCAAAGGGGTGATGCTGAGCCACGCCAACATGTGGCTCGGCGCGGTCAGCGTGGCCCATTATCTAGGCTTGGCGGCAGATGATGTGACCTTGGCGGTGCTGCCATTGTCGTTCGATTATGGCCAGAGCCAGTTGCTCAGCACCTGGTATGCAGGCGGATCGGTGGTGCCGTTCGACTACCTGTTTGCGCGCGACGTCATAAAGGCTTGCGCCAGGCATCGGGTCACGACATTGGCGGCGGTTCCGCCGCTTTGGGTGCAGCTGACCGAGCTCGAATGGAGCCCCGATGCGGTGGAAAGCATGCGGCGGCTGACCAATAGCGGCGGCGCGCTGACAACCGATCTTGTCCGCAGTCTGCGCCGTATCTTCCCCGATGCGCGACTTTTCCCGATGTACGGGCTGACGGAAGCATTCCGTTCGACCTATCTTGATCCCTCGCTGGTCGAAAGCCACCCCGCTTCGATGGGCCGGGCGATCCCCTTTGCCGAAATCCTGATCATGAACGACGCGGGGAAGCTCGCCGCGCCGGGAGAAGAAGGCGAACTGGTCCATTGCGGCCCGCTGGTGGCGCAAGGCTATTGGCAGGATCCCGAACGAACGGCGGAGCGGTTCAAACCTGCGCCAGCCACGTCGAAATATGGCGGAATCGCGGTCTGGTCGGGCGACAGGGTCCGGCGAGACGAAGACGGATTGCTGTATTTCGCCGGGCGGCGAGATGCGATGATCAAGAGCCAGGGCAATCGCATCAGCCCGCAGGAGATCGAGGAGGCCGCGCTCGCCACCGGCCTTGTCGCAGAAGCTGTCGCTTTGGGAATTGCCGATCAGCGGCTAGGGCAGGCGGTGCATCTGGTGGTGCGGGCAGAACCCGGCGCGGAGGACCCGCAGGCGCGCCTGCCCAAGCTGCTGGCAAGGGAGCTGCCCAATTTCATGCAACCGCAATTTATACATTGGCGCGAGGCGATGCCGCTCAACCCCAACGGCAAGATCGACCGCACGGCACTGGCAAAGGAGCTTGGCGCGTGAAGCCGCTTGGTCCGATTCCTGCGGGATACGAAACGCTTCGCGGTGAGCTGGCGATTGGCGGCAAGATGGCAAGCGAGCTTGTGGCGGAGGCGGGCGGCACGCCGTGCTTCGTCTATTCCCGGTCACATATCGACCGCCGGGTTGCGGACCTGCGTGCGGCAATGCCGGCGCGGCTCGGGATCAATTATGCGGTGAAGGCAAATCCGTTTCCACCGGTCATCGCGCATATGGCCGGCTTGGTAGACGGGTTTGACATCGCTTCGGCGGGCGAATTGGCGCTGGTTCAAGCTGCGGGGATTGATCCCGCGCGCGTCAGCTTTGCCGGGCCGGGTAAGCGCGACGAGGAGATCGAAGCGGCGATCGGCGCCGGGGTAACGCTCAATTGCGAAAGCGAGGGCGAGGCGCGCCGCGCGCTCGCAATCGGCGAGCGATTGGGCGTGGCGCCGCTTATCGCGATCCGGGTCAATCCCGATTTCGAGCTTAAGGGTTCCGGCATGAAAATGGGCGGCGGTGCCAAGCCCTTTGGCGTGGATGCCGAGCGCGTACCGGCACTTGCGCGCGAAGTGATCGGGGCAGGTGCGCAATGGCGCGGCCTCCATATTTTCACCGGCAGCCAGGCTTTGAGCGCAGACGCCATCATTGAAGCGCAGGCCAATGTCTTGGCGCTGGCTAGTCGGCTTGCGACCGGGATTGGTAGGCCATTGCCCAAGCTCAACATGGGCGGGGGGTTCGGAATTCCCTATTTCCATGGTGACGGGCCGCTCGATATCGCTGCGATCGGATCTGCACTGGAGGAAGAATTTTCTTCGCTGCCTGAGAAGCTGGCTAGCACCGATTTGTGTATCGAACTGGGTCGTTACCTTGTTGGCGAGGCAGGGGTCTATCTGACGCGGATAGTCGATCGCAAGCAGAGCCACGGTGTGACCTATCTCGTTACCGATGGCGGGCTGCATCACCAGCTTGCGGCATCAGGCAATTTCGGCACGGTGGTACGGCGCAACTATCCGCTCGCCATTGCATCCCGCTACGAAGCAACGCCTGACGAAGAGGTCAATGTGGTCGGATGCCTGTGCACCCCGCTTGACCGGTTGGCCGACCAGGCGCAGCTGCCATATGCGGACGTGGGCGATCTGGTCGCGGTATTCTGTGCCGGGGCCTATGGCGCCAGCGCCTCTCCCGCCAGTTTCCTTGGCCATGGGCCAGCCGCGGAATTGCTGGTCTGATAGACTAAACCGATTGTTCACCAAATCTGCCTAGCATTCCACCCATAGGGAGCATCAGGCATGAGTGAACACGTCTATCTCGACCCGGCGAGCGCCGAACCGGCACCGTTCATCAATCAGGCGATGGCCGAGATCGAGCGCCAGCTGACCGCGCGCGATGCGAAGATAGTTGCGCTTGAAAAGCGACTTGATGAGCAGGAATATTCCGTGCGCCGTGTGCTCGACATGTTGATCGAATGGCTTGAAGAGGAGCCTCGCCCGGGGATACGCACGGGCGCCCATCAAGATTGAACCGCTTGCCCGCAGTTTAGAATTTGAAAACCATATTGAAATCCATGTGTGGCCTTTAGGCCGCAGTCATGCCGCGAGCCCAGCGAAACTGCGGCTTAGACTTGCGCGGCCAACGGTGCGCATGGTGCTGGCAGGTCTCGCCTGATCAGATTTGCGAGTCCGTTCGCCCCATCGTTGAAATTTTCCGTTTGCCAAGCGAGTCCGGTGTCGCCTAGATTCCGTTTGGATCCGGGGTTTTACTGGAAACAATGTAATTGTTTTGCAGTAAATACGCTGTTCGGGGGGACAAGAAGGCGCGTTATTATGGATAGTGGTGTTTCGCGAGTCATATCCTTGTCCGATGACGAGGAACTGTTTGCCGAAAGCGCAATCCACCAGTCGATTCCGGTCGAACTGCTCGCACTCGAACAGCTTGATATCCTGTATGACGATCGGTCTGCGGCGCTTTGGACCTTCATGAAACCCGATGGGCGGCCCAGCTTTACCCCGCCGATGCTGCATGATTTCGAGCGTTGGCAGGAACTTATCGCAGACGGATTTGGCGAGGGGAAGGTTCCCTTGCGTTATCTGATCCTTGGCAGCCGCGCACCCGATGTGTTCTGCTTTGGCGGCGATCTCGCATTGTTCGAGCAGCTCATTCGCAACCGTGATCGCGAAGGGCTGGTGGCGTACGGGCACCGCTGCTGCGCTATCCTTGATCGCAATATCCGTTGTCTTGACTTGGAGATGTTGACTATTGGGCTGGTGCAAGGAGCTGCCTTGGGTGGCGGTTTCGAAGCTTTGCTGTCATTTGACTTCATCGTTGCAGAGAAGACGGCAACTTTCGGCCTTCCTGAAATCATGTTCGGTCTGTTTCCCGGTATGGGGGCCCATGCATTGCTTAGCCGCAAGCTGGGAAGCGCCATGGCCGAACGGATCATCCTTTCGAACGAAACTTTCACGGCCGAACAGATGTATGAATTGGGCCTGGTGCACGAATTGGCGGAACCGGGTGACGGGATCGGTGCTTGCAAGCAGTTCATTAAGAAATCCGAACGGCGCCATACCGGGCTGGTCGGATCGCGCCGGGCGATGAAGCATGCCTGGAAACTCGATCTGCAAGAGCTCAACCGGATTACCGAAATCTGGGCCGATACTGCGCTTGAGCTGCGCGAGCAGGACCTGAAGGTCATGAACCGGCTCGTCGCTGCACAGGCCCGCCTCGCTGAGCGGATCGCGGCCGCTTGATCCTAGTCCTCGGTGCCGTGACCTTGCGCCATGTAATCGGCGCTTTGCATTTCCTTGAGTCGACTGACCGTGCGTTCGAATTCGAAGGCGCCATCGCCCGAATCATAAAGCTCATCCGGGGCGGCAGCGGCTGTTGCAAACAGTTTCACGCGATGTTCGTACAAAGCATCGATCAGTGTCACGAAGCGCGCCGCCTCGTTGCGCATTTCCGGGCCCATCTGCGGAATTCCGACAATGATCACAGTGTGATAGGCGCGCGCGATCGCCAGGTAGTCGGGCGCGCCGCGCGCCTCGCCGCACAGCCGCTTGAAGCTGAACACACCAACGCCTTTTAGGCTCTTGGGGACATGCAGCACCCGCCCGCCGCCAAGGTCGAGCGATCCGCTGGGCACATGTTCGGCGTCTTCGGGTTTGTAGTCTGTCAGGCGGAAGAATACCTCGCGTACCTGCGCCGTCGCCTCATCGCCAAGCGGCGTGTGCCAGCTGGCGATCCCCGCCAACCGGTCAAGCCGGTAATCGACTGGGCCGTTGAGCGGCAAAACGTCGAGCCGGTCATGGATCAGGTCGATGAAAGGCAGGAAGTGCTCGCGGTTAAGCCCGTCCTTGTAGAGATCGCGCGGCGGGCGGTTGCTGGTGGTGACGATGGCAACCGCCTCATCCACGATCAGCGCGCGGAAGAGCCGGCTCATGATCATGGCATCGGCGGAATTGTTCACCACCATCTCGTCAAAGGCGAGGCAGCGAATGTCTTCTGCCAGCGCCCTGGCCACAAGGGGGATCGGATCGCCGCTCTTGCCTTTGCGGGCATCGCGCAGCAGCGCATGGACTTCCTGCATGAAGGCGTGGAAATGCACGCGGCGCTTGCGGTTTATGTCCAGCGTTTCGATGAAAAGGTCCATCAGCATGGATTTACCGCGGCCCACACCGCCCCACATATAGACGCCCTGCGGTGCCTCAGGCTTGCGGTTGAGCGCCCGCCACAGCACCGAACCTCGCTTCGGAACGGATTCCAGCTCGGCCTGCAACCGCGCCAGCCGCCTGGCAGCCGCCCGCTGATCGGGGTCAGGCTGCAATTCACCGGCCGCAATCAGCGCTTCATAGCGGGCAAGAACGCCGCCCATTGAATTCAATCCCGCGGCACGAACTTGCGAATGATCCCGCTGAAGGCGGCGATACGGTCATCTTCCTGCACAACTTCACCGCGCACGAACACCAGCTTGCCCGTCTCGCGCATGATCTCGGTCACCGCGTCGAGCGGGCGTGACGGATCACCGCCGCCGATGAACTGGGTCGAGAGCTCCAGCGTGACGGACGGGCCGGCATTGCCGCTGCCCAGCACATGCATGGTGGTGAACAGCGAGATGTCGATCAGGGACAGCGTGATCGCCCCATGAATGATCCCCTGAAGGTTTTCATGCTTGCGCTCTGGAAACATGCGCAGCCGGCACTTGTCGCCTTCCTGACGGGTGATGAGCTTGCCCATCACCGCCCCGTTGAACAGCGTGTCATCTTTGAGGTTCCAGTTATACCAGCCCGGATTTTCCGGATCGGGCCGGTGATCGAATACGTCGTCCTTCAAAGCCACCGGATCAGATCGCGCGCTCAGCCATCATCTTTTTGGTTTCTGCGATTGCCTTGGCCGGGCTGAGGCCCTTGGGGCAAACGTTGGCGCAGTTCATGATGGTGTGGCAGCGATAGAGGCGGAACGGATCTTCGAGCTGGTCGAGCCGTTCGCCGGTCATCTCGTCGCGGCTGTCTGCCAGCCAGCGATAGGCTTGCAGCAGGATGGCCGGGCCCAGGAACTTGTCCGAATTCCACCAATAGCTGGGGCAGGCGGTTGAGCAGCAGGCACACAGGATGCACTCGTAAAGACCATCGAGCTTTTCGCGCTGTTCGGGCGATTGCAGCCGTTCCTTGCCGCTTGGGGTGGGAGTGACGGTCTGGAGCCATGGGCGGATCGAAGCATATTGCGCATAGAAATGCGTGAAATCGGGCACCAGATCCTTGATCACTTCCATGTGCGGCAACGGAGTGATGCGGATTTCGCCCGGCAGATCTTCAATTGCGGTGGTGCAGGCAAGGCCGTTGCTGCCGTTCAGGTTCATCGCGCATGAGCCGCAAATGCCCTCACGGCAGGACCGGCGGAAAGTCAGCGTGGGATCGACCTCATTCTTGATCTTGATCAGCGCGTCGAGCACCATCGGCCCGCACTGGTCCAGATCGAGCTCGAACCTGTCATAACGCGGGTTTTCGCCGCTGTCGGGGTCATAGCGGTAGACCTTGAAACTCTTCACCCGCTTGCCGCCATCGGCCTTGTGGGTTTTTCCCTTGCCGGTGATCTTCGAATTCTTGGGAAGGGTGAAGGTCGCCATGAGATGATAATCCTGTTGCTTTGCGCCCCCTATCTAGCGCCTTCACCGCTGAGGGCAAGCGGGGCATGTTGAGACTTTTGACAGGGCGATTGAACGAATTCGAACTCCAGATGATGGATCGGGGCTTCAGCAGGATGGAACACATGGAACACAGTCCTGGAACAAGAAAATTCCTGGGGGATCGCGCGCAGTCAAATGCGGGAAGAGAGGGAACCTTGCAGCCATGCCGCGCGTCTACTTGCAATGGGTGATGTAGGACAGCAAGGCGGTCACTGGCCGCAAGCTGCGGCGGTGTTCGGGGCGTCGGGCGGGATTGGCCGCGCGTTTTGCGAGGCATTGCAAGAACGCGGGGCAGGGCGGATCTATGCCGGTTCGCGCAGCGGCAAGGTGCCTCAAGGCGCCGCGATTACGCCTTTCAGCTTCGATCTCGAGCAGGAGGGTAGCATCGCCGATGCAGTCAGCGTGATGCGCGGCGAACCGCCCGATCTGGTGATCGTCGCCACCGGCGCTCTGAGCCTGGGCAACGGGACCGGCCCTGAGAAGAGCTACAGAAAACTTGACCCCGGAGCTATGGCGCAAGTGTTTGCGCTGAACACGATTGGCCCGGCGCTGATCGCCAAGCACGTGCTGCCATTGATGCCACGTGACCGGCGAAGCGTGTTTGCTGTGCTTTCCGCCCGCGTTGGTTCAATCGGCGACAACCGTCTGGGCGGTTGGCACAGCTACCGCGCCAGCAAGGCCGCGCTCAACATGCTGCTGAAGAACTTCGCGATCGAGCTGGGCCGCACTCATGGCCAGGCAGTAGTGGTTGGGCTGCATCCAGGTACGGTGGACACCGCACTGTCGCAGCCGTTCCAGTCAAATCTGCCGGAAGGCCAGCTTACCGCCCCCGAACAAGCGGCAAACAACCTACTGGGCGTTCTGGATACGCTTGGCCCGGCGCAGTCGGGAAAGGTATTCGACTGGAGGGGCGAGGAAGTAGCTGCCTAGGGTCAGCATTGCCCGCGCCGGTGCCGGTTGGATTCGACGGAAGAATGTTCGTTCACACAGGCCCGCACTCCAATGAAAGGCTTCTTGCCATCCAGGGTGATGCGTCATAGCCTTTGCATCCGATGTGAATAACGAGGGCGGGGTTCGATGTCATTCAAGCAATGGTATGATGCGCATCTCATGCCGCGCCTCGTCACATTTGCTTGCGGGCAGGGCCAGGTGATGAAGCGGCGATCGCAGCTGGTGCCCCTCGCAAGCGGTGACGTGTTCGAGCTTGGCTGCGGCGGCGGTCTGAACCAGGAATTCTACCAAACCAGCAAGATTTCCAGCTTTAGCGGGATTGATCCGCACGCCAGCTTGCTGGATGCAGCGCGGGAAAGGGCGCGCGCCAGGGGATGGGATGGCAATATTCGCGAAGGCGTGGGCGAAGACATCCCGTTCCGTGACGCCAGTTTTGACACGGTGGTGTGCACTTTCACCTTGTGCTCGGTCGACGATCCGCAACAGGTAATGTCGGAAATGCGCCGAATTTTACGGCCGGGCGGGCGGCTCCTGTTCCTGGAGCATGGCCGTGCGCCCGATCCAGATGTTGCGCGGTGGCAGGACCGGATCGAACCGGTGTGGAAAAAGATCGCGGGAAATTGTCACCTTACGCGGCCGATTGGCGCAGCACTGCGGGGGGCGGGCTTCGAGGTCGAGCCACTGGGGCAGGGCTATCTGCCCAAAGCGCCCCGTTTTGCCGCATGGAACGAATGGGGCGTTGCGCGTAGAACCGGGCTTTGATCCGGCGGCTTCGAACAATATCTGAGCCCTGACGCCTGACCTTTGACGGCAGAGGGCGGCACGGCCTGAGCCGCACCGCCTCACCTGATTTGCAGATTTGCCTTTTATTCGCCGAAAGTACGCTGCCACCAGCCGCGTTTGGCATCACCGCCGTCAGCGCCATTTTCCTGTGCAGGCGCAGCTTCAGTCGATGCCGTCTCAGTGGCATCTTCGCTAGCCTTTGCCTTGCGCGGAGCGCGCTTGCGCTTGGGCTTTTCTGCGGCTTCGGTTTCAGATTCCGCAGCGGTGTCAGCAGGAGCTTCAGTTGCCTTTGCTTCGCTCGCCTTGCTCTTGCGGGGAGCGCGCTTGCGCTTGGGCTTTTCGTCAACCTTGGCTTCTGGCTCGGTTTCCGGCGCGGCTTCGGTTTCCGCCTCTGCCGCAGCCGCCGCCACCGCTTCGCCGGCCTTGCTCTTGCGCGGTGCTCGCTTGCGCTTGGGCTTCTCTTTCGCTTCGGGTTCTGGTTCGGCTTCCTGCTCGCCAGAAACCGCGGCGTCTTCTGCAACCTGCTTTCCGGATTCGCCGCGTTCTGCCGCTGCTTCTTCGGTTACTCCGGCTTCATCGCCATCGCCCCGTTCTTTCCGGCGGCGACCGCGCCCACCGCGCCGCCGACGTTTCTTGGGTTTCTCATCTTCCTCGTCTTTGCGGGAAGAGGCCTCCTCGCGATCTTCGCGATCTTCGCGATCTTCGCCCGCGTCAGAATCATCCTCGTCATGCTCATCGCGCTCGTCATGGTGCTTCTTGTTGCGGCCGCGCCCGCCACGGCGGCGGCGGCGCTTTTTCTTCGATGAACCACCATCGTCATCTTCGCTTTCGCGATCTTCCTCGTCGAACTCTTCGTCCGTCAACTCGTCGTCGTCATCGTCCTCGACGTGGATCGGTTCGAACTTCGGTGCTTGTGTGGGGCGCGGGCCGGCGCTGGACACACTCATCTTGGCGCCTTCATCCTCGCCTTCGGGGACCACTTCCACGGTCACGCCATAGCGGGATTCGATCTCCGCCAGATCGGCACGCTTGGCATTCAGCAGGTAGATGGCGGCTTCGGTGCTTGCACCAAGGCGGATCAGCGCGCCTTTGCCCTTGGCGGCTTCGTCTTCGATCAGGCGGAGCGCCGAAAGTCCGGCCGAGGATGCGGTGCGCACCAGGCCGGTGCCGTCGCAATGCGGGCAATCGCGGGTGGTCGCTTCGAGCACACCGGTGCGGAGGCGCTGACGGCTCATTTCCATCAGGCCGAAACCTGAAATGCGGCCTACCTGAATGCGCGCACGATCGTTCTTGAGCGCATCCTTCATCGCCTTTTCGACTTTGCGGATGTTGGAATTGTATTCCATGTCGATGAAGTCGATCACGACCAGGCCGGCCATGTCACGCAGCCGCAATTGCCGGGCAATTTCCTTGGCCGCTTCGAGATTGGTCGAGAGCGCAGTCTGCTCGATCCCGTGCTCCTTGGTAGAGCGGCCCGAGTTGATGTCGATCGATACCAGCGCTTCGGTGGGGTTGATTACCAGGTAGCCACCCGATTTGAGCTGCACCACCGGATCATACATCGCGCGCAGCTGGTCTTCAGCGCCATAACGCTGGAACAGCGGAACCGGATCGGAATATGCCTTCACCCGGCGTGCATGGCTGGGCATCAGCAGCTTCATGAAAGCGCGTGCGGATTTGTATCCTTCCTCGCCTTCGACAACGACTTCCTCGATTTCCTTGTTGTAGATATCGCGGATTGCGCGCTTGATCAGATCCGAATCCGAATGGATCAGCGCGGGCGCCGTCGAGGATAGCGTTTTCTCGCGGATCTCGTCCCACAGGCGGGCGAGGTAATCAAAGTCACGCTTGATTTCGGTCTTCGTGCGGCTGAGCCCGGCAGTACGCACGATCAGGCCCATCGACTTGGGCAGCTCAAGATCGGAAACGACTGTCTTGAGCCGCTTGCGGTCATTGGCCGAGCTGATCTTGCGGCTGATCCCGCCACCATGCGATGAATTGGGCATCAGCACGGTGTAGCGGCCCGCAAGGCTGAGATAGGTGGTTAGCGCAGCGCCCTTGTTGCCGCGTTCTTCCTTGACGACCTGCACCAGCAGCACCTGGCGGCGCTGGATAACGTCCTGGATCTTGTAGCGGCGGCGCAAGGCCTGGCGGCGCGCGCGCACTTCGTCGACTTCCTTGGCGCGGCTCTTGCCGCCTCCCTGGCGGCGGCGGCCACGGCGGCCGCGATCATGCCCGGATTTCCTGCCGTCATTCTCGGCGTCGTCGGCTGAATCGTCTTCATCCGCCCCATCGTCCGAATACTCGCCGTCATCATCGTCGCCATTGCCATCGACCTGGCCATCTTCGATCGTGGAAACCTTGTCCTTGTCGCCGGTGTAGATTTCCTCGACCCCGTCTTCGGCCAGGTCTTCGGCCAGCGCTTCGGCTGATTCGTCGTCTTCGGCGTCATATTCGTCGCCGGGGATTTCACCGCGATCTTCCTCTTCGGCACGCAGGCGAGCTTCTTCTTCGGCTGCCTCTGCTTCCTCGGCAAGCAAGGCTTCGCGGTCGGACTGCGGGATCTGATAATAGTCCGGGTGGATTTCGCTGAAGGCGAGAAAGCCGTGCCGGTTGCCACCGAAATCGACGAACGCTGCCTGCAGCGACGGTTCGACCCTGGTTACCTTGGCGAGGTAGATATTACCTTTGATTTGCTTGTGTTCGGCAGATTCGAAATCAAATTCTTCGATCCGGTTGCCTTTGAGCACCGCCACCCGCGTTTCTTCCGGGTGGCGCGCGTCGATGAGCATGCGCGT
>LOET01000071.1 GCA_001515985.1 Sphingomonadales bacterium BRH_c3 | reverse complement strand
GGTTTGCGCCCTAGCTACGATATTCCGCCCGCCGCCCAGCGCGTGATGACGCGTGTTGGGGTTGTCGGCGCCAGCGAAGGCGGATTGCCGTCGAGGTCGCTCGCGCGCCAGCCGGCGGGGTTGGTGCGTGCAGTGCTTGAGGGGCTTGGAGGCCCGGTGGTTTCGCGCTGGGGGCATATCCTGCTGCGCCGGGCGCTTGCCAGCCGTCTCGAGGCCCCAGCCGGGATGAACCCGGTCGAATTCGCGGGGTTAAGGGCGCAGGCGCTCAATCGCATGGGCGAATATGCGGCAGCGCGCGCGCTGATACAGGATGTCGATACCGGCAATTGGGACGACTTGATGGTCGACAATGCGCTGGAGGCCTATCTGGCGACAACCGATGTGATTGGAACCTGTCCGATCGTGCGGCTTCGTGGGCCGGATCGCGATGATGCCCAATGGCAGATGCTGCGCGCTATCTGCAGTGCCTATTCGGGCGATGGTGTGCTTGCAGGATCGCAGCTCGACCGTGCGCTACGTACCGAGCTTGCGCCGCAGATCGATGTGCTGCTGGCGCAGCGGCTGGCTGGCGCTGCCGGGCGCGGGCGGCGGGCGGTCGATATTGAATGGGATGGGGTCGAGGAATTGAACCCCTGGCGCTTTGCCCTGGCCAATGCCGTGGGTGAGGAAATCCCTGAACCGCTTCGCCGCGACGCCGGCCCCTATTACGAGCGGGTTCGGGCATTCACCCCGATGTTGCCGCCCGGTCAGCGGGCAAGCGGGGCAGATCGCGCCGCGCGCGAAGGTATTTTCTCCGCCCAGGCAATGGTTGATCTATATAGCCAGATCTATGTGGATGAGAGTGTTGTGGGTGATGCCGCCGATACCGCCACTCAATTGCGCGAGGCCTATGTCGGCACCGATCCGCAGGCACGGCTGGGGGCGATGCAGGCGATATGGGGCGGTGATGTCGCTAGAGACTACGGCCGTTATGTGCTGACTGCCTATGCCGCAGCGCGGATGCCGGCTTCGGCCGATTATGTCGATGCAGCGCCCGCATTGCTGACTTCGATGCTTACCGCAGGGCTGGATCGTGATGCCAATGCCTGGAGCCGTGTGGTTGAACCAGGGAGCGCTGGCTGGGCGCTGGTGACTTTGGCAAGGGCGGGAACAGGCACGGCTTCGCGCCAGGCAGTAGACGGCTTTATCGACGACGACGACAGCGGCAATTACCGCCGGTCAAAGCTGCTGCTGGCGGGGCTTGCCGGTTTGGGCCGTGTTTCCGGCGCTGATCTCGGTAATTTTTCGAGCCGGGTTTCGCTTGATCTGGATCGCGAAACTCGCTGGTCACGCACCATTACGCGCGCTGCCGAGGTGAACAACCGTGCGCTTGTAGCACTGCTGGCGGGGCTGGGCATGCAGGGTGAAGGGTGGCAGCGCATGACGCCGCGCCATCTTTATTACATAGTATCTTCGCTACGGCAGGTGGGGCTGAATGCCGAAGCCCGCATGATCGCTGCGGAGGCGATCGCGCGCGGCTGATGGGCGCGGCAAGCCAGGCCTTCCTCGAGATGCTGGCGGCAGAACGCGGGGCAGCGACCAATACACTGGCTGCCTATCGCCGCGATCTTGACGGGGCGGAGGAACTGATCGGCGATCTGGCGCAGGTTCCCCGCGATGACGTTGCGCGGTTGGCGGCGGCATGGTCAGGTCTCGCGCCATCGACGGTTGCGCGCAAAAGCTCGGCGCTGCGCCAGTTTTTCGGCTTTGCGGTGGATGAAGGTTGGCGGAAGGATGATCCGTCTTCCGCACTGCCCCGCCCCCGCGCCCGCCGCCCGCTGCCCAGAATTCTCTCGCATCAGGATGTCGAGAAGCTGTTCGATCGCGCAGAGCTCGAGGCTGATAGTGGCAGCCCCTCGGCGATCCGTCAGCTCGTGCTGATCGAGTTACTCTATGGCTCCGGTCTGCGCGCAACCGAGCTTGTCTCACTACCGCTTTCCGCCATGCCGCGCGATGCGCCGCTGCTGACGGTGACGGGCAAGGGCGGGCAGGCGCGCATGGTGCCGGTGAGTGAGCGCGCACGCGAAGCGCTGGTTCGCTGGCTGGCGGTGCGTGTCGACACAGGGGCGCAGGCATCGCGCTATCTGTTCCCCTCGCGGGCCGGCCATCTCACTCGGGTGCGGCTGTTCCAATTGCTTAAGGAACTGGCCGTGCGTGCGGACATCGATCCCGCAGGCGTCAGTCCGCATGTGCTGCGCCATGCCTTTGCTACCCACTTGTTGGAGGGCGGGGCGGACTTGCGGGTGCTGCAAACATTGCTTGGTCACGCCGATATTTCGACCACGCAGATATACACCCATGTCGATGCAGCCCGCCTTGTGGCTTTGGTCAATGCACGCCATCCTCTTGCCCGACGCGCCACTTAAGACTAGCGGGGCAGGATGATTTCCTACCTCGATTTCGAGAAGCCCGTTGCCAAGCTGGAAGAGCGGATCGCTGAACTGCGTTCCGCCGCCGAGGGTGGCGAGGTCAAAATCGCCACCGAGATCAAACGTCTCGAGAAGAAAAGTCGCGATTTGCTGACCCGCACCTATGCTTCACTCACTCCGTGGCAAAAGACGCAGGTTGCGCGCCATCCGCAGCGGCCGCATTTTCGCGATTATGTCAAACATGCGTTTGACGAATTCGTACCGCTGGGCGGCGATCGCCATTTTGGCGAGGACGAGGCGATCATGGGCGGCTTTGCCCGGCTGAAGGGCCGGCGTATTGTCCTGATCGGGCACGAAAAGGGGCACGACACAGAAACACGGTTGAAACACAATTTCGGGATGGGCAAACCTGAGGGTTATCGCAAGGCGATCCGCCTGATGGAACTCGCCGGGCGTTTCGGCCTGCCGGTGGTGACACTGGTCGATACTTCCGGGGCATTCCCGGGGGTCGAAGCGGAAGAGCGAGGCCAGGCCGAAGCTATCGCTCGATCGACCGAGGCCTGTTTGGCCCTGCCGGTGCCGATGGTGGCGACAATCGTGGGTGAAGGTGGATCAGGCGGCGCGGTCGCGCTGGCAAGTGCAGAGCGCGTGCTGATGCTTGAGCATGCAGTCTATTCGGTGATCTCGCCCGAAGGTTGCGCATCGATCCTGTGGCGCACCGCCGAAAAGGCGCCGGATGCGGCGGAGGCGATGAAGGTCACCGCGCAGCAGCTAAAGCGCCTCAAGGTGATTGACCGGATCGTGAAAGAGCCTGAGGGCGGGGCGCATCGTGCGCCTGAGACGATGGCGCGCGCGCTTGGTAATGCGATTACCGAAGAAATCGATAAATTGGCGAAAAAGTCCGCCGAAGAACTCAGGCGTATGCGCGAAGAGCGCTTTCTGCAGATTGGTGCTAGCTGAGCCGTTATCTTCATCGAGCGAATACCCTTGCGATGCGGCGTGCGATAAGCGATGATGCGGCAGGCGAAGGGTGGAGCGAGGGGAGCGAAGAAAAAGAACGGAAGAAATCTCATGGCAATCTGGTACAAATCGCTTGCACTCACCACTGCTGCACCGCTCGCCCTGGTGCTTACCGGTTGCGTGGGCGGTGCCATTCCAAGCGCCTCCACCCCCATCACCCAGGCAGAGGCCCAGCAGGGTGCCGAATTCCATCCCCAGTTGCTGGCTGAATTTGGCGGCGCGATGAGCGGCTCACAGGCCACCTATGTCGCGCAGGTGGGCAAGAATATCGCGGTGCAATCAGGCTTGGGCAATGCGCGCGAAAGTTTCACCGTTTCGTTGCTCAACAGTTCGGCCAACAACGCCTTCGCGGTCCCCGGCGGCTATGTCTACACCACGCGCCAGCTGGTTGGATTGATGAATAACGAGGCTGAACTGGCAGCGGTCCTGGGGCATGAAGTGGCGCATGTGGCAGCGCGCCATTCGCAGCGCCGCCAGCAGGCCGCACAGCAGAATACCTTGCTGGGGGCGGCGGGCGCGATCTTGTCGGGCGTCTTGCTTGGCAACAGCGCCATCGGCGATACGCTGAGCCGGGGATTTTTGCAGGGCTCGCAGTTACTGACGCTCAAATTCTCGCGCAGCCAGGAACTTCAGGCGGATGATCTTGGTATCCAGTATCTGACCAAGGCGGGATATGATCCGCGCGCTATGAGCACGGTCTTGTCCAGTCTGGCCGCGCAGAACGCGCTTGAGGCGCGGCTAACGGGGCAGGGCGAGACAAGGCCGCCCGCATGGGCCTCCACCCACCCCGATCCCGCCAGCCGGGTGCAGACCGCGCTGAGCAAGGCGCAGGGTTTGCCGGGCTCGGTGGTCAACCGCGACACCTTTCTGACCAGCATTGACGGGCTGATTTACGGTGATGATCCATCACAAGGTATGGTCGAGGGGCGCAATTTCATTCATCCCGATCTGCGGCTGAGCTTCACAGCTCCGCAGGGATTTTACATGATCAATGGCACCCGCGCAGTCAGCATCAATGGCCAATCGGGCCAGGCGCAGCTGACACTCGCGCCGTATAGCGGTGACCTGGCCACCTATGTGCGGCAACAATTCACCGCGCTTGGTGGAGATCAGCAA
Organism: Sphingomonadales bacterium BRH_c3; assembly: GCA_001515985.1. Classification (GTDB taxonomy): domain Bacteria; phylum Pseudomonadota; class Alphaproteobacteria; order Sphingomonadales; family Sphingomonadaceae; genus Erythrobacter. The sequence goes on along the minus strand of LOET01000071.1, from coordinate 1,585 downwards.
CAGCTTGCCCCGCAAACGCTTGAACGTACCACGATCAACGGGATTCCCGCCGCCTATGGTATGGCGCGGGTGAACAGTGGCAACAGCCAGGTTGATGTGGTGGTCTATGCCTATGAATTTGCCAGAGATCGCGCTTATCACTTCGCCACGATCACGCCGGCTGGCCAATCCAATGTGTTCAATTCGATGTTCCAGTCGATGCGCCGGATCAGTGCGAGCGAAGCGGCGGCGGTGGTTCCGCGCCGGGTTGACGTGGTGACGGTGCAGCGCGGCGAAAGCGTGGCGTCGCTGGCACGGCGCATGGCGTTCGACAATGCGCAGGAGGATCGCTTTCGCGTACTCAACGGGCTTGGTTCGGGTGACCAGGTGCAAGCGGGGCAAAAAGTGAAGCTGGTGGTGCGGGACCGGTAAGAGCGCGAATTGGCGCTGTTCAGATCTGCGGCGGACAAAAGAAAAGCGGCGGGGAAATCCCCGCCGCTTTCTTGTTCGTTCGAATGACGATTAGGCGTTTGCGTCAGCCATCGAGGTCGAAACGGTGTTGAACGTCGTGGTCAGGTTGTCGCCGAGGCTCTGCATTGCAGTAATCGCGGCAACGGCGATCAGCGCAGCAATCAGGCCGTATTCGATGGCGGTGGCGCCCTGCTCGTCACGGAAAAGCTTGTTGATGAACTTCATGTCTAGTCTCCTGGTTTCAGTCTTCGGTACCCGTGCCCGCCAGCCAAAGACCGAACGGACGATTGCAGTATTAATCGGCAGCTGTTGAAAAATTCCTAAATCGAAAACCTTTCGAAGAAATTATTGTCAGCCATCGACCGCAACGCCGACCTTGCTCGTGACCACAGCCCAAATTCCGTCGTTTTCGTTCGCTACTGCGTCGAAAGCACCGATTGAGGCGATCACGATCAAGCTCGCTATCAGGCCATATTCGATTGCGGTTGCCCCGGTTTTGTCGGTTCCGATACGCTTAAGGAAAGCCGGCAATTTCATGGACAAACCCCTATGATCGCGTCCTGATTTGACCGTTTTGCAGCGCAGCCGGTTAAGAAATGGTTGAGAAGGGCATTTGAATTGGAAAAAAAACCGACATGGCTATTGGTGGTTGCAGGTGCTCTGAAGCGCGCAGACGGGTGTTGGTTGATGCATCGCCGCTCTCTCGCCAAGCATCATGGCGGGCTGTGGGAGTTCCCCGGGGGAAAGGTTGAACCTGCTGAAATTCCACCGGAAGCACTTGTGCGCGAACTGCGCGAAGAGCTGGGGATAGAGGTTGCATGTGATGCCTTGGCACCGGTTGCATTCGCGCATGGTCGCGGCGAAACAGACGCTGTGACGATTGTCATCCTGCTTTACAGAATCGATGCTTGGCAAGGGGACCCCGCTGCCTTGGAAGGCGAAGAAATAGGCTGGTTCGCTGTAGAAGAGATCGAAGCGCTGGATATGCCTCCACTTGATATCGACCTGGCAAGAGCACTGTTTTCGCAAGAGGCCGGATAGGGGATTGCCAAGCACGGCAAGGCCCCCTAAATGGCGCCCCCTAGCGAGCACCCGTAGCTCAGCTGGATAGAGCACCAGACTACGAATCTGGGGG
>LOET01000070.1 GCA_001515985.1 Sphingomonadales bacterium BRH_c3 | reverse complement strand
CCATTATAGGTGAGATTGCCAGTCGGCATGTAGATGATGCCATTTAGGTTGATGTCGGAGCCGCCGTTGATGGTGTGAGCAGGTTCATCGCCCAGCGGATCCTGGAAGAACAGGATACCGGCCCATTTGGGATCGCTGAACGGGGAGATGCCAGCCTCTGCTGCAGTTGGTGCGCGCAGATCGAGCTCGGCCGAACCGTTGATGGCCAGCGTTGCGACATTGCTCGGGCTGCTGCCAGTGAGCACGATCGTGACGCCTTGGCCAATAACTCTGGCTGACGAGTTCACTTTGAACGAACCTCGGTCGATGATGTAGATGCCTGGCGCCATTGTGACGGTGCCTTTGATATCTATACCGTTGCAATAACGGCCCGGCACCATGACGACCGACTGACTTGGAGAGACATTGAAATTGTTGGCGGTGCAGCCTGAGGGCGTAGCTGGCGGCGTTAACCCCTTGCTGGCAAGTGGATCTTCCACCGGCAGGCCGTATGAAACGACAGCCGTATCGGCGGGAATATTGCCCGAACCATAATCGATTCCACCCACACTCATTATCATATTGGTATCAAGAAAACTGGATCCGCTGACATCGATCGAAACGCCGTCAGGCGAATTTGCCGCAACCGGACAGTCAAGATCGACATCTGCGGTACCGAATACGTCCACACCGATGCCCTCGGTTGCCGTGGCGATCACGCAGGGCTCGCCGACGGCCACCGCCGTGGCAACTGCGCGGGTACGGATGACCGGAGTCGATGACAGGAAGATGCTGGAGAATGGGAGCTTGCGGTTGACGCTGATCAACACTTCGACCGCGCCGTTATCGCCTGCATAGGCACCGACCGCCGGTGGGTTGGCGATGCGTTCTTCATTGACTGTGTCTACAAAGTTGCGATCGATCGAATTGCTTACAGATGCGTTGATCGAAGCGCCTCTGTAAAGGCTCATCGCGCCCGCCAATGCCCCCGAATCCGCCGCCTGTTGCAGCTGCCGCTTGGCCAGGAACCATTGGATCGTGTCCACCCCGAGCCCGGCGGCACCTACAGTAGAAGCGGCCCCGATCGCGGTAACGATCAGCACATTGCCGCGTATGTTGCGGCGAAGCCTAGAAAACAGCTTGCTCAGCATTTTTCGCATGCATCACCTTTCCAGTGAGCCACCAAACTTGGGCGATATGCGCGTTCTGGCGCTAAGAATTACGAAGCAAGCGTGCTTCATGCGGAATTAACCATAATGCGTGCCGCCCGGCGGGCTTGCCGCGGTCACGCGCAACATGCGAAACAGTGGCGCTGAATCGGGGAGATGATTGAAAATGACGAAACGTGTCGAGCTGGTTTTCGATTTCGTCAGCCCAAACGCCTATCTGGTTTGGTGGCCATTGCGCGATCTGGTGCGGCGAACGGGGGCTGAATTTGACGTGATACCGGTTTTCCTGGGCGGGATGCACAGGATTACGGGCAATGCGCCACCGATGATCCGGGATGCAGAAGTGAAAGGAAAGAACGAATATGCGATGCTGGAAATGCAGCGCTTCATTGCCCGGCACAATCTTGACAAGTACCGGATGAACTCGAAATTCCCGTTTAATTCGATTCTGCTCCAGCGCATGCTTTATGCCGCCGACCAGGACGGGCGCGGGGTCCAGTTTGCCGAGGCCATGTTGCCCGCGGTCTGGGAGCAGGACCTGGATGTGACCGATGCCGAAGCAGTGGCTGCGGCAGTCAGTGCTGCAGGCTTTGATGCCCGCGATTTGCTGGAACGGGCGCAGACCGACGAGGTGAAGCAAGGGCTCATCGAAAACACTCAAAAGACCGTTGAGCGCGGGGCGTTCGGCATTCCAACCATCTTCGTGGATGGCGAGATGTTCTTTGGCAAGGAGCGGCTCGATCAGATCGAGGATGAACTGGGGAAGCGCTGATTTTGCGTTTTTGCCATCACGCTTGGGGATAGTCGGCGATTATGCTGCACCAGCCCACTTGCTGTGCGCGCTGCAATTGCTAACTTCTGCATGTCATGAAAGAGTTGTTCCAACATGCTGCCACAACCGATGGAGTTACCGTGCGGGTCGCGGTCAACTTCCTGCCCGAGCAGTCGCAACCTGACGCGGGCAAGTGGTTCTGGGTTTATCATATACGGCTTGAGAACGGCAGCCACGAGACAATCCAGCTTCGCACACGCCACTGGCGCATCACCGATGGGCGCGGCATGGTGAGCCATGTCGATGGCGAGGGCGTGGTGGGCGAGCAACCGGTGCTAAGGCCTGGCGCAAGCCATGACTATGTTTCTGGCTGCCCGCTGGCAACTCCCCATGGTTCAATGGAGGGCTTTTACACTTTCCACCGTGAGGACGGCACACCGCTGGAAGTGCGCATTCCATTCTTCCCACTGGCGGCACCTGCAACTGCCGACTGACAGCAATACCGCCGCGCTTGCGGGATAGGGCCTTGGGCTCTAAATCGCCCAAACTATGAAACGTACCCATCTGCCTCTCAACGCCTTGCGCGTGTATGATGCCGCGGCCCGGCACCTGTCGTTCACGCGCGCGGCAGACGAGCTGGCAGTGACACCTGCCGCCGTAGGGCAGCAAATTCGCGCACTTGAGGATCATTTGGGCGTGGTGCTGTTTCGGCGCACTAGCAAGGGTTTGGAGCTGACCGGCGAAGGCTGTGCCGGGCTTGACGCATTGCGTGAAGGCTTCCTCAAATTCGAAGAGAGCGTGCAGGCCATGCAGGCAGGCCAGGCGTCTGATCGCTATACCATTGCCGTGCCGCGCGAGTTTTATGCGCAGTGGCTTGGTTCACGACTAGCCAGCTTCAAGGCCGCCAATCCGGGAATCCAGTTCCACATCGTAGCTGACGAGAACGCTGATTTCACCGAAGCCAATCTGGATGTAGCGGTGCGGCTGGTTGACGGGCCGGGCGACCTTGAAGGCGTGCTGCTAGCCCCGGCGAAGCGGGTTGTGGTGGCCGCTCCTGATGCGCAGGACAGCTGGATTGACTGGCCCGGGGCTAATTTGCCTGAAGATATCAAGCCCTGCGTGACCACCGGCAACCCCGGCCAAGCGCTGAGTTCAGCCATATCGGGGCTGGGCAAGGCTGCGCTGCCGCTGCCACTGGTTGAAGAGGCGGTGGCCACAGGAAGGCTTGTCATACTGGAGGGGCCGGAAGAGGGCCGCCGTGGTTATTGGCTGGTCGCGCCGCTGCCGCAATGGCGCCAGAAGAAGGTCAAGGCACTGGTTGCACATCTGGCTGGGGATTGATCGCTTCCACCGCTGCGCCCCTGCCGATCAGTGGCTTAGCCGCCGCGCGAAAACGAGCCTTGTATTGCGGATGCTCGGTGCCCATCCACCGGTCCCACCAGGTGAAATACAGCCCGAAATTGTGGTTGCCCTGGCTATGGTGCAGATCGTGGTGCGTGGTCGTGGTCAGCCAGTCGAGCCACTTGCTGTCCACCCACCCGGCCGGATGCAGTTCGATTCCCGAATGACCCATGACGTTGCGGACGATCATCCACGCCAGGAAGATAAAGATTGCAAAGTCGATATAGGCGAGGCCTGCCAGCGACGCGCCCGCCAGGAAGATCGGCATGAACGCCGCCTCGGCAACGCCCTCCCAGGCCGAAAAGCTGTAGGCTGCCCAGGCGGTTGGCGTGCGCGATTTGTGATGGTGCAGATGTGTGGCGCGGAACAGCCGCCGGTGATGCAGCGCGCGGTGCATCCAGTAGAAATAGGTATCATGCGCCAGCGTAATCGCTACTAATTGCACCGCGAACAGGCCCGCCTGATAATCGCCCTTGTGGATATGGATCACCCCGCCTTCGACCATCAGTACGGTTGTAAGCCCGGTCAGCGCAAAGAAGAACACCGTGCGCAAGGATGACCCGATTTCGCGGACATAATCCGCCCGCCTTGCGCGCCGGTCCTGAATGCGCCGAGCATCGGACCAATCCTTTGCCAGCCACAGGATCAGCGTCAGCAGCCCCGCCGCGATGAAGTAGCGGCCCAGGTCAAACGTGAAGGTGCCGACGAAGTGCTCCTGAATGCGTGCGATCCAGAATTGAGCGGTACTGTTGTCCATTTGCGAATCTCGTAACGGTTGATGTTGAAGGGCACTGATTGGCAGCTTGCGCAGCACTTGGCCCCGCAGTGCCGAAAAAAGCCGGTCAATTCCGGAATCGACCCGCTTTTTTCAGTTCCGGATGAACATCTCGCGCCGGTAATCTGTTGGCGTTGTTGCAGTTTCCGTGCGGAAGGCACGATTGAAGGTGGGCAGCGAATTATACCCCAGGTCCATCGCGATCGTCAGCACGGGCACGTCAACGCGGTCGCGGTCAGCCAGAATCGTGCGTGCTTCGGCAATCCGGTGGTGGTTGAGAAACGCCGAGAAGTTGCGATAGCCAAGCCTGCGGTTGATCAGCGCGCGCAGGCGGTGTTCGGGCACGCCCAGATGATCGGCCAGGTCGGTGATCGCCAGGCCTGGTGTGCGGTAATAGCCGGCGGCCATCGCCGCCTCGAGCTTTTCCTTGAGCACGGTTTCGGAAGCCGAAAGGTCCACTGCCGGTCGCTTGGCAACTGCGAGGTTCGATGCTTCGGCCAGTAGTTCCTCGTCGGTCCGCAGCAGCGCCAGCCCGACAAACAGCGTGAGCGTGAAGATCAACACCGCGTTGAGCAATTGTACCGCAGGATGCGCTGGTGCTTGCCCGGCAATCGTTTCGAACACCAGCACCCCGCCGGTTTGTGCGGCGACCAGAACCGGCAGCCATAGGCGGATGAGCCTGCGCTTCTCGACCAGGTCGTCGGCCCGCTGACCCAGTGCCACGCGCAGCAGATCAGCCACCAGAACCAACGAAACGAAATGGATGCTGTAAAAGCCCGCCGGGTCGAAACGGGGGACAAAATGAGCGATGAACCAGCTTACGACCAATACGGCTGTGGTAACCGGGATGACCCACTTCGGCGGCTCATCCTCGAACAATCGCCGTCCGAACAGCCATGTCCAGAACGGCGCGAATACTGAAGCGAGGTCAACGAACGGCCGGATTGAACGGGGCGGATGGATCACGGTCGACGAATTGATAAGGTAGGCGGCCGCAGAGATGAGCAGCCCCCCAAGCGCGATCTTGATCGGCCTGCGCACCTGACCTGCGAGTAGCAGCGTAAGCAGCAGCAGGCTTGCCCCCACCGCTATCAACCGCACCGACGTGTCTAGATTTTCGATCATTGCATGGTGATTATAGAGACTTGTGCGTGCCAAGCCAGCGCACGTTTCGGCGGATCATGAGGCAGTGGAGAGCGAGACGCGGTCCTTTATCGGGTCATATTCCACCACGATCCCCGCGCCGCGCAGTTCGTTGAACGGTATGAAGCCGGTGCGGGTGGCAAGCGCGTTGGCGATGCGGCTGGGCAGTGTCTCGACGCGAGGGCCGAGCGCGTCGGCGACTGACGCGGTAGCGATCATGATTTGCGCGCCTTGCTCGATCCGGATCGTGGCGCTGCCCCGGCTCTGCCCATCTACCAGCAGCGGTTTGCTGACTGTCAGGCTGCCGTCTTGCGCGTTGAAACGCGGTTTGCTGCTCGCAACTGTATCGTCCTGCAGTTCCCTTGGCGTCAGGGTTGCCAGATCATAATCAATCGCCAGCATTTCGCCAGGTTTGAGATCGGGCATAGGCTGGCGCGTAGGGGTGGCAGCAGAGCGACGCGGTCCGGAAGGTTCAATCAGCGCCGCAAATGCAGCGGCAAATCCGTTGCCGGTTGAACCGCCCGGTTCTGTATCGTCCCTCTCGAACAAGCCTACATCCGCCGCGACCAGTCGCTCGTTTTGCTCGACCAGCGTCACCAATTCCTCGACAGCGATCGGCCTGACTTCAGGAAGTGTGATGCGCAGCGGATAATCGGGATTGGTGGCCATTCCCGGTTGGCCTGCGACCAGCGGACGAGTTCCCGAAGGAGGCGGGGGCCACGCAAGTGTTGCCAGCCAAGCCACAACTATCAGCGCCAGCAAGCCAAGGCGGGACACGTGGTCAAGGCCATTGTCCACCCATTTGTGCCATGCTGGTGCCGTATCGTAGTAACTCATGGGCCAATTATGCCTCGCAATGGTTACCGAGTCACGCAGCGAGAAAGCTGCTCCAGGCAACCCAAAGCCCGCCGCCAGTAATCGCCACGCCGTAGGGAAATTTGGCGTGCAAGCTCTCTTTGTCAATCGGGCTGGAGCGTAAGATTCGCCGCATCCCAAGCCAGATGATGATTGCCACAATCGCCGTGAGCGAAACCCATAACAGCAGAGTCAGGCCTTGGCCGAGCGGGAAATAGGCGGCGAGGCCAGCGTAGAATTTCGCGTCACCGCCGCCAATAATTCCGGCCGCAAACAGCGCCATGCCTACCACCAGGGCAATCGCTGCGTGCGCGCCGTGCCAGCCTAGCGTTGCAAAACTTCCCTGGCTGTAGCCATACGCAAGGCCCAGCAGCAGCAGCGCCAGCGAAAGCCAGTTTGGCAAGCGGCGATCGCGGATATCGCTGACCGGGCCCAGCACCAGCAGCAGCGACAGCGCCGCTGGCCAAATCAGTTCGGCGTTCAAATCCTAGTCTCCGCGCTTCAACGCCACACGAATCGGATAAGACGCCTCGCGCAGTGTGCTTGACTGCGCGGTGCCGCCCCGTGTTACCGTGATCCGCACTGGGGCAGCGTTGGCGCCAGCTGGAGCGCGACCGACCAGACTGATCCGTGCAGCCTGTGGCGAGGGATCGCTGCGGCTACCGACCACCGGTGTGGTGCCTGTTGCCTGTGCCGCAGAATCTGCGGAATCCATGCGCGATGCGCGCACGATGATTTCAGGCGTGCGCAGCGCTAGTTCGGCCACATTCTGCGGAGACGAGGTGATGCGCACTTCATTGCCCACGACACGTGTTCTGACAGATCCCGATTTTGGCAACGAAACCGCGCCCCGGTGTTCGATTTCACCAGAAGAAGCCAACAGACCGTCTGCTTCTGCGGCCTTCTGGGCTTCCGCCAGCGCATCGGCAGCTTCGCGCTCGCGCATGGCAAGCGCGCGCGCCGAGGTGCCAAGCGGCGAATTGTAGAAGTATGCCAGATTGCCGGCGTATTTGGGATTGGACGAATCAAGCTCGAGCGCGGTCTTGAAATAGCGCTCCGCCAGATCAGCCCGGCCCAGCTTGGCATAGGCGACACCCAGGCCGTTGAAGGCATCCGGCGCAGTGCGTTCATTGAGCGCGGCCATACGGAACTGCTGGATCGCGAATGCGACATGGCCCTGTTTCATGGCGAGGCGGCCACGTTCCAGTTCCTGACTGCCGAAAGCCTCGGCACGCTGATCGACTTGGGCCGATTGGTTGGGGCCGAAACCGAGCGCCCCTATGAAGCTTTGACAGCCGCCCAGTGCAAGCGCCGTGCCGATGCAGCTTAATGTGCGGATCATCTGTTTCATTTTCTTCTCCCGCTAGAATGCCGGCATGACTTCGCGAATTGTCCTCACGATTGCCGGTAAAATGAGAACGCCGATCATCGTCGGCAGCATGAACACCACCAGTGGAATCGAAAGCAGGACCGGTAAGCGGTGCGCCTTCTCTTCAGCGCGCATTCGGCGCGCTTCGCGCATTTCCGAAGCATAAACGCGCAGGGTTGTGGCAAGGCTTGTACCCAATTTGTCCGATTGGATCAGCAAGGTTGCGAATGAGCGGATCTCATCGACATTTGAATTTTCACCGAGCTTGCGAAGGGCGTCCTCGCGACTGGCGCCCGCTCGCATCAGCAGGGTGGTTTCTGTCAGCAATGCGGAAACCATCGGATGCGTTTCAGCCATCTCCCGACCGACGCGGTCGAGCGTTGCTTCAAGGCCGAGCCCTGCCTCCACGCATACTAGCATCAGGTCAAGGCAATCGGGAAAGCCATTTATGACTTCGGTTCGTCTGCTAGCGGCCTTTGCTCGGATATACAGATTAGGGCCATACAACCCCAGTACCGCCAGGATCGCGCAGCTTATGTAAATCTGGAACACTGAAGGCGGCTCAGCCTGCGACACCGCATAGAGAAGATAAAGGCCGGGCTGGACGAACACGAGCAGCAGGCGGATCAGCGTATAGATACGAGGCGCAGCAGGAGAGGTAAAGCCGGCGGCCTTCAATTGTCTAGAAATCTCGCTTTCCGCCGTGTCACCCAGGTTGAGTCCCGCGTCTTCGATGCGTTTGACGATCCGCGCCCAAGCACCCTCTGTACGCTGGCGCGTCAAAGTCTCGCTGCTTTGATTGCCGATTACACCGCTAAACGTGGCGAGCTCGCGTGACACACGCAGGCGCCGCGAAATGAAATTGGAAACAAAATAGGCCGTGACTGCGACCGCTGCAAATATGAGCAACAAAGACAAAGAGCGCAGTATCCAGTTTGAAGTGACAAATTCAAACATATCAAACTTTCAAATCAATCAGTCGGCGAATTATATAAACGCCCAATACATACATTACAGCCAAACCAATAAAGCCATAAATAAAAATCGGGTCTTCAGCGGTTTCGAAGTAATATTGCGGTGTTAGCAAAAAGATGGAGACAAACGTGAAAACTGGAAGCACACTGAGCATCCAGGCCGTCATGCGGCCTTCAGAGCTGAGCGCGCGTACCTTCATGAACATCTGATGCCGATCGCGGATCACCTTCGAGATGTTATCGAGGATCTCGGCAAGGTTGCCACCAGTCTCGCTTTGCACCGAAATCGAGACCGCAAACATCTTCATGTCGTCAAGGTCCCATCGCTCGGCCATGTGCGAGATTGCGCCGATCAGGTCGACACCATAGGCGATTTCATCGCTGATCAGCCCGAATTCCGTGCCGATTGGATCTTCCATTTCCTTGGTCAACAAATCAATTGCCGAAGCGATCGGATGGCCCGAGCGCAAGGCGCGCACGAAGACGTCGAGCGCGATCGGGAACTGGTGCTCAATGCGCTTGCGGCGCGAGCTTGCCATGCGGCTTACCGTCAGCAGCGGTGTCGCCACTGCCAAGGCAAGGCTGAAAATCAGACTGAGGACAAACGTACCGATCGCTATCGGGTATCCAAAGATTGCCAGGCCAAACACGGTCAGCATGAAAACCGCGACAAAGCCGATGACTATGAATACCAGCAACTGCCCCAGGGTAATGGTGATGCCGGACTGGAACACCATGCGCTGCATGCTCATCAGGATGCCCTCGAGTACCTCGGGCAATTGCGGCAGGCCCTTAGGCCGGGTTTTGACCAGCTGACCGACGATCTCTTCGCGATCGCGGCCGGCTGCGATCAACTTGAGTCGTTTGTTCACTGCGCCGCGATGGCTGCGCGATTGCTCAACCGAAGAGCCGATGAACTGTGTCGCCACGAATACCGCGGCAAAGATTGCCAGTAGGATGAATATGCGGATGATCTCTGCGGTCATGGCTCAGGTCAACTTCAGTTCCGGGCGGAACAACTCTGCTGGCAACGATACACCGTAGGTTTCCGCTTCGAGCAGGAATTTGGGCCGGATGCCGGTTGCTTCGAAATGGCCAATTACCTTGTTGCTTTCATCAATGCCGGTCTTCTTGAAGCGGAAGATTTCCTGCATGGTAATCGTCTCGCCTTCCATACCGGTGATCTCGGAAAGGCTGGTGACCTTGCGGCGCCCATCGCTGAGGCGCGACACCTGCAAGACAACGTTGATCGCGGATGCAATCTGAGCCCTTACAGCGCGCTGCGGCATGTCGATCCCGCTCATCAGCACCATCTGCTCAAGGCGGCTTAAAGAATCGCGCGGATTGTTCGCGTGAACGGTGGTCATAGATCCATCGTGCCCGGTATTCATTGCCTGCAGCATGTCGAAAGCTTCGCCGGCGCGAACTTCGCCCACGATGATCCGGTCAGGCCGCATGCGCAGTGCATTCTTCACCAGGTCACGCTGGCTCACTTCGCCGCGGCCCTCGATATTGGGCGGACGTGTTTCGAGCCGGGCGACATGGATCTGTTGCAGCTGCAATTCGGCAGAATCTTCGATCGTCACAATCCGTTCGCGCTCGTCGATGAAGGACGACAGGGCATTTAGCATTGTGGTCTTGCCCGAACCGGTGCCACCGGAGATCAGCACGTTGCGCCGCGAACGCACGATCGCGGCTAGCACTTCGGCCATCGCCTGTGGAACCGATTCAAGATCGATCAGCTTCTTCATGCTGATCGGAATCTTCGCGAATTTACGGATCGAAAGCAGCGATCCATCGAGCGCCAGCGGGGCAATGATGGCGTTTACGCGACTGCCATCCCTGAGGCGTGCGTCGACGAAGGGCGAGCTTTCGTCGATCCGGCGGCCCACCGCGCTAACGATCTTCTGGATGATCCGCATAAGATGCTTTTCATCCTGGAAGCGGGTCGGCGCGCGCTCGAGCACGCCCGAGCGTTCGACGAAGACGATTTGCGAGCCGTTGACTAGAACGTCGGTAACGGTCTCATCCTTGAGTAGCGGTTCAAGCGGTCCAAGCCCGAGCAGTTCGTCCATCACCTCGTCGACAAGGTTCGAACGTTCTTCGCGGTTGAGTGGTTGGTCGAATGTCACCAACAATTCGGGGATCAATTGGGTGATTTCGGATTTTATCTGCTCTTCTGGCAGCTTATCGAGCATCGAGAGATTGAGCCGATCGAGCAGGCCCTGGTGGATCGCCATGCGCAGTCGCAGCAAAGTGTCCTGCCGCTGGTCGGCCCCAGTGTTCAGCTGAATCACCGGTGCAACGTCAGGGGCTGCGCTTTGTTGCTCAGCTTGCCGTTCTTGCTTTTCTTCCCCCGGGGGGCGTTTAATTTGCCACATATCAGTCTGCCTCCGCTATGCGGGCGGCAACGAGTTCGCTCAGGAGCATGATATCCTTGCTAAACTTGTTGCGTTTCTGGAGGGCATAGACGAGTTGGCCTTGATCCTGGGCAGCGCGTAGCAGCGCCTGCTCCTGGCAAATACAGGCCATGATTGGATGTTTGAGCGCCTTCGCTGCATCATGAGCGCTAATGCTTTTGAACAGGCTCTTTTCAACCTGGTTGAGCACCACGCCGATCGCATCCTTGGCGATTCCCATCGAAACCAAGAAATCGAGCTGACGCTTGGCATGGCGCAGGCTGGGAATGGTCAGCGTGCCTACAATCAAAGAAAGATCGGCAGCAAATACGGTGGAAAGCGACCAGTTGGTGAAGCTTGCCGGTAGATCGACGATAACCACGTCATAATTGCGGCGGGCAATGGTGATGACGCGGATCAGCTGATCAAAATCGATCGATTCGATTGGAACAATGTCAGACGGCGCGGCTATCACATCGACCAGGTCGTGGCCGGTCGCGGTGACGGAACGCACAAGTTCGTCATCCAGCCGTTCGGGTGTTTCGACCAGATCGGCGAGGGTCAACTTGGGGCTGCAGCCGAGATAGGAAGCAACATCCCCCGATTGCAAGTCGAGGTCTATCACGCAGGCGCGATGGCCTGCGCCCAAATCATGCGCCATTTGTGCGGCCAGATGGGTGGCGATGGTGGTCGAACCTGCGCCGCCAATGCTTTTGATCATCGCAATGAAGGGGGCAAGGCGGACATTGGCCTTGTTATCCTTGAGTTCCTGTTGCGCGGTATCAACGATGGCAGTGACGAGCTCATCCAGCGTGAATGGCAAGGCAACAATGTCGCTCACACCACGGCGCAGAAGCTGGCGCGAGGTGGCGATATCGACCTTGGCCAGACCTGCGATTACCGGCAGGTGCGGCCATTGGCTGCGCAACAGATCGACCCGCTCAAGTGAATTGCGCGATGCAGGATCAACCTCGATCACGATGATCGATGCATTTGCCAGTTCGGCAATGGGAAGCGGGTCTTCGATGCCGCAAGCAATGGCGGTAACATGCCCGGCAAGCCCTTCGAGCGTCTCCAGCTGAGTGGACTGAGCCACAATGTGTACGCCGCCCGGGACATCGAAAGCCTGGCCCACTGCGTTTTCGGAAATGTCGTTCATTTTTCCCATCATCTGTCTCAATTCGATGCCGTACCGCTGGAATCTTCTGCGGTAATTGAATAGGCGAAATCCGGCAGGTTAACGGTGCCGCCGAAAATGTTCAGGCTGATCGGGGTATAGCTCATCCCCGTAAGCCTTACGGTTATCAGCGGAGCCATGTCTGGCCCGTTAGGGTCACCGGCAAAGCCAAGCCCCGAACCTGCATATTCGATCTGCACATTCTCGGGGGCGATCTCTGGATAGACCAGCTGCATGCGGTCGGTAAGATTATCGAATGCGATCGCATTCTTGGTATAGGTCCCGCGCACGCAGTCTGAACCGGTGCAGCTGCAAGTGGTTCCCGCAGAAGTACAGGTGATCACGAAATCGGCGATCGGGATACGATCTCCCTGGCCGATGAAGGTGCTGTTGATCGTGCGGCCGATGTAGCTGTCATCGGTGATTTCTTCCGCCACCGGATTGGTCACGGCAGCAAAACGTGCGCCCCATTGAGTGGCCTTTTCACCCTGGTTGAGCCGCCAAGCATAGACCCCCGCCTCGATCGTGCCGAGTACGAACAAGATCAGCAACGGAAGAACCAGCGCGAACTCGGCGGCCATGCCGCGCTCGTCTCGTATCAGGCGCAGGAGGAGGTTGCGCATCGTCATATGCCCATCACCACCGCTTGCTGTGCAGCGTTAAGCGAAGCGCTGTCGGTCAGCACGCCCAGGCCATTGAACAGTGAGTCATAGTCCACCCTCGCAGAAACATTCACCTGCGGTGCGGGTTCAGTCGGGCGAAAGATGCCGGTTTGGGATTCTGGTGAGGCGGCAAGGGTCGGGCAGGTGACCGAGACAGTAACCTCTGCGTCAGACCAGCTCGCAATACGCGGCGAACCGCCCGTAATCTTGCCGGTGCGGGTCACATTCTTGATATTGGATTCAAGCGTTGTGTCGATGCTGGGGCCGCTTCGGCAGTTGATGTCATCAAAGCTGTGCCGCGCAGCATAGCGCGCCCCGTCGCGCACCGCCTTCACCACCTGGTGTTGCTGATACAGATAATGCGCACCTTCGACAGAGGTGAACAGCAGCAGCACAGAAATTGGCAGGATCAGTGCCATTTCCGCCGCTGCTGCGCCGCGCGTGCAAGAGAGGAAACGCGCCAGCATCGTCATCGCACCAGATACGGCACATCGCGGCGAACCAGCGGGCCGCTAGGGGCCCCAGTGCGCGACACGTCCGTTTTGCGGATTACTTCGAAATAGATATCGGCCTTGCTGGTGCGACCGCGGTCGGCCGAGGGCTGAACCAGGAACACGTCGATCCAGTCGGCGATCTGTACATCGCTGGTCTTGCCGCGCACGCCCTCTGCGGTGCAGTTGACGATCGCCACCGTCATCACGCGGCGGTCGGGCGTTTTCATGTCACCGGCATAGCCATTGTGCTGGCTGCAGATGGGTGTGGCCTGTTTCAGCTCGGTAGCGCCGGTGGCCCCAACTGGATGGGGATCGAGGACAACCACCCCGTCGACCAGGTCGCCTTCGCGCTTCACTTCCCACTCATAAACTTCATAGCGGGTGGGTGTGCTGGTGGTTAGCGCATCGGTGCCATGAGTGAGATTGTATTCCCAATCTGCCTGTGTCCAGCTCGTGCCGATTGCTTCACCATTGCGGCCGGTAGAGGTACGAACGTAGTGGCTGCGGAAATAGGCATCGCGGTCCCAGATACCGTCGCCAAAGCGGCCGCCGGTGCAGGTGCCGCCGGCGCTCACCGCATGGCAGATATCGCGCGGGTGGCCCATGGAATATGGCGTGGTGGTGGAGGGAAGCGGTGCAACACTCGATGGCAGGTACTTTGTGGCCGCGGATTCCTTCCACCCGCTGCTGCTGATTGCGCAGGCATTAGTGCTCGAGGCTGGCGTGTCCTGCGCTTCGCGGATCAGATCCTTACGTGAATTGAACGCAGCCGGGCACTGGCCAGGCGATTTGCAGGTCGAGTTGTTCTGATAGATGTCAAAGCGGGTGTTGATCGAATCGATCGCGCCTGCTTTCAGGCCGGGCTCTGTATCTGGCGCGATCGTTTCATTGCCTTCGATCGCGATACAATTGTCGAGCGAAGTCAGCCAGCCGAGCCCTTCGGCAACCGCGCTTGCACCGGCTCCGAGGTCAAGAAAGCCGAAGTTGCCCGGCTCCCAATAACTGGGCCCAGATCCGGTCGGCCCGGCGACTACGCGTACGCCTGTGCCGCGACGCGTTGCGATATCGAAGGTCGAATTCGGATTGCCTCCCGAGCCGCGATCAGTTTCATCCGGGTTGCACACCATCAGCGGCGGAATGCGGCAGAGCGAAGAACCCATCCCAGCCACCGCGGAGGCAATCAGGTCGTCAGCGATAGCGCCTACCACCGGTGTGAAGGCGTATTCTGCGGCGCGTTGTTCGACCGTTACCTGGACGAAACCGGCCTCTGCAAAACGGGTTACATCGGTGAAGCAAGTGCTGGGGTCACCTGCTTCAGCATCAGGCTTGCTTGAGTAGAAACAGATATCTATCGCGTTGACATCGATGTTGGTGCCTTCTCCATCGTTGGAAAAAAGTGTCGAGTTGGATACCAGTCCGCCCTGGATCGCCGCTATCGCGCGCTCCATCGATCCGCTGGTCCGGTCAAGCTGCGAAGCGCCAGCCAGTGCTGCCTGGTCAGCTGCATTCTGAAGTTCTGTATCCAGACCCACCAGGCGGGTATAGTCATAGGCAAGCCCGATAATGGCGACCAGCGGGATCAGCGCGATGGCATAGATTGCTGCCACCGCACCATCGGCGTTTCCGACGAATCGTTTAAGCTGATCCCTTTTCATTGCGTGACATGTCCTTGCTTGCCTAGCTGCCGCTGCTCGTGCCTTCAGTGGTATCTATCCGTTCCGGTCGCTTGACCGCATCGTTGCGATAGCGTTCGATCGCCTTGGCCGCGTGCTCCGCGCTGGTGGGCGGGATCGGCGTGTCATATTGGGGATCAGGGTTGACCACCATCGCGGCATAGGTGGCGCGATTGGCCTCGCCAAAGCCGGGATCCTGATAACCAAACAATTCCTTGTCGGCCACGCTGGTGCAGCCGCCAAGCGCGGTCGCCGCTGCGAGGAGCGCAATCGTGTGTTTCTTAAAGTTCATAATCGCTCTCCTCGCCTGTTGGTGCGCCTTCACCGTCAACATTGGGCTCAAGTTCCTTGGGCCGGTACATGGTGCCGTTGAGCAGCACGTCGGCCTGAACCGGATCGGCCACGCGATCTGTTGGCAGGCGAACCTGATCTGGCCGGATGGGCTGCACCAATCGCGGTGTGACCACGATCAGCAACTCTGTTTCGCCCTTGCGGAAGCTCGACGAACGGAACAGTGAGCCGATGATCGGCAGTGAGCCGAGCAGCGGAACCTGGTCAACCGTGGTTTCGAAATCCTGCTGGATCAACCCGGCAATCGCAAAGCTTTCGCCATCGCGCAGTTCCAGCACGGTGCTGGCGCGGCGGGTCGAAAGGCCGGGAATGGTGAGCCCGCCGATAGTGATCGAAGCGCTGGGGTCGATCGAGCTTACTTCGGGTTCGACCAGCAGGTTGATGGTGTTGTCGGAAAGCACGGTGGGGGTGAAGCCCAGGCTAACGCCGAAGGGCTTGAACTCAACCGTGATTGCGGTGCTGCCCCCGTTGTTCTGTCCCCCGCTTCCCTGAGTTACCGGTATCGGAAATTCGCCGCCAGCCAGGAACGAGGCGCGCTCGCCAGAAAGCGCGATCAGAGTCGGTTCGGCCAATGTTTTCGACATGCCTTTTGCTTCAAGCGTGTCGAGCGCGACATCGATATCGAGGCCCAGCACATCGCCAAAGCTGCGGGTTAGCACGCCAAAGGATTGCGTCACCGCCGATACGCCCAGCACGCCCACGCCGTTCTCATCAGGAGTCAGGCTGGCGCCCGATCCGATTGCGCCGTTGAAGCGGCCACCGCTTGAGCTGAACAGCGATCGAACGCCCAGATCCTTGCCCACGCTGCGGTTGACCTCGGCAAAGCGTACTTCCAGCATCACCTGCTGGCTGCCGCCAAGTGCCATCAGATTGACAACATTGTTACCGGCATAGGCGCGGGCCAGCTGCACCGCGCGGTCCGCCGCGCCAGCACTGCTGACCGTGCCCGAAAGCACGATTGACTGGTTGGAAATGCGCGCCTCGATCCGCTCGTCAGGCATCAGCTGTAAAACTTGTTCGCGCAGGCCGATCACGTCCGGGCCAACCGCCACATCCATCACCGCGAGCACATTGTTCGAGCGGTCATACAGAGTGAGGCTGGTGGTCCCAAGTTCCTTGCCCAGCACATAGACCGAACGATCAGAGATCGGGAAAATGTCAGCGATCGCGTCATTGCCGATCATCGCGCGGGCGATCGGTCGGTCAGCGGTAATCACCTGGCTCTTGTTCACCGGCACTTCGATCGAGCCGGCATGGATGGACTGCTGGCCGTCCTGCGCGGCAAGGGGCTGAATCGTACCGGGAATGGCCCCGCCTGACAGCCCTATCAGCGCGGCAGCACCGATCAGCTTTATGCGCGTCTTGAGGTTCGTACGCATGGTTTCAATTCCCCCCTTTGCGCTTGACATCATACGTAGTCGGCTCAACCCCGCGGACGATCAACATTGTCGGGCCGCGAGGGCGGCGCACCACGGGTGCCCTGCCGCCAGACGAGGCCGGCAGCACCGCCGGAGCCGGGCTGGTTTCGCGGGCCGCGATATAAAGCCCTGCGCCGCCCAGATCAGCGGTGGTAACCACCCGCGTGCCGCCGACATCCTGATTCTCGACATTGCGCAGGGCCAGGCTGAGAGCGCCAACCTGGCGCGCCAGTGTAAGCTTCTGCGCGCCGATAATATCGGTTTGCACGGTTGCGGTCTGGCCTACTTTCGGTTCGGTTTCGCTTTCGCTTGCAATCTGATCGATCGCCAGCACCTGCACGTTTTCCAGCACCACATGGGTCATCTGGTCAGAAGGGGATGCCCCATCGCCCGGGATCTGCCGCGTCAACAGCACATCCACAACGTCGCCCGCGCGCACGAAACCAGCCACGCCAGTAACCTGGTTGACCGGGATCGTAACCGCCCGCAATTCTTCGGGCAGGATCGCTGACAGCGTGGCGCGGCCACCTTCGCCGCTGACCTTGCTGGCAAGAACAGGTTCGCCGATGGTGATCGGGTGCAGCGCCACTCGGCCGCCGCGGGTCGCTTCATCCACGGTAACAAAGGCGCCTTGCGGCACCGAATTGGCAGGCCAATTGGCCAGCCGCAAATTGGTGGTGGTCAATTGCGTGCCGAACTGGAAGTCCTGCGTGGCAACGACGATGCGCGCCATGCGGTTTTCCTCCGCCTCGCGCGCCTGGCGCTGATCAACGCCGGAGAAATACGAATTTGCCAGATATACCGCGACCAGGCCGAGTAATACGGCCAGCCCGATAATAAGAAGATTTCGGCCCCTCATATTAACCCCCACTGCTGCCAGAAACCGGATG
>LOET01000069.1 GCA_001515985.1 Sphingomonadales bacterium BRH_c3 | reverse complement strand
TTCACGCTTTCGCCGGTGCTGTGGCGCAAACTGCCCGGCGCGAAAAGCGCGGGCCGCGTGCAATCGGTGGCGCTGCGCCTGATTGTCGACCGCGAGCGCGAGATCGAGGCCTTCCGCGCCGATGAATACTGGTCGGTGGTGGCGAAGCTCGAACAGGACGGGACCGAATTCGATGCGCGGCTTGTAAAGTTCGAAGGCAGGAAGCTGGAAAAGCTCAGCCTGGGCAACCAGGGCAGCGCCATGGCCGCCAGGGCCGCAGTCGAGGGCGCACGCTTCACGGTCGAGGATATCGAGACCAAGCCCTTGAAGCGCAATCCCTCGCCGCCGTTCACCACTTCGACCCTGCAGCAGGAGGCCGCGCGCAAGCTGGGCTTTTCCGCCAGCCACACCATGCGCTGCGCGCAGAACCTCTATGAAGCGGGCGCCATCACCTATATGCGCACCGACGGCGTGCAGATGGATGCGGGGGCGATCATGGCCCTGCGCGAGGCGATCGGCGAGCGCTATGACAACGCCTATCTGCCCGAAAAGCCGCGCTTCTATGCCACCAAGGCCAAGAACGCGCAGGAAGCCCATGAAGCGATCCGGCCAACCGATTTCCGCCGCGATGCTGCTGGTTCGGGCGATGAAGCCAAGCTCTACCAGCTGATCTTCAAGCGCGCGATGGCAAGCCAGATGGCTGCCGCCCAGCTTGAACGCACTACGGTGACGCTGCGCGACCCAACCGGCGCGCATGAATTGCGGGCGACCGGCCAGGTGGTGAAATTCCCCGGCTTCTTTGCGGTCTATCAGGAAGGGCTCGACGACAAGTCCGACGATGAGGAAGACGGCCTGCTGCCGGTGCTGCGCAAGGGCGACAGCCCGCTCAAGAAGGGCGTCGAGGCCAACCAGCACTTCACCCAGCCGCCGCCGCGCTTTTCAGAAGCCTCGCTGGTCAAGCGGCTGGAGGAGCTCGGCATCGGGCGCCCATCGACCTATGCCTCGACCATCCAGACTTTGCGCGACCGCGACTATGTGCGGATGGAGAAGAACCGTTTCTTCGCCGAGGAATCGGGCCGTTTGCTGACCGCCTTCCTCGAGCGCTTCTTCCCGACCTATGTCGCATATGACTTCACCGCCGGGATGGAGGACGAGCTCGATACGGTTTCCGACGGGCGCGAGGAATACAAGGATCTGCTTTCCAAGTTCTGGGCGGACTTCAAGCCCAAGGCTGACGAGGTGATGGAGAAGCTGCCATCGGAAGTGACCGAGGTGCTGGACGAATATCTGTCTGACTATCTGTTCCCGCCGGGCGAGGATGGCACCGATCCGCGCATGTGCCCCCTGTGCCGCGATGAAGGCCGCGAGGGCGGCCGGCTGGCGCTGCGCGGCGGCAAATTCGGCGCGTTTGTGGCCTGCAACAATTACCCCGAATGCAAATATACCCGCCGCTTTGCCCAGCCGGGCGGCGAGGGCGGAGCGGGCGAGGATGACGGCCTGATGGGCACACATCCTGAAACGGGTGAGGAGATCCACCGCAAGACCGGTCGCTTCGGCCCTTACGTGCAGATGGGGGACGGCAAGGAGGCCAAGCGCGCCTCGATCCCCAAGGACATCGACGATTTCGATCTCGGATGGGCGGTGAAGCTGCTCGATCTGCCGCGCATAGTCGGCACGCACCCCGAAACCGGCCAGGAAATCGAAGCCGCGATCGGGCGCTACGGCCCCTATCTTCGCCACGACGGCAAATACGGAAAGCTGCAATCGACACGCGACGTATTCGACGTGGGGATGAATGCAGCGGTCACCATCCTGGCCGAGGCAGCCAACCGCAAGAATGGCGGGGAAGGTCGGGCCAAGGCCGAACCGATCAAGACGTTCGGCGTGCACCCCACCAGCGGCGGCGAGATCAAGGTGATGCCGGGCCGCTATGGCCCCTATGTCACCGATGGCACGACCAACGCGACCCTGCCCAAGGACGTGAAGCCTGAAGACGTTACCGAAGCGCAGGCGATCGAGTTGATCAATGCCCGTGCAGCCAAGGGGCCGGCCAAGAAAAAGCGCAGGAAATCAACCGCGAAAAAGAAACCGGCAAGCGCAAAGTAACCATTATGCGTCGGGGCGTGTTCACTGCGGCTTGTTCGTAAATCATCAAGGATTGCGCGTTACTGGTTAACCCTCATCAAGGGTTTGCGAGCGTGATCGAGATCGAAGTCCAGAACGAGACCCACCAGACGCAATCACGGCTGCGCTTTGCCGCAGTGCCGCGGATTGGCGAAGGCTTGCGCCTGCGCGAGCCGGACGGCATCTGGGCGAGTTATGACGTCCTCGACGTGTGGTACCAGAAGGCCGAATATGGCGATGTCTGGATTCCGTTCCTCCATGTCCGCATGACACCAGGCGAAGTTGCGCCTGTGCACCCGCAGCAAGGCTTTGACGCCAAAGGGGAGTTCGTGCCATTCAGAATTTGATCAAGCGGTCCGCCGGCCATAGCGCCGGAAAGAAAGGCCGGGCACTCGAAGGCATGACGCTGGCAGAAAAGCTTGCCGCAAACCGCGACGAGGCGGAAGCCGATGCGTGTGACGAGGTAGAGCCGGAGGATGCCGAGGCAGAGGAGTCAGGCACCGATGCCATCGTGCGCGCGGCCAAGGCAATGCGCGACGTGAACGAAACGCGCGCGGCGCGTGTGCGCACATGCCTGGTGGTGGATGACAGCCGCGTGATCCGCAAGGTGGCAACGAAGATTGCGACCAGCCTTGGCTTTAACGTGCTGGAGGCGGAGAATGGCGAAGAGGCATTGGCCTACTGCAGGCGCGCCATGCCTGATCTCGTGCTGACCGATTGGCAGATGCCGGTGATGAGCGGGCCTGAATTTGTCAGTGCCTTGCGCGCAATACCCACGGCGCATCCACCCAAGGTGGTATTCTGCACCTCGAAAGGGGCTGCAACCGATATCCATGAAGGGATCGCGGCGGGCGCGGACGATTACGTGACCAAGCCGTTCGACGAAAAGGCACTTGCAGCTAAGCTTGAAAAGCTTGGCGTCAGCTGATTGTCTGACACCTAAATCCGTAGATAGCCGATCAGAAGACTCGCGGCCAGCGCCACCATGCTTGCGCCCAATGCCCAGGCGGCTTGCCTGGCTGCGGCGCGGCCATATGTAATCGTTACGCCCAGCTTTACGCTCATATTGGCCATGATCGTGCCTGCTATCGCCAGCGCGGCGAGCTGCGCGCTGATCGTGCCGGGCTCCAGCCCTCCGGCGGTGATGATCGATGCGTCAACGTCCATGGTGCCCATCAGGAACAACAATACGGCGATACCTTGCTCGCCGAAACTTTCCTGTGCCCAGCGTGCTGCCACGGCTGCCACAGCAACGAAGGCGACGAAGCCGAAAGCCGGGAGCAAGGCGATCGGGTTGCCCGGCGGGGCAGGGCCGCTGCTATGTTCAGATTTGCGGTAAAGCCAGTAGCTCACGGCAAAGGCAACCAGCACTGCAGGGGACAACACCACCACGAATGGCACCAGCAGCGGGGTGGCGATCAGCGCCACCAGCACGATCACGCGGATAAACATGACCGCTGTGGCCAGCGCGATTCCGGCGTTTTCCGCGCCGCTTCCGTGACCGGCCCCAAGCCGCTGGGAAAAGCTCTGCGTCACTGCGGTGGAGCTATAGGCTCCGCCGATCACCGCCGTGGCAATCGTTCCGCGTTTGGCGCCGAAAATGCGGTTGGCGACATAGCCCAGGAAGCTGAAGCCCGTGACGATCACCACCACGAGCCACAATATCTGCGGTTCCCACGCATCATAGGGGCCATAGCGCCCCTCGGGCAGGAAGGGGAACACCGCCAGCGCGATCACGGCATAGCGGGCAAAGGCTTTCACATCCTCGGCGTCGAGCGCGCTGACGAAATTGTGCAGTTCGGCTCTGAGCGCCAGGATCAGCGTGACCACCGCACCGCCCGCGACCGCCAGTGCCGGCTCGCCGCTGCCACCCAGAAAGCCGAGCGCCAGCGTGACAATCGCGGCAATGGCCGATGTCGCATCGGGCCTGCCGTCGACTCTGGCAGCCAGCGCATAGCCAATCGCAATCACCGCCGCTGCGCCGATCACGATTGCGCCGGAGACGATCTGATACTGTAAAGCGGCAAGCAAGCCCGCGAGCCCCGCCGCCAGCCCCAGCAGGCTGAAAGTGCGCACTCCCGCAACCCGCATGCCTTCCTGCGCGCCCCGCAGGTTCCATCCGCGCTCAACGCCAACCAGCAGGCCAACCGCGAGGGCGGAACCAATCTGGAGAAGCAGTTCGGTGGAGGGCATGGCTTAATTATCCCATAAATTCGGCGCTATCGTACCCAGTCGAGCCCGATCTCCTCAAAGATCTCGCGATCCTCGTCCCACTTTTCGCTGACCTTTACATGCAGGAAAAGGTGGACCTTCACGCCCAGCATTTCGCTCAGTTCGGCACGCGCGGCCTCACCAATCGCCTTGATCCGTGACCCGCCCTTGCCAAGGACAATCGGTTTCTGGCTGTCGCGCCCGATCACGATTTGCTGGTGGATCTCGACGCTGCCGTCGGGCCGGTGCTGATAGCTTTCAGGCCGCACGGCCGAATCATAGGGCAGCTCTTCATGCAATTGGCGATAGAGCTGTTCGCGGGTGACTTCGGTGGCTAGCAGGCGTTCGCTCGCATCCGAAACCTGATCCTCGGGGTAATGCCACGGCCCCTCGGGCATCAGCTTGGCCAACGCCGCCTTCATTTCGGGCACGCCGTCACCCGTCAGCGCGGAGACAAAGAACACATCGGCGAAATCAACCTTGCCGCCAAGCTCTTGCGCCAGTGCCAGCAGCGGCTCCTTCTTCGCCACATCGACCTTGTTGAGCACCAGAAACTTGCGCTCAGGGCGCTTGGCCAGCGCTTCCAGCAGTGGTTCCAGTTCATGCCGCCGCTGCTTGACCGGATCGACCAGCAACAGCACCGCATCGGCCGCCTCGGCACCTTCCCAGGCCGCGCTCACCATCGCGCGGTCGAGCTTGCGCCTGGGTGCGAAAATGCCGGGTGTATCGACCAGGATCATCTGCACATTGTCGTGCAAGGCAATGCCCAGCATGCGTGCGCGGGTGGTCTGCGCCTTGGGGCTGGTGATCGCGACTTTCTGGCCCACCAACTGGTTGACCAGCGTGCTCTTGCCCGCATTGGGCGCGCCGATCACTGCCACTACGCCGCAGTGGGACGATGAAGATTTTTCGTTCATTTCAGATCCGTTCGGGCTGAGCCTGTCGAAGCCCTGCACTTTCTTCGTGTTTGCGCCTTGAGAGAAATACAGCCCTTCGACAGGCTCAGGGCAAACGGGTGGAAGCCTTGAATCATGCATATTGCTCCATAAAGGCGGCGGCGGCGAGCCGCTCGGCCTCTTGCTTGCTGGCGGCGGTGGCTTGTGCCTCGCCGACATTCTTTACGCTGACGCGCACGGTGAACCGCGCCGCATGGTCCGGCCCCTCGCGCGCAACCAGTTCGTATTCAGGCGGCCTGCGCTGGTTGCCCGCCGCCCATTCCTGCAGCGCGCTCTTGGGATGCTTGGTCTTGCCCGCTCCGCCGGTGAATTGCTGCGCCCACAAGGTGCGGATCAGATCGCGCGTCGGGGCAAAACCGAAGTCGAGGAAATGCGCGCCCAGCAGCGCTTCGATTACATCGCCAAGGATATTGGTGCTTTCGCGCGCGCCATCGTCGCGCGCCTGCTTGCCCAGGCGGATATGGTCAGGAAGGCCGAACTCGGCTGCGACCCGGGCGCAGGTCTGGCGGCTGACCAGTGCGTTGAGGCGCTGCGACAGCGTGCCCTCGGCGGCCTTGCTTTCTTCGAACAGCCATTCCGCCATCGCCAGGCCCAGCACCCGGTCACCCAGAAACTCCAGCCGTTCATAATTCACACTGGCCGCCATGCTGCCGTGGGTAAGCGCCGCGAGCCAGCGCGGCTCATTTACGGGTGTGATGCCAAGCCCTGCCAGCCAGTCGCGCGTTTCGGCGGAAAGCTTGGTCACAGCAGGTCCCCGATACGGCTCCAGCGCGCAGATGTGAACCATGTCCACGGCTTGATCCATTCGGCGCTGCCATCGGTTGACCACATGATTATTGTCGCGCGGCCCACCAGCAGGTCTTGCGGCACCAGGCCCACCCCGCCGCCGGGCCGGGACTGAAAGCGGCTGTCCTGCGAATTGTCGCGATTGTCGCCCATCACGAACAGGCGCCCTTCGGGCACGATCAGCGCGCGGGTGTTGTCGACCGGGCGATCGCCGAAATCGATCACTTCATAGCTTACGCCCGAAGGCAGGGTTTCGCGGAACCGCGCATAGCGGCAGGTCGCAATGCCAGCCGCATCTTGCTCGCGCGCGGCGGCAGTGGCGCAAGTGGTATTGGCGGATGCGGGGATCACGAAATCGGCGATTCGCTCCTTCGCGATCGCTTCGCCATTGAGCACGACCTGCCCGCCCACCATCGCCACGCTATCGCCCGGCAGGCCGATCACGCGCTTGATGTAGTCGCTGCCGTCGACCGGATGCTTGAAGATCACCACGTCGCCGCGCTCGGGCTGGCTGGCCAGCACGCGGCCGGGGATCAGCGGCAGTTCGAACGGCAGGGAGTATCTCGAATAGCCATAGGGCCACTTGGCGGCGAGCAGATAGTCGCCATTCCACAGCTGGGGCAGCATGCTTTCGCTGGGAATCGAGAAGGGTGAGAACACGAAGCTGCGGAATATCAGCACCACCAATGCCAGCTTGAGCACGAAACCGGCAAAACCGCCCCAGCTTTCGTGCTGCTGCGCCGCCTCGCCGGCCAATGCATTCGTATCTACAGGGTTCCCATCCATCGCCCACGTCCCTAATCGCGGTGACGCAAGTTGTGAAAGGCTTTTCGTGATGTCTGACAAGATCGCTGCCGCATGGAACCATCTGCAATCACTGCCACGGCGCAGCCTGCAGGATCTGTTCGCGGCTGATGCGGGGCGCGTGGCCAGGCTGTCGGGGCGGATCGGATGGCCGGATGAGGGCGGCGAAAGCGGGATCCTGTTCGACTGGTCGAAGACCCACCTTGACGCCGATCTGATGGCCGGATTCGAAGCCTTGGCCGAAGCGTGCGATTTTGCCGGGCATCGCGCAAAGCTGCTTGGCGGTGAAGTGGTCAACCTTACCGAAGGGCGTGCCGCCACGCACAGCGCGATGCGCGGCGTGGGCGATGATGCCGATGTGGAGGAGGGTGAGGCCCTGCTCGCGCGCATGGGCATGCTGGTCGAGGCGATTCACGGCGGCGCCTTGGGCGAGATCAACCACCTGATCCATATCGGCATTGGCGGCAGCGCGCTCGGCCCGGCGCTGGCGGTGGACGCGCTGACGCGCGATCTAAGCCTGGTGGATGTGCATGTGGTTTCGAATATCGACGGAGTGGCGCTCGAGGCGGCGTTTGCGGCCTGCAATCCGGCGACCACCATGATCGCGGTGGCCAGCAAGACTTTCACCACGATCGAGACCATGACCAATGCCGCATCGGCGCTGAAATGGCTGGCGGACAGCGGCGTTTCCGATCCCTCTGGCCGCGTGGTGGCGCTCACCGCCTCGCCCGAAAAAGCGGTGGAATGGGGCGTCGATGAAACCCGCGTGCTGCCCTTCCCCGAAAGCGTGGGCGGGCGCTATTCGCTGTGGTCCTCGATCGGCTTCCCGGTTGCGCTGGCGGTGGGGATGGACGATTTCACCGCCATGCTGGCCGGCGCGCGGGCAGTGGACGAGCATTTCCGCGATCATGATGGCGCGGCAAACCTGTGCCTGCGCGCAGCCTTTGCCGATCAGTATTACACCCGCCTGCGCGGCTGCGAGACGCGCGCCTGCTTTGCCTATGACGAGCGGCTGGGCCTGCTGCCTGACTATCTCCAGCAGCTCGAGATGGAGAGCAATGGCAAGCGCGTGAAGGCGGACGGCTCGCCCGTCGATGGCCCGACTGCGCCAATCACATGGGGCGGGGTGGGCACCGACGCGCAGCACGCCGTGTTTCAGCTGCTGCATCAGGGCACCCATCTGGTGCCGGTGGATTTCATCGCCAGCATCGCGCCGGGCGACGCGCTCGATCCCGCGCATCACGCCATCCTGCTGACCAATTGCTTTGCACAAGGGGCGGCGCTGA
>LOET01000068.1 GCA_001515985.1 Sphingomonadales bacterium BRH_c3 | reverse complement strand
CGCGCGCGGCGCCGCCACCGCCGATCGCCGCACCCGAAATGGTGCGCGCGCAGTTTGACGAGACGACGCTCGACAATGGCATCGCGCTGGTCTCTGCGCAGACCACCGACGTGCCGATCGCGACGATTACCGTTGTGCTGCCGGGCGGGGACGCGAGTGATCCGGCGGCCAAGGCTGGCCTTGCCGGGCTCGCGGCGAGCGTGGCGGACAAGGGTACCGCGAACCGCAGTGCCACTAAGATTGCTGCTGCGCTCGAATCGCTTGGCGCCAGCCTGGGCTTCAGCACAAACGCCGATGGCAGCTTCGTAAGCCTGACCGCGCCGACCGTGAACCTCGCGCAGGCCGGGGCGGTGATGGTCGACGTCCTCCAGAATGCGAGCTTCCCGCAAGAGGAGTTCGAACGCGAGCGCAAGCGGGCGCTGGACGGATTGGTGGCGACGCTAACCGATCCGGGCGCGCTTGCCGGCATGGTCACGACACGGGTGATGTATGGCGATGCGCCATATGGCCGGGTAGCCAGCCCGAACTCTCTGCCCGCGATCACGCGCGAGGACCTGATCGCCCACCGCGAGACCTATTGGCATCCCGGCGCGGCCCGGATCGTGATCAGCGGCGGCCTTGCGGCCGGGGAAGCGCATGTGCTGGCCAATGAACTTTTCGGCAGTTGGACCTCGGATCGCCCGATCCCGCAGCCGGTGGCCGACCCTGCAGGTAGCGCGCCCGCACCGCGCACGCTGGTGATCGACATGCCGGATGCGGGCCAGGCAGCGGTGCTCGCGAGCGTGCGCGCATTGCCGCGCGACCATCCAGATTTCTACAAGCTGTGGCTGGCCAATACGGTGCTCGGCTCGGGCAGCAATGGCCGGTTGTTCGAGGAGGTGCGGACCAAGCGTGCGCTCAGCTATGGCGCCTATAGCTCGCTTGACACGCGTGCCGACGAAGCGACGCTGACCGCGCAGGCACAAACCAAGAATACCACCCCTGACGAAGTCGCTACGGTGTTTTTCGACCAGTTTACGCTGCTGGGCAGCGAGATGCTTGATGAGGATGCGCTGCAGAAACGGCGGCTATTCCTGGGCGGGGCACTGGCGCGCAGCCTTGAGACCAGCGGCGGCTTCAACGGCACCGTGGCCAGCCTGATGCTGCGCGGGATCGAACCGCAAGAAGCATTTCGCGTGGCAGATCGGCTAGCCAGCGTCAGCACTGCCGATGTCGCGCAGATGGCAGGCGAATTTCTCGCTCCAGCACGCGCCTCCCTGGTGGTCGTGGGCGACGCGCAATATTTCCTCGACGATCTGAAGGCACTGCGCGGCAATGTCGAAGTGATCCCCTTTGACGCGCTCGACCTGTCGAGCGCGGATTTGCGCAAGCCGACGGACGAAGCGGAGTAGGGTGCAGGCTGATTACTCGGCCGCTTCGGGCTGCGTCTCGCGCTCGGCGGCCTGGCGCGCCCACATGTCGGCATAAAGTCCGTCCGCAGCCAGCAGGTCAGAGTGCCGCCCGGCCTCGGCCAGCTTGCCGCGATCGAGCACCAGGATGCGATCGGCATCGGCGATGGTCGAAAGGCGGTGCGCGATGGCAATGGTGGTGCGACCCCGTGAAATACGGCGCAATGTCCGCAGGATATCCTGTTCGGTGCGGCTGTCGAGCGCGCTGGTCGCCTCATCCAGAAGCAGGATCGGCGGATTCTTCACTAGCGTCCGCGCGATCGCAACGCGCTGTTTCTCGCCGCCCGACAGCTTGAGCCCACGCTCGCCAACTTCGGTGGCGAAGCCCTGCGGCAATTGCTCGATGAAAGGCAGGATTGCGGCATCGCGTGCAGCGGCGAACACATCCTCTTCGCGCGCATCGCCGCTGCCATAGGCGATGTTGTAGCCGATGCTGTCGTTGAACAGCACGCTGTCCTGCGGGACGATGCCAATGTGGGCCCGCAAGCTTTCCTGCGTCACCGAGGCAATATCCTGTCCGTCGATAAGGATGCGCCCGCCCTGCGGATCGTAGAAGCGGAACAGCAGCCGTGCGATCGTGCTCTTGCCCGCACCCGAAGGGCCGACGATGGCCACGCTCGCCCCGGCGGGAACTTCGAAGCTGAGATTGTTCAGAATTGTGCGGTCAGGTTCATAGCCGAAGGCGACATGGTCAAAGGTGATGTGCGGGCGGCGGACCACCAGAGCCGGCGCGCCGGGGCGATCCTGGACCTCGACATCGGTATCCATCAGCTTGAACATTTCGCCCATATCGACCAACCCTTGGCGGATGGAACGGTACACGAATCCCAGCATGTCGAGCGGGCGGAACAGCTGCAGCAGGTAAGTGTTGACGAACACCAGATCGCCCACGGTCAGCTGCCCCTGGCTCCAACCCCATACTGTATAGGCCATTGCGCCCGCCATCAGCAGGTTGGTAATCAGCGCTTGAGCGATGTTGAGCAGGCCTAGCGAGTTCTCGCTCTTGATCGCGGCTTCGGCATAGGCGCTCGCAGCCTGGCCATAGCGGGCCTGCTCGCGAGCTTCGGCGCCAAAATATTTCACTGTCTCGTAATTGAGCAGCGAATCGACCGCGCGGTGCAATGCCCTGCCGTCGAGTTCGTTCATCTCGCGGCGCAGCTTGGTGCGCCATTCGGTGATCCAGCGGGTTGTCAGGATATAGGATACAACCGCGAGGCCGGTCGCCGCGACCAGTTCCCACCCGAAATTGATGTAGAAAATCACACCCACGGCAATCAGTTCGATCGCGGTTGGCGCGATGTTGAAAAGCAGGAAGTAGAGCATCGTGTCGATGCTTTTGGTACCGCGCTCGATCACCTTGGTCACTTCGCCGGTGCGCCGGTCCAGGTGAAACCGCAGAGACAAACGGTGGAGGCGGCGGAACACATCCTGCGCCAGGTGTAATGTGGCGATCTGCCCGACCCGTTCAAAGGCGATATTGCGCAGATTGTCGAAAGCGACAGCAGTAAATCGCCCCAGCCCGTATGCCAGCACCAGGGCCAGTGCGACCATCGCGCTCTCGCTGGTGGGCGTGGCCATCGCATCGACGGCATATTTATAGGCGAAGGGAAGGGCCAGCGTAACGCCCTTGGCTGCCAGCACGAATGCCATCGCGGCAATGATGCGGCGTTTCAGTGTGGGATTGTCGCGCGGCCACAAATAGGGAAGGAATCGCCGCAAGGTGTGCCAGCCATCGGCCTCGAGCGGGCGGTTATCCTCGGTGTCGGGTGGCATCGCTTGCCCCATGTGGGGGCAAGCGTCCGGCTAGGCAAGCATGGGTTTTGCCAAGGTGTGCGGTCAGATGCGCGAGGACGTGCGATTGCGGAGCTGTGCCTCGCGCGGCAGGTCAAACAGGATTTGCCGCTTGGCGAAATCGATTGCGATCCTGTCGAACAGCTGGAGATGCCGCATCCCCAGCGAAAGCACCGGGCGGTCGGTCAAGCCCAGAGCTTCAAAGGCTGGCGTATCGGCATAGGTGATCGGGACATTGGCCAATTCGAAACCGTTGATCTTGAGCGATCGTACATAGCTCAGCTCGCTGAGCAGCGCCACGCCATTGACATCGGTCGTTTCGATCATTTCGGCAGCCCGCCGCGAACGGATGCGTTCGCGCAGCGCCAGATTGCCCAGGCTCGTTTGTGCCCCGGTATCGATGATCACGGTGGCATGGACTCCCTCGATTATCGCATCGGTTATAAGCAACTGCCCCAGCTTGTTGCGCGCCCTCACGATGATCTCAAAGCCACGGTCGCTCGATTTCTCATGCGCATCCGAGACCGAAATCGTCTCGTTTCGAAAATCGATCACGACCCGGAAATCCTGCAAGGTATCGAGGCCGATAATGCCATCGGCACCAACATGCTGGCGCTGCAGCACCGGAGCCGCGATCCCGCCGATGGTACGTTTACCGACTTCAAGTTGGTCGAGCTCGACCAGTTCGACTGTACGCCGACTGGCCATCCCGACTACCGTTGCCGGTCCAAGCGACGGCAGCAAAATCTGGCGTGTCACCCGTTCTGTAACCGCAGTCGCCTGCGAGCCGGTATCGATCATGAAATTGTAAGGCCCGATCCCGTCGATTGTGACCGGTATCGTATAGCGCTGGAACCGGTCTTCCTCGAGGTCGAGAATTTCAATCGCCTGACCGGTCAGGGCGGGAAATAGAGGAGCAGTGGGAATCTGCTCGCGCGCTTGCGACAGCGCCAGAGCGCCACCGGTCGTGACTTGCGCTGAAGCCAGACCGAATGCGATTGCTGCGGGCAGGACCAAATGAGGCATCCCTATCTCTCCTGGGACAATATGCCGCATCAGCATTGCCATTGCGCGCACATGTCATGGGGCTCTGTATACCAGACAATGAAGCAAGGCCCAAACCGGAGCCCGCCGAGCGGCCAAAACCACTCTATGAACTGGTTGGCGCGCTTCCATCAGAACGATTCGGTGCCACATTTTCTGATCCTCTGGATGAATCGGAGGTTTGCGCTGCCACCCGGCGATGAATCGCCGGGATGCAAGGGGGGGCACGCCGCCGCCGATACCGGAAAACCACGTCACCCCAGACCAGGAGAGGGTTTTCTGGCGCCAAAAATGGCGGAAATCTGCGGTTCTCTCGCAGTCGCGAAATAAAATTGCAAAAAGGCGTTGACCCGACTCAACGCCCCACATATATGGCCCTCACCGACGCGGCGCTGACGGTTTTCAACCGCTCCACCGGGTTGGTCGCCAGACACAGACGGATAGCCGGTCCCCCGGTGAAAATCGGGGCTCCATTGCTGTCCGCTTGTTAACGTCTGGTTGGCTCTTTGACATTGTTGGTTTTTGATGAAGGGACATGTGGGCGACGGCGCCCGGTCCGGGGATTTTTAGGCTCCGGATACCGGTTAATTTATGCCGATTGCCACATCCTGATCGCCTCCACGGCGGTCTGTGATGATGCATGTTCATTCGTATCCATTACGTTTGATGTGCAGGTATCGGCTCCTAGAAGCTCATGCCAAGCAGGCTGGCGGGGTTTTCCCCGTGCTTGATTGGTGTGTGACATAAACTTGAGAGTTTGATCCTGGCTCAGAACGAACGCTGGCGGCA
>LOET01000067.1 GCA_001515985.1 Sphingomonadales bacterium BRH_c3 | reverse complement strand
GGCAAGGGCGGGATCTACAATTTCGTCACCAAGCGCGGGCTGTGCCAGGGCGCGCGCAGCAAGATTTCATGGACGCAGGTGGAAACCGGCAGCGCAGTGACGTGGAAATATCCGTCATGTGTCCTGAACGGCGAGGACAGCGTGGGCGAATTCTACTCGGTTGCCGTCACCAATAATTACCAGCAGGCCGATACCGGCACCAAGATGATCCACAATGGGCGCGGTTCGCGCTCGACCATCATCTCCAAGGGCATTTCTGCGGGCAAGAGCAACAACACCTATCGCGGCCTGGTGCGCGTGGGCGCCAATGCCGACAACGTGCGCAATTTTACCCAGTGCGATTCGCTGCTGCTGGGCGATCAGTGCGGCGCGCACACCGTGCCCTATATCGAGGTCAAGAACCCGACCGCGCAGATCGAGCACGAGGCGACCACTTCGAAAATCTCCGACGACCAGCTGTTCTACGCCATGCAGCGCGGATTGCCGCAGGAAGAGGCGGTGGCGCTGATCGTCAACGGCTTCGCCAAGGACGTGCTCAAGGAACTGCCGATGGAATTTGCGGTCGAGGCGCAGAAGCTGCTGGCGATTTCGCTTGAAGGGAGTGTGGGGTGATTGATTTTAGCCTCCATCGTCATGCCGGACTTGATCCGGCATCCAGCTTTTCTTCCGCCGTGCCAACCAGAGTCAGCGGGACCCCGGGTCAAGCCCGGGGTGACGAATTGTCGATTTCGCTGGAAGGGAGCGCCAATTGAACGTTAAAAAAACCCTCAAGCTTCCCGATCCGTCGGAAACACCCGAAGCCCCCGCGCTCAGGAAGCGCGGCCGCGGCTGGGAAATCTCGGACAAGCGGCTTGACGTGCTGCACGAGCAGGCGCGCGAGATGCGGCGGCATTCGTCTGAAGCGCACAAGGCGCTCGCGGCGCGCTTCGCCAAGGCCGATCTCGGGCGCCACAAGTTCACCCGCCACGCGGTGGTGGGCAGCGCGATCGTCGATTTCAACTGCCACAGCCTCGGCATGGCGATCGATATCGACGAGGAAGGCGAAAACGAAGCGCTGGCGAAACGCCGCGACAAGAGCCTGGAGAGCGTCGGCATCCGGGTGATGCGGATCAAGGCCGCCGACATTCTCGAAAACATGGACGATGTCCTCGCCCGGATCACCGCCGGAATGCGCATACGGATCGCCGACAAGCGGGATGCCGCGCGCGCGCACAAGGAAGCCAACCCGCGCCAATCCTATTCACGGCCCAGGAAAGATTACCCCAAGAAAGATTACAATGCTGACAATCGATAACCTCCACGCCACTGTTGCCGACACGCCCATCCTCAAAGGCCTGTCCCTCACCGTTGCGGCGGGCGAGATCCACGCGATCATGGGGCCGAACGGCGCGGGCAAATCGACGCTGGCCTATGTGCTGGGCGGGCGGCCCGGCTATGAAGTGACCGAAGGCAGCGTCACCTTCATGGGGCAGGATCTGTTTGCGATGGAGCCGCATGAGCGAGCGGCTGCCGGCCTGTTCCTGGGCTTCCAATATCCGGTCGAAATCCCCGGCGTCTCATTTGTGCAGTTCCTGCGCGAAGCGCTCAATTCGCAGCGTAAGGCGCGCGGGGAAGACCCACTGTCGGGCGGCGATTTCCTCAAGCTGGCAAAGGCAAAGGCGGCCCTGCTCAAGCTCGACATGGAAATGCTCAAGCGGCAGGTGAACGTCGGCTTTTCGGGCGGCGAGAAGAAGCGCGCCGAAATGGTGCAGATGGGAATCCTCGATCCCAGTTTCGCAGTGCTCGATGAAACCGACAGCGGGCTCGATATCGATGCGCTGCGCGTGGTGGGCGAGGGGATCAATGCGATCATGCGCGATCCCTCCAAGGGCGTGTTGCTGATCACCCATTACCAGCGCCTGCTCGACGTGGTGAAGCCAGACAAGGTTTCGGTGCTTGCCGCCGGGCGGATCGCCCAGACCGGTGGGCCCGAGCTGGCGCAGCGGCTCGAAGAAGAAGGCTATGACGCGGTTATGGCTGATGCCTGAAGCGGCGATCCTTGAGCGGCCTACCAATAGGGACGAGGCCTGGCGCTATGCCGATGCCGACTATCTGGCGGAGGCGGAACTTGCCTTGCTGACCGGCTGGCAAGAGCTCCACATTCCGGCGGGCGAAGCGCGTGAGGAAACGCGAATTGTCGAAGCGGGCGTCGAACGTCTGCGCGTCAACGTGGGGCAGGGCGCGCGCTATGCCCTGTTCGCGATCAACGCGGCGGGGCCTTACGCTCGGCTCGAAGTCGAGGTGACGCTGGAAGAGGGCGCGCATTTCGAATTCGGCGGCGTGACCCTTGGCGGCGGCAACAAGGTGCAGGAATTCGTCACCCGCACGATCCATGCACAGCCCAATGCGACCTCAAACCAGATTGTGCGCGCGGTGCAGTGGGGCCGCTCCACGGGCAATTTCCTTGGCCGGATCGAAGTGGTGAAGCACGCGCAAAAGACCGACGCCGCACAGAATTTCCGCGCGATGCTGCTGGAGAAGGGCGCCAGCGCGAATACCAAGCCGGAGCTCGAAATTTTCGCCGACGATGTGCAATGCGCGCATGGTGCGGCGATCGGCCAGCTTGATGAAGCCGCGCGTTATTACATGGCTGCGCGGGGGATCGCGCCCGATGTTGCGCGCAAGCTGCTGGTACAGGCATTCATCGGCGATGCCTTTGTCGAAATGAGCGACCAGTCACAGGCCGAATCGATGCTGGAGCGTGCGCTGGCGCAGCTTGACGAGGCCGCGCTGTGAGCAGCGCCGCCACCCTTTCACGCCTTGCCGATGCGCGGGCGCAGTTTCCCGGCATGGTGACCGCGGGCGGCAATCCGTGGCACTATCTCGATACTGCGGCCACCGCGCAAAAGCCGCAAGCGGTGGTGGATGCGATGGCGCGCGCGCTGGGCAAGGATTATGCCACCGTGCACCGCGGGGTCTATGCGCGCTCGGCAGAGATGACCCTGCGCTATGAAGCTGCGCGTCGGCGGGTGGCGGAATTCATCGGCGGCAGTGAAGAAGAAGTGGTCTTCACTCGCGGCGCGACCGAGGCAATCAACCTGGTCGCCGCGACATGGGGCGCGGCCAATATCGGTGCGGGGGATCGCATTCTGCTGTCCACGCTCGAACATCACTCCAACATCGTGCCGTGGCAGATGCTGGCCGAGCGGGTGGGCGCGCAGATTGACGTGTGCCCGCTCACCGATGACGGGCAGATTGACCTTGATGCTGCCGAGGCCATGCTGAGCGAGCGGCACAAGCTGGTTGCGCTGGCGCATGTCTCGAACGTGCTCGGATCGGTGCTTGATTGCAGCCGCGCGGCGCGCTTGGCGCACAAGGTTGGCGCAAAGCTGCTGCTTGATGGCTGCCAGGCCGTTCCGCGCCTCCCCGTGGATGTGGCCGCGATTGATTGCGATTTCTATGTTTTCAGCGCGCACAAGCTTTACGGCCCCACCGGGATCGGCGCGCTGTGGGCGCGGGCCGAAGTCCTGGCCGAGATGCCGCCATATCAGGGCGGCGGCTCGATGATCGATCGCGTAACCTTTGCCAAAACCACATATGCCCCGCCGCCGCAGCGCTTCGAAGCGGGAACCCCGGCGATCGCAGAGGCAGTGGCATTGCATGCGGCGATCGACTTTGTCGAAGCCATCGGGCTCGATAGGATCCATGGGCATGAGGCGCAGCTGGTGGCGCAGTTGCGGGCAGAGCTTGGCGCCATGAACGATGTCACGCTGTTCGGCCCGGCAGATAGTGCCGGAATCGTAAGTTTCATGATGGACGGGGTTCACCCGCACGATCTGGGCACCATATTGGATGAAGCGAATGTGGCGATCCGCGCCGGGCATCATTGTGCGCAGCCGCTGATGGATCATCTGGGCGTGCCGGCTACGGCGCGGGCCAGTTTCGGGCTCTACTCGGATGAAAGCGATATCGCGGCGCTGCTCGAAGGCATCGCCAGAACCAGGAGGATATTCGGATGAACAAGCCATCCGAGGATAAGGAATTCGTGGCGGCTCCCTCGCCTGCCGAAGCGGTAGGGGGCGCGCTTCAAAAGCCAAGGCGCGCACGAGTGGAGGATGCTGTCGATCCTGATGAGACGCCGCGCGAAACCTTGGAGCGCAAACGCGATTATCTTGAGGGCTTTCTGGCCAAGAAGCCGGAAAATGTCTCGCCCGGCGAACCGGGAGGCGAGCTGCATGACGCAGTGATCGCGGCGCTCAAGGAAATCTATGACCCCGAAATTCCGGTCAACATCTATGATCTTGGCCTGATCTATGGCGTCGAGATCACTGACGATGCCGATGCGCTTGTAACCATGACGCTTACCACGCCGCATTGCCCGGTGGCCGAATCGATGCCCGGCGAAGTCGAGCTGCGCGCCGCCAGCGTGCCCGGTATCCGCGATGCCGAGGTCAGCCTGGTGTGGGATCCACCTTGGGGGCCGGACAAGATGAGCGACGAGGCCCGGCTCGAACTGGGGATGCTGTGATGCCAGAATCAGATAACGCAACGAAAACCCGCGAAATTCCCGCAGCCGTCAAGCTGACGCCCGCCGCCGAGGCGCGCATTGCCGAATTGATGGGCATGGCGCCCGAAGGCGCGATCGGGGTGAAGCTGTCGACCCCGCGGCGCGGCTGTTCAGGCCTTGCCTATTCGGTCGATTACGTCACCGAAGAGGCGAAGTTCGACGAAAAGATCGTGACCCCGGGCGGCGCGTTCTACATCGACGGGGCAAGCGTGCTCTACCTCGTCGGCAGCACGATGGATTGGGTGGAAGATGATTTCACCGCCGGTTTCGTGTTCGAAAATCCCAATGCCAAGGGGGCCTGCGGCTGCGGCGAGTCCTTCATGGTGTGAACTCCGTCACGCCGTAATTTCATGACAGGCCTATAGAGTTTCAGCCCTCGTCGATGATCCGCGCGAGCAATGCCCGCTCCAGATCGTCAACCTCGCCATCGGCGTCGATCATCTTCTCGAGCCATTCCTGCTCGAAATCGTCAACCAGGTTTCCGGCGGCGGCAGCCTCGGTATAGCTCTGGCCCTTGTCATTCCTGCCGAAGACCTTGCCGAAATGGTTCCGCGCTTGCGGCACCTCGCGCGCCATGGCGCCGATGAAACGACCGACGCGCGCCTGGTTGTCGGCAACGAAAGCTTCAAGCTCCTTGACCCGTGCATGGTCGAGTTGCGCATTCTGCAGCTGGAAGCCCTTGAGGTAATTGGCCACACCGTCGACGAAGAGATCGTCCCACAGGGGCGAGTTCTCATCCTGCATGGTCGCATCTTTCAGGCGGAACAGCAGCTCGGCATCGTGGCGGCTGACGGCAGCAGGGCCATAGCCTCCGCTGGCAAAGATCACGCGGCGCAGCAGGCGGCATTCACTCGCGCTGATATGGCTTGCCGAAAGTTCGCCGCCGCAGCGCGTCGGGCCGTTGCCAGTCATGACCGCCTGTTCGATCTGGCGCAGGACATAGCGTTTGAAGAACTCTGGCACGTTCTGTGCCTTCTCAATCACGCTCACCAGCAGTTCCAGCTCGGCCATGGAGTCGAGCTTGCCGTCATGATCCAGCGCGCCGATCAGCCAGCGCGCCTCATCATCGTCGCACATGCCGCGCGGTTCGGTGCCATTGAGCACGAATTCGCCGATCGCCTCGACGAAGAAATCGACCCATTCCTCGGTCGGTTGCCTGAGCAAGCGATTGATCGCGAAGATGGCTTCGGCCTCATCGCGATAGATCTTGCCGTCGCCCCAGCCGAGCTGGCGCAGCGAAAGCAGTTCTTCAGCAGTTAACTGGCCATCTTCCGCCACGCGGCTGGCCAGATCGGCAAATTGAATGCTCATCTTGCGCAGATCCCCTGATTAATGCGGGATTTCTATCGCAGAACAGGCTTAAAACCGGGTTACCAGCTGCAATATCGGCTTCATCTACCGCCCAGCGCTTTCACGCAGGCGGCGCGATCGACATCGAGCCCGTCGCTGGCGCGGCGTGCCTCTATATGCGTGGCCACCGGGTCCGCGCCAGGGCGCAGCGGATAGAGGAAGATGTCGAGCACACAGGGCTCACCGGCAAATTGCAGCTTGCGCGCATCGCCCTCGATCACATCAAGCCTGGGCTTGCCGAAGCGTCGTTCGAGCTGCGCTGCGCCCACTCCGATGACATTTTCGAGCCCCGGTGCGCGCATCAGCGGCGGCGGGATGAAGCCGGAAGTTGGCGGCGCGGGATCGCTTGGAGGCACGCGCACTGCCTGTGTTGGCGCGCCGCTTGACGATGGCCGGTCAGGGACCAGCACCGGCGCGCTTCCGGCCGAGACGCAGGCGGCAAGCAACGGCAGAGGAGCGATGGCAGCAAGGATTTGGCGAAAGGGACGCATGGCTTGTTCCTAGGTCGCTTTTGGACGGGAAAGTTGCACAAGGTGGGTTCCGGCCGCTGCACCGATAATTGGCGCCAGCAAATTGATGAAGGGCACCGCCATCAGCGCAGCGATTACGCCGCCCAGCAGCAGCCGGTCAAATCTGCTCACCGGGGATGGATCGGTCGGTGCCGGGCGGTGGCGCAACCAGCCCATATCGGTAAGCTCGCGCCCCAGCAGCACCGCATTGACAAGCAGGAACACCACTGCGGGGCCGATCGCGGTAAACAGCAATACCAGCGCCACCGGTGCTGCAAGCGCGTTGAACAGGAGCGCGCGGCCAGCGCCGCGCAGGCTGTTGGCCAGGTCCCTGTGAAACGGCAGTTGGCGCGCTGTCGAGGCGGCTTGCGGATAGTGCTTGCGCTCAACCGCGATCACCACTTCGTCGGCAAAGAACTGCAGTACAGCGAGGGCGACAACGCGAAACAGCAGCCACGCAGCCAGCAAGGTCAGCACCAATGACGCCAGATAGGTGGCTTCAGCTCCAATATTCATGCCGATATAGGTGCTTAGCGCCGCAATAGCCTGGAATGCCGCCACGCCGAGCAAGGCGAAAACCACAAGCGTCAGGGCAACACTCTTCGCCAGCACGCGCAGCACTGCGCGGTCACCCATTTGGCTGAAGGCAAGGCCGAGAGATTTGAGAACAGCGCTCATCCGAGTGTGCATTTCCCTGCGATTGCGCGACAAGTCAACGCACTGAGAGACAATCCGCCCTTGGCGCGGGCGGCGCGGGGCGCTAGGCGCCGCTTTCCATATCTGATCCAGCAACGAAATCAGGAATTCCTGTGCCCGAACCCCGTTATGATGTAATCGCCATCGGCAACGCTATTGTCGACGTGATGGCCCCTGCAACAGATGAACTGATCGAGGAATTGCAGCTCAATCGCGGCGGGATGACGCTGGTTGATGCAGACCGCGCGCGCGAACTCTACGAAGCAATGGGCCCCGCGCGCGAGATTTCCGGCGGTTCGGCTGCCAATACGCTGGCGGGGCTTTCGGCGCTGGGCGCGCAATGCGCCTTTATCGGCCAGGTGGCGGATGACCAGTTGGGCGAGGTTTTCGCGCATGATATCCGCGCCGTGGGAATCGATTTCGACGTTGCCCCGCGCCCGACCAATCACACCGATGCCGATCCGCCCACCGCGCGCTGCCTGATTTTTGTCACGCCCGATGCTCAGCGCACCATGAACACCTTTCTTGGCGCGAGCCAGTTCCTGCCGGCCAGCGCACTGGATGACGAGGCCGTGGCGGCGGCGCGCGTGCTTTATCTTGAGGGTTATCTGTGGGATCCGGAAGAACCCCGCGCGGCGATGCGGCGCGCCATTGAAACCGCCAAGGATGCCGGGCGCGAAGTCGCCTTCACCCTGTCCGAAGTGTTCGTGATCGATCGGCACGGCGACGATTTCCGTGCGCTGATCGAGGATGGGCTGATCGACATATTGTTCGCCAATCATCTCGAGCTCTTCGCGCTCACTGGAACAGACAATATCGAAGCGGGGATCGCCGCGCTCAAGGACAAGGTGCCGACACTGGTCGTAACCCGCAGCGCCGATGGCGCGATCGCGACCCGCAATGGCGAACGCGCCGAAGTGCCCGCCGAACCGATCGAGCATGTGGTGGACACGACCGGGGCGGGCGACCTGTTTGCTGCGGGCTTCCTGTTCGGCCACGTCCGCGGCGAGCCGCTCGAACGCTGCCTGCGGCGCGGGGCGATTGCTGCGTGCGAGATCATCTCGCATTATGGCGCAAGAACCGAGGTGGACCTCAAGGCCCTGATGGACGCAAAGCTGGGTTGATCAGGCCCGGGCGGCTGCAGTGGCTGGCTTTGCTCGACTGCTGCCGGCCCGCCATCCGTACCATCCGGCCAGGGCGCCCGCTGCGACGCCGGCAGTGAAGGTCACCCCCTGGGGAATCTGCGCATAGGCGACGAACCAGCCATCAAGCCCTGGCATGAAGGGCACATTCCACATCACCACCGCCTGCAACCCCATGAAGAACGAGGCGACCAGCCACGGCATGCCATGCTTGCGATCCATGAAATACAAGGTCATGGCAAAGATTATTGCCATGCCATCGCTGATTACAATCGTGTCCTGCACTGCCTGCGGCCCGTCGCTGCCAATCACATTCATCCACGGCATGAACTGATCGATTACGCGGCTAAACGGTGATTCAAACAGGATCAGCGGCGTGGCCAGCATGTAACCTGCGTGGAGCTTTACATTCCGCCGGTTCTTGAGCGCCTGGTAGAACAGAGTCAGATAGGCACTGATTGCGATCACCATGCCGATCCCGAACGAAGGGCCATTGTGCAGGATGAATTCATTTTCTGCCGAAGCCATGCGCTGCGCGGAAACGTCGATGATCATCATGAAGCCGAGGATCAGGAAGGGGAAGAGCGCGAAGCTGGCCAGCCCCATTTGCTTGTGAAAAGCGTTTGAGCGGCGATGGATCGCAACGCTCTGGACAATCAAAAGCAGCAACCAGGCCGAAGAGCTGATCGCATGGACGTGGAAGGCCAGCGGAACATTGCCGATTGCCGACCAGTAGCTGGCCCAGAATCCGGCCAGGATAACCAGCAATACGAAACCGACGAAATAGTGGCCATGACGATAAGGCATCGAGTAATCCCCCTCTCGATGCGACCCCTGATTTCATATTAGCACGGACGGTGGGAAATCCGCAATCGGCGTGGCGTCGGCCCTATTCGGGCACGCGCCGGTAATCCTCGCTCTGCAGGGTCAGGATGTAGTCCGCAATCTGTTCAACCTGCGGCGGGTCCAGGTCGAAATCCATCATCTCGGGATAGTTGTGTGCATCGGTCAGCCAGGTGACCAGCGTGGCGCGGGTAAGCCCTTCGCGATTGGCGATATCGGCGAATGGCGGCGAGGCCGGGTTGGGCGAGAGGCCGGGAACTTCAACCGCATGGCAGCCGCCGCATGCCGCCTGCACGAAGGCAAGCCGGTGGTGTTCGGCTTCGGACATGGCCTGCGGTGCAGGGGCGTCCGCCAAGCCCTCTTCCGGCGCTGTATAGGCGCAGGCCGCAGCGCCGAACACCAAGGAAACGATGAAACCAACTCTCGTCATTGCACTTCCTTCCCAACATCGCCCAGTAAATCAAACCGCAAGTCACTGAGCCAGTCCATGACCGCGATCAAACTTCCGTTTCGCGCAGCACTTCGCGCCAACCGATGTCGCGGCGGCAGAAGCCGCCGGGAAAGCTGATCCGACCCACCGCTTCATAGGCGGTGCGCTGTGCCTCAAGGACAGTCTTACCCGTTGCAGTGACATTAAGCACGCGCCCACCGCTGGCGACAAGCTGGCCGTCCTTCATTGCAGTGCCGGCATGGAATATCTTGGCGCCGTGTCCCTCGGCATCGCGCAGATGGATTGCGCCGCCCCTTACTGGCGTGCCAGGATAGCCCTTTGCCGCCATGACCACGGTCAGTGCTGTCTCATCCGCAAATTCGCCTGTCACGCCCTCCAGCTTGCCAGTGGCGCAGGCGAGCATGATCTTTGCCAGATCGCTCTCCAGCCGCGTCATCAGCACCTGGCATTCGGGATCACCGAAACGGCAGTTGTACTCGATCAGCCTGGGGCCGGTATCTGTCAGCATCAGCCCGGCATAGAGCACACCCGAATAGGGCATGCCTTCGGCTGCCATGGTGCGCACGGTCGGTTCGATGATTTCGCGCATTACCTGCGCCTGCAATTCGCTGGTCAGCACCGGGGCGGGCGAATAGGCGCCCATCCCGCCGGTATTGGGGCCGGTGTCGCCATCACCCACCCGTTTGTGATCCTGCGCCGTGCCAAACGGAACGATGGCGGTGCCATCGGTCAGCGCGAAGAAGCTCGCCTCCTCGCCCGCCATGAATTCCTCAATCACCACCTCGGCCCCCGCTTCACCGAAACTGCCGCCGAACATGTCGGCCAGCGCAGCTTCGGCTTCCGCGCGGTTTTCCGCGATCACCACACCCTTGCCCGCGGCCAGCCCGTCAGCCTTCAGTACAAAGGGGGCGTCGAAGCGATCGAGCGCTGCCGTCGCTTGCTCAAGCGAAACCGTGCGAACATAGCCAGCGGTTGGAATGCCTGCGCGTTCGCACAAATCTTTGGTAAAGCCCTTGCTGCCTTCAAGCTGCGCGGCCGCCTGCGAAGGTCCGAATACGGGGATGCCTTCCGCACGCAAACTGTCCGCCAGCCCGTCAACCAGCGGAGCCTCCGGCCCGATCACAACCAGGCCAATCTCGTTCGTCTGGCAGAATGCGATGACTGCGGCATGATCGGTTGCATCAAGGCCGACCAGCTCTGCCTCTTGGGCAATGCCGGGATTGCCGGGGGCAGCATAGAGTTTTGTGCAGCCGGGGGATTGCGCAAGCTTCCATGCCAACGCATGTTCGCGCCCACCCGAACCGAGCAAAAGGATATTCATGGCCGCCGCGTCCTCCGATGATCAGTCAAACGGGCTGGTAGCGCGCACGCCGCCGGGCGACAACGCCGCACCGCTCTCGATCACCGAGATTTCGGCATTGCTCAAGCGCACGGTCGAGGATCGCTTCGGCTTTGTCCGGCTACGCGGCGAGCTTTCGGGGGTGAAGCGCGCCGCATCGGGGCATCTCTACCTGGCGCTCAAGGATGAGAATGCCGTGCTCGACGGGGTGATGTGGCGCGGCAGTGCGCAGCGCCTGCCCTTCGTGCCCGAAGACGGGATCGAGGTTATCGCCAGCGGCAAACTGACGACCTTTCCCGGGCGATCGAAATACCAGATCGTGATCGACAGCCTGGAGATCGCGGGCGAAGGCGCCTTGCTGGCACTGCTCGAAAAGACCAAGCTGAAGCTCGAGGCCGAGGGGCTGTTCGCGCGCGAGCGCAAGCAGGCGCTGCCCTTCCTGCCGCGCGTGATCGGCGTGGTGACCTCGCCCACCGGATCGGTGATCCGCGATATATTGCACCGGCTGGCGGATCGCTTCCCCAGCCATGTGCTGGTGTGGCCGGTGCTGGTGCAGGGGCAGGGCGCAGCGCAGCAGATTGCCGATGCTGTACGCGGGTTTGCCGCGCTCGATGGGAGCGGCACG
>LOET01000066.1 GCA_001515985.1 Sphingomonadales bacterium BRH_c3 | reverse complement strand
AGCCACCGCCCGAACGGCTGCCACCGCCGTAATT
This sequence comes from Sphingomonadales bacterium BRH_c3, assembly GCA_001515985.1. Taxonomy (GTDB): domain Bacteria; phylum Pseudomonadota; class Alphaproteobacteria; order Sphingomonadales; family Sphingomonadaceae; genus Erythrobacter. The sequence goes on along the minus strand of LOET01000066.1, from coordinate 6,463 downwards.
GCTGCCGCCGCCACCGCCGCCGCCGCCGCTCGCACCGTCAAGCATGGTCAGCCCGCCGTTCATGCCGCGGATCACCACTTCGGTGGTATAGCGGTCCTGCCCGCTCTGGTCTTGCCACTTGCGGGTCTGCAACTGGCCTTCGACATAGACCTTGCTGCCTTTCTTCAGATAGCGCTCGACCACGCCAACCAGTCCCTCGGAAAAGATCGCCACATTGTGCCATTCGGTGCGTTCCTGCCGCTCGCCTGTGTTGCGATCCTTCCACGTCTCACTGGTCGCGATACGCAAATTGGCAACCTTGCCGCCGTTCTGGAAGGTGCGGATCTCCGGGTCTGCGCCCAGATTCCCGATGAGCATTACCTTGTTGAGTGACCCGGCCATTGCATTCTTCCTTCGCTTAAGTCCCCGCGCGCCAACAAACCCGGTGCAGGCGCGCTCCGATATGTGATTCCCGCAAGGATGTAGGCCCCAGCCGGTCTGACAGGCAAACACGAATTCGACGTTTTGCCCGGAATGAGATCAAAGCCCCAGCGAAGTGGCCGTCCAGAATGTCAGGCCGGCAAAAACGTAAGCGAGGGCGAACAGATACCCAACCATGAAGGCGGGCCATTTCCACCCGTTTGTTTCGCGCCGGGCAACCGCGATGGTGGAAATGCACTGCGGCGCGAACACGAACCAGGCGAGGAAGGCCAGCGCAGTTGGCAGGCCCCACAATTGGGCGATCCGGCCGCGCAGCGCCTCAAGCGTCTGGTCCTCGTCCTCCGCGTCGACCGCATAGGTCGTTGCCAGCGAGGAAACCGCCACCTCGCGCGCAGCCATGGCCGGCACCAGCGCCAGGGTCATTTCGCGATTGAAGCCGATCGGCTCGAAGGCTGGATGCATCGCCGTGGCAATCTGGCCCGCAAAGCTCGTATCAAGCTGGCTTTCGCCAGGGTCCGCCTTGGGAAAGGTCAGCAGCAGCCAAAGGACAATGGTGGCGGCAAAGATGATCGTACCCGCGCGGCGCAAAAACACGAAGGCACGCTGCCACAGGCCAATCAGAAGGTCTTTCAGGATCGGCCACTGATAACGCGGCAATTCCATGATAAAGCCGCTTGCGCGTCCCTTCGTGACCGTGCGGCGCAGCAATAGGGCCGCCGCCATCGCTCCCAAGATCCCCGCCACATAGAGCCCGAACAGCACCAGCCCCTGCAACCCGATGAACGGACCGACCGGGCGATCGGGTATTACTGCTCCGATAATCACCAGATAGACCGGCAGCCGCGCCGAACAGGTCATCAACGGGGCAATCAGGATTGTGGTCAACCGGTCTTTCGGATCGGCGATGCTGCGCGTTGCCATGATACCGGGAATAGCGCAGGCAAAGCTGGAAAGCAGCGGAATGAAGCTGCGGCCTGACAGGCCCACGCCCGCCATCATGCGGTCCATCAGGAAGGCGGCGCGCGCCATATAGCCCGATGCTTCCATCACCAGGATGAAGAAGAACAGGATCACGATCTGCGGCAGGAAAACCACCACTGAGCCTACCCCCGCGATCACGCCTTCGGTCACCAGATCGCGCAGGATGCTTTCGGGAAAGGCAGCGCGAACTGCATCGCCCAGCGCTCCGGCTCCCGCGTCGAGCGCATCGGCAAAGGGCGTTGCCCAGGCAAACACCGCCTGGAAAATCACAAACAGCAGGCCGAGCAGGATGACCGGCCCGATCCAGGGGTTGAGCAAGACCCGATCGAGGCTGTTGTGCAGCCGATGTGTGGTGCTTTCGGAAATGATCGCGGCAGCAGTAATATTACGGGCGGCAAACCGGCGTTCAGGCAGGGTGAGGCGCCCGATCCGGCGCTCATCCTCATGTCCCGGCGCGATGGCCTGTGCCTGGTCGATTGCCGTGAGAAGTTCCAACAGTCCGCGCCGCCGCACTGCAACGGTGGGCACCACCGGCACGCCCAGCGCATGGCCCAGGGCATCAGGATCGAGCACCAGCCCGTCGCGCTCGGCCAGATCAACCATGTTGAGCGCCACCACGGTCGGGCGCCCCAACGCAATCACTTCCTGCGCGAACACCAGATGCTGTTCCAGATTGGCCGCATCCAGCACTATAACGATAGTATCGGGCCGGGCTTCGCTTTCGAATTCACCCAACACGACCTTGCGGGTAACTTCCTCGTCCGGGCTGGCCGTTTCAGCCAGGCCATAGCTGCCCGGCAGATCGATCAGTTCCGCCTGTTTACCGGAAGGCAGTATCAGCCGCCCGGCCTTCCGTTCGACGGTAACGCCCGGATAGTTGGCGATTTTCTGCCGTGCACCTGTGAGCGCGTTGAACAGCGCACTCTTGCCTGCATTGGGATTGCCGACCAGCGCGATCTTGCGGTTAGGTTCCATTGCGATCGCCCTAGCCCTCAGTGCTGATCTGCATGGCGGCGGCATGGGCACGGCGCAGCGCCACTGTCATCCGGCCAAGTGTGATCGCCAGAGGATCGTTCCCGCCAAACACACCACAATGCGCCATGGTGATTTGAGCGCCCTGATCTATCCCGAGCGCGCGCAGTCGCAACCCCTCTTCAGGGGCGAGGTCGCCCCAGGCAATGGATGTTATGGTGGCGCTGGAGCCGCGCGGAAGTTGATCGAGCGTCATTGCGCCGCGCTGCCAGACCTCGCGAACAATTGCAACCGATTCGCAATAAGGGCTAGCGTGAAGGGTAGCGCATGCGCCCAAGAAAGCGCGTGACGCTGAAGTGATCACGCTCACCGCCCAGCAGCCGTGCCTTGGCCTTTTCGAACCGCATCACCCCTTCGATCCGCCGGTCAAGGAAGGCGCGCGTGTCAGCCTTGCCCTCGCTTTCATCGTCTACAAACACTGCCAGTGTGGCGGCATAGATCGAAGCCAGGATAGTGCGCTTGGTATAGTGGTTATAGTCGGTCGCAGTATCGCCTGCGAGCCGCCACATGATGTCGGCGCTGCGCCAGCCGGCCTTGAGCGCGCGCGCCGCATTTCGCGGTTGTGCCATCACCGCAAGCGCGCGGCGCAGCGCCTCTTCCATGCCGTCAACTGCATCAAGCCGGAATTGCACAAGCACCCTGATCCGTTCGCGAACCTTCATCGTGGCGAGCTTTTCATGCGGCAGCGCTTGCGCCATCGCCATATCGATCGTGTCGATCCAGGCTTCGATCATGTCCATCGCGCGCGTGCCGCCCTTGGCGGGAAAGGCGAGCCTGGCGACATCCGGATCAACACCCGCCGCCTCTGCCGCATAAAGTAGCGCGCTTTCGCTCCAGCCGTCGAAAACCGCCGCAGCAGCGATTTCAGGCGCCAGCGCCAGACGCAGTTCATCCAGCGTCAGTTCAGCCATTCCATTTATGGTCCCAGCCTCACCCACGATCAGAAACTGGGCCCGTAATTGCCCGCCTCGCCTTGCTTCTTCACCCGCTCGGCATCGGCGCGTTCGAATTCTGCCATAATCGAACTGTTGCCGGACATCAGGCCGGCATAGTCGCGCGCGCTGCGTCCGGAATTGTCGGCCCGGTCAGGATTGGCGCCGTTCGTCAGCAGCAGACGTATCAGCGGAATATCACGCCGATGAATCGCTGCGATCAGCGGGGTTTCGCCGGAATTATCTGTAACCTCAACCTCGGCTCCGGCCTTGATCAATGCCTCGACACCCTCCGCAAATCCCATCGTCACCGCAAGCTGGATCGGATAAATGCCCTTCTTGTCGCGAATATTGGGATTGGCACCACGCGAGGTCAGAAAGCGGATCCAAAGCGCATCGCGCCGCTGGGTGACGATATGCAGCGCGGTTTCACCCGAAGTGATATCGCGCGAGTTGATGATCGTGGTGCCTGGCTCGCTCAAGGCTTCGGTTACGGCGTCTCCATCGCGGTCTTTCACAGCCTTGAGAAACTCGAAGCCGTCGGAGAACATCTGTGCTGCAACCGGAGTTGCCGCAATTGCGCCCAGCAAGGCGCCAATTATTGCTATCCTGCGCATAACGGCACGCGGCACGCTGTTATCCTTTCAAAAACCCTGTCACACCCTACATTGAAGGCTTTCCATTACCGCCGGTTAGCAGACCATGAACCGAGACGCCATGCCCCAGAAATTCCGCTTCGCCCGCTGGGTTCCAATTGCCGCTGCCGCATTGGCGCTCAGCGGCTGCGACAATCCCTCCCCGGCAACCGATGCTCCGCTGGCCGGTGCAAGCATTGGCGGGCCGTTCGAACTGGTCAATTCGGCAGGCGAAACCGTACGCTGGGACGATTTCAAGGGCAAATACCGGATCGTCTATTTCGGCTTCACCTATTGCCCCGACATTTGCCCCACCGACGTGCAGCGCATAATGCAAGCCTATAACATGCTGGGCAAGGATGCGCCCGAGCTGACCGCCAGGATTGTGCCGATCTTCATTTCGGTTGATCCTGAACGCGACACGCCTGAAATTGTCGGCGAATTCACCGCCGCGTTCTCGGACGAACTGATCGGCCTCACCGGAACTCCCGAACAGGTCAAACAGGCGGCTGACAATTTCCGCGTATTCTATTCGCGCGGCGAGGAAACACCGGGCGGCGGCTATCTCGTCAATCATTCGGCCATTACCTACCTGTTCGGCCCCGAAGGCGAGCCGATCGCTACCCTGCCGACCGACCAGGGGGCAGAGGCAGTCGCGGCAGAACTGGTGAAATGGGTGAAGTAAGAGACCAGTTCTGGACCTTGCCGCTAGGCGAGTTGACCCGGGCGGAGTGGGAAGCACTATGCGACGGTTGCGGGCGCTGCTGCCTGCACAAGATCGAGGACGAAGATACCGGCGAAATCAGCGATACCAATGTCGCCTGCAGGCTGCTCGATACTGAAAACGCGCGCTGCACCGACTATCGCAACCGCAAAGCCTTCGTGCCTGATTGCCTGCGTTTGACGCTCAAGATCGTGGAAGAAGTCGCCTGGTTGCCCGCCACTTGTGCATATCGCCTGCGAGCGGATGGCGATCCTCTGCCCGATTGGCATTACCTGCTGTCGGGCGATCCGGATGCGGTGAAGCGCGCGGGTGTGTCAGTTGCAGGCCGAGTCATCAGCGAGACGAAGGCCGGGCCGCTTGAACACCATATCGTGGAATGGGGCGCAGAATGATCGATTGGCTGCGCAAGGAAATGCTGGAGCCCGAGATCGAACTGGGCGAGCGGAAGCTGCCGATCGTGCTCAAACGCCACGCGCGTGCACGGCGGCTGACCCTACGGCTGACTGCAGACGGCAGCGCAGTGCAGATCACCCTGCCCGGTTGGGCACGCAGCCGCGAGGCAATTGCCTTTGCCCATGCCCGGCGTGACTGGCTTGGAGCGCAACTCGCCAAACTGCCCGAACGCCGCGCGCCCACTCCCGGCGGCGTGATCATATATCGCGGCGCGCCAGTGCAGGTCGATTGGCGCGCGGATGCCCCCCGCCACCCGCAACTGGTCGATAGGCGAGTGCTGATCGGCGGCCCGCCCGAAGCAATGGAGCGGCGGCTGGCGCGCTGGCTTGAACGCGAGGCGCTGGCGCTGTTCGAACAGGATACCCGGCACTATTGCGCGGCCGCCCTGCTGGATCCTGTTCCGGTGGCGCTTTCACGTGCGCAGCGCCGCTGGGGCAGCTGCTCGGATCGCCAGCGCATCAGGCTCAACTGGCGGCTGGTGCAGGCTCCAGATTTTGTGCGCCGATCGGTTGTAGCGCATGAAGTGACGCACCTGGTCCATTTCGACCATAGCCCGGCCTTCCACGCGCTGCTGGGTGAAATCTTTGAAGGCGACATCCACCAGGCCGACAGCTGGCTGAAGCAGCATGGCCGCACGCTCTACACCAGCTTCGGCTGACCTGCGCAAACCCGCCGCAGCGTACTGCCTCTAGCATCGGGGCCCGCTGCGTCCTATGTTACCGCCATGAGCAGGCTGCAACGATACAATCCCGGCCCTGGGATGGCGGATATGTGGGAATATTTCCGTCGGCCCCAGCCTTATCGATGGCCGATACTGGCTGCCTCGGCCCTGCCCATCATCTTGATCCTGCTCTGGGCTAATTCAGAAGAACGGCTGGTTGAGCCCGACCGACCCAAGGTAACCTATATCTCCACCCTCGCCCCTGATCGCAGCGACGAGGAAATCCTCGCCTCGAACCTCGCCAATCAGCAGCGACAGGATGAACGCCGGACGCAGATCGAAGCGGCCGAGCAACGCAAGCGCGAACTTTACCGCGCATTGGGTGCGGCGAGCGGCATGGATGTCGAGACGATGGAACGCCAGGCTGCTGCAGAGCGCGCGCGCGAGAAGGCCAAAGCCGAAGCTTTCCGCAAGAATGTGCTGAACAATCGCGTGGTACCCGGCGCGGCTGACGCTGCTTTGCGCGGATCGGACTGAACAGCATTGCCGGTTGACACGCGATGGATGGCGGCGGCAGCGCGGTTCGCCGCACGTGCCCGCCCGATCAGTCGCCCCAACCCCGCTG
>LOET01000065.1 GCA_001515985.1 Sphingomonadales bacterium BRH_c3 | reverse complement strand
CCTTGCCAATCGCCGGCATCGACATATTTCAGGAATTCTTCCGCGCGGCCAAGTGCAACGGGATCATCCGCGCTGGCTTTTGCAGCCGTTTCGCTGCCGGCTTGGGCCGGTGGATGCGACGTAGGGGTGCCGCCATCCCCAAGGTACACTACACCGACAATGGCGGCCGCGATCAAAACAGACATGATAAGCATTCCTCCTGCAAACCACGTGAGGCCAAATGGTCCACGTGACTGTTGATTGGTGAGGTCTGCATTGTCTGTCTCAGCACCCGATATGGGTATCCTGAAAGATGTGTGCGCAGGATATTGTGGAGCCGCTCCCTCGGCATCCCCCAAAATTCTTGCGGCCTCGCGGCTGCTCGACACACCCAATTTGCGGCGTGCATTGCGCAGGCGGTCATTGACCGTATGGACCGAGATATCGAGCTCAGCTGCACTCGACTTGGCATCGTGGCCAGCCAAAAGCAGACGCAGCGCTTCCTTCTCCCTGTCGGTAAGATCGGCGATCTGATCGCTTGTCATGCAACAAGCCGAAGGTTCGCGCGGCCCCGCACAGGCTGAAGCTGGACGTTTTCGATGCCCTCGATCGCCGTGAGCCGCTCTGCCAGTTCGCCATCCAGCGCAAAGTGATGCCCCAGCCGGACACTGGCAAATTCTTCCGCGCTAATCAGCAGCCTTGCGATGGCCTCGCCCTGCCCCTCATCCCCCGGCGCCAGTTCAAGCCGAAGATCGGCCAGTGCCTCGCGGCTGAGCACGTCAAGCGTCAGCATCATGCGCGTTCCGCCCTTCACCTCGTCAAGCGGGCGGGCCCCTCGCACGGTAATGCGCGGCGGCTCGCTGGGATTGGGAGAATCCAGCTCCACCTGCAGCAGCAGGCAGGTAGCCTCGGCCGCCCAACGCTCGAACTGGGGCACCAGGCTCTCTTCGAAGCAGGCCGCTGAAAACTGGCCCGACGCATCGGAGAAATCCCCGCGGATGAATTCTGCCCCGCGCTTGGTGCGGCCTTTGCTGAAACCTTCAACCATCGCCGCCATAACCGCAGGTGCGCGCCCTCCTGAGGGCGCACCGGCCTCCATGATGCTTTGATAGCTGCGCGCACCATTGGCCGAGGCAAGGTGCCAATATTGCTGCACCGGATGGGCGGCGAAATAGAAGCCGAAATTTTCGCGCTCCTTCGCCATCTGCTCGATGCGCGACCATCGCGGGGTATCCACAAGGTGCAGGCTCTCTTCCGAGGTATCTTCGCCGCCGAATAATGCAGCCTGCCCGCTGGCTCGCTCGCGCTCCGCCGCATCCGCCACCGCCAGCAGCATATCGGCATTTGCGAACAATTTCGCACGGTTGTCATCCAGGCAATCGAGCGCTCCCGCACAGATCAGCCCTTCAAGCTGGCGCGAATTCATCGCCCCCTTGGGCATGCGTTCGAACAGGTCCTTGAGGCTGGTAAACGGGCCTGCATTCTCACGCTCGGCCACCACGGCTTCCATCGCCTTGTCGCCGACATTGCGGATGCCGGCCAGCGCATAGCGCACACCATAGCCGCGATCGGTCTGTTCCACCGTGAAGCGCGATTCCGAATGATTGATACAAGGAGGCAGCACCTCGACACCGCCGTGCGCGCCGGGATAGCGCCGCGCATCGTCGACAAATACGGCGAGCTTTTCCGACTGGTGCATGTCGAAACACATCGAAGCCGCGTAGAATTCTTCGGGGTAATGCGCCTTGAGCCAGGCGGTCTGGTAGGCGAGCAGCGCATAGGCGGCGGCGTGTGACTTGTTGAAGCCATAACCCGCGAATTTGTCGATCAAGTCAAACAGCGTGTTTGCTTCGCCCGCCGGGATGTTCGAAACCGTGGCGCAGCCGTCGATGAAGCGCTGGCGCTGCGCGTCCATTTCGGCCTGCACCTTCTTGCCCATCGCGCGGCGCAACAGATCTGCTTCGCCCAGCGAATAGCCCGCCAGGATCTGCGCCGCCTGCATCACCTGTTCCTGATAAACGAAAATGCCGTAAGTCTCTTCGAGAATACCCTTGAGGCTCGGATGCGGATATTCGATCGGCGTTTCGCCCGACTTGCGCTTGCCGAACAACGGGATGTTGTCCATCGGGCCGGGGCGATAGAGCGAGACGAGCGCGATGATGTCTTCGAACTTGGTCGGCTTCACCGCGGTCAGCGTGCGCCGCATACCCTCGGATTCGAGCTGGAATACGCCCACGGTATTGCCCGACTGCAGCAGGCCGTAGACCGCTGGATCATCCCATTCGAGCGCCCCAATGTCGATCTCGACCCCGCGTTTGGCCAGCAGATCCACCGCCTTGCGCAGCACCGACAGCGTCTTGAGACCAAGGAAATCGAACTTCACCAGGCCCGAGCTTTCGACATATTTCATGTCAAGCTGCGTCACCGGCATGTCAGAACGCGGATCGCGGTAAAGCGGTACCAGCTGCGACAGCGGCCGATCGCCAATCACCACACCTGCAGCATGGGTTGAGCTGTTGCGCGGCAGCCCTTCGAGCTGCAGCGCAAGATCGACCAGCGTCTTTACCTCACTGTCATTATCGTATTCGCGGCGAAAATCGGCCGCGCCGTTGAGCGCGCGCGGCAAGGTCCATGGATCGGTCGGGTGGTTGGGCACCATCTTGCACAGCCGGTCGACATGGCCATAGCTCATCTGCAGGATGCGCCCGCAATCGCGCAGAACCGCACGCGCTTTCATCTTGCCGAAGGTGATGATCTGCGCGACTCTGTCATGACCATAGCGTTCCTGCACATAACGGATCACTTCGCCGCGCCGCGTTTCGCAGAAATCGATATCGAAATCCGGCATTGAGACGCGTTCGGGGTTGAGAAAGCGCTCGAACAGCAACCCCAGCCGGATCGGATCGAGATCGGTTATGGTCAGCGCCCATGCGACCAGCGAGCCTGCGCCCGATCCGCGCCCCGGCCCCACCGGAATCCCGTTATCCTTGGCCCATTTGATGAAGTCGGCAACGATCAGGAAATACCCCGGGAAACCCATGTTGACGATGATCTCGACTTCATAGTCCAACCGGTCGAAATAGGTCTTGCGCTCCGCATCAGACAGTTCGCCATAGGGCTCGAGCCGGGCCTCCAGCCCCTTGCGCGCATCCTCGGCCAGCATTCTCGCTTCGCCTTCAAGATCGCCCGCAAGGCTGGGCAGGATCGGCTTGCGATCGGGCGGCAAAACGGCGCAGCGCTGCGCGATGACCAGCGTATTGGCAGTCGCCTCAGGCAGGTCGGCGAACAATTCCTCCATCATCGGAGCCGATTTGACCCAGGCATCGCGATTGGTATGCGGGCGATCCTCGGCATCGATATGGCTCGAATTGGCGATGCACAGCATGGCATCGTGCGCCTTGTGGAAATGCGGCTCGGCATATTGCGCCGGATTGGTCGCAACCAGCGGCAGGTTTCGCGCATAAGCCAGATCAATCAGCGCTTCCTCCGCCGCAGCGCAGACCGGATCGCCATGCCGCGCCAGCTCGATATAGAGCCGCTGCGGAAACAGGGCTTCCAACCGGTCAATCAGAGTAGCGGCATGGCTCTGCTGCCCTTCGGCCAACAGGCGTGTCAATGCGCCCTCACCCGCACCGGTGAGCGCGATCAGCCCCGCCGTGTGTCCCGCAAGGTCAGCAAGCTGGACATGCGGTTCGAATTCCAGCGGACGGTTGAGGTGAGCCCTGGAGACAAGGTGGCAGAGGTTGTCATAGCCAGCTTCGTCCTGCGCGTAGAGCGGCAGGAAGTCGACCTGACGGCCTTCTTCGTCCCGCGCCACGCCAAGCAATGTGCCAATGATCGGCTGCACACCCTCACCCAGGCATGCGCTGCCAAAAGCCACCGCGCCATAAAGCCCGTTGCGGTCGCAAATCGCGATGGCGGGAAAGCCGCGTTCCCTGGCAAGCTTGGCAATCGCCTTCGGATCGATCGCCCCCTCGAGCATCGAATAGGAAGACTGGACACGCAGCGGAACAAAGGGAGCAAAGGCCATGGGGGTACTATGCGTAGATACGCTTTAAGCGCCAAGTCCCGCATCCACAGAAAACCGATTGTCATCCCCGCGAAAGCGGGGATCCATCGCAAACGCTCGCAGGATCAAGATTGGATTCCCGCCTGCGCGGGAATGACGAATTTCCTTCAAACGAAATCAGAGCAGCTTCTCGATATCCTTGGCAATTCGATCGGGCGTATCGGTCGGCGCATAACGCCGCACCACATTGCCTTCACGATCGATCAGGAATTTGGTGAAGTTCCACTTGATCGCGGTCGAGCCCAGCAAGCCCTTGGCTTCGCCCTTCATCCAGCCATAAAGCGGCGATGCATCTGGCCCATTGACGTCGATCTTCTCCATCAGCGGGAAAGTCACCCCGAAATTGACCTTGCAGAACTCCTGGATTTCATCGGCATCGCCGGGCTCCTGATTGCCGAACTGGTTGCAGGGGAACCCCAGCACCTCGAAGCCCTGATCCTTGTATTTCTGGAACACCTTTTCCAGCCCGTCATATTGCGGGGTAAAGCCGCATTTGCTGGCGGTGTTGACCACCAGCAGCACCTTGCCCTTCTTTTCGGCCAGGTTCAGTTCTTCGCCGCGATTGGTGGTAACGGTGAAATCGGCGATGCTGGTCATTGGTCCGGTCCTTCCTTGCGGCGGTAGATGAAGTCATAACGTGTCTGCCACGTCAGACCCTGATCCGTCGAGGCCTCACCATGCTGGCGAACCGTATTGCTGTCGATTGCGGTGAAAGTCTGCCGCACCAGCGCATGCCTGCCCGGCCCACCGAAGTCACGCCAATAGCCGGTCAGCACCATCGCGCCATTCGCAGGCCCGCCAACGAACTCGACCCGGCCCGGCGATGACCCGATCCAGAATTGATGCCACTGGCCGGTCGATGGTTCATAGGCGTTTAGACTGCCGCCGCCCGCTCCGTTCAGCGGCATCCAGTTCTCGCGCACCGCGCAGCCTGCATAGAGCCGTTCGATTCTGCTGTTGGCAACTTTGGCGGCGCCGTCGCGGTTGGGATATACGTCCCACTCACCCACCCAGAAGTCGAAAGCGGCGTGCTGTTCGCTGTCGCAAGCTGGTGGGGCAGGAGCCGGGGCTGGCGGCGCGCCGGCAGGATCGGCCTGTAACAGCGCGAGTGCGCCCAGAAAGACTATCATCGCATTTCTCCCCCAATGTCCCCGGTCAGGAACAACGCGGAGAGCCGACCGTCAAACTCGCATCCATCAACGGGGCACGGCGTTCTGCGAAGCGCGGTTATTCGAGCACGCCTTCGTGCAACTGAACCACGCGGTCCATCTTGGCAGCAAGCCTTTCGTTGTGGGTCGCCACCAACGCCGCGCTGCCCTCGCCGCGCACCAGCTCGACGAATTGCGCAAGAACCCGCTCGGATGTGTGTTCGTCAAGATTGCCGGTCGGTTCGTCAGCCAGCACCAGCATTGGACGGTTGGCCAGCGCCCGTGCCACCGCCACCCGCTGCTGTTCGCCGCCTGAAAGCTGGCTCGGGCGGTGATCCATCCGGTGGCCTAAGCCCAACGCGACAAGCAGATGCTCGGCGCGGGCATTGGCATCGGCACGCGGCACACCGGCAATCATCTGCGGCATCACGACATTCTCGCGCGCGCTGAAATCAGGCAGCAGGTGATGGAACTGATACACAAACCCCAGGCGTTCGCGCCGCACCCGCGTGCGTTCGTCGGTAGGCATGCTGCCCGCATCCTCGCCGGCGATTTCGATCGAGCCCTCGAAGCCGCCCTCAAGCAGGCCCACCGCTTGGAGCATGGTGGATTTGCCGGTTCCTGACGGGCCAAGCAGCGCGACAATTTCACCCGGCATAACATCGAGATCAACCCCGCGCAGCACTTCGATGGTCACATCGCCCTGCTGAAAACTGCGTTTCAGCCCGCGCAGCCGCACTACCGGGCGGGTGGAGGTTTCATTCATAACGCAACACCTCGACCGGATCGGTGCTGGCGGCCTTGATCGCGGGATAAAGCGTAGCAAGGAAGCTCAGCACCAGCGCCAGTGCAATGATGCCGGCAACTTCGATTGGATCGGTGCGCGATGGCAAGGTGGAAAGGAACCGTACTTCGGGATTCCATATCTCCTGCCCCGTCGCCCAGGCAATGAAAGTCACAATGTTTTCGCGGAAATAAAGCACAACGAACCCCAGCACGAGGCCCGATACGGTGCCAAGCGCGCCAACGGTGAAGCCGGTGGTCACGAAAATCTTGGTCAGGCTGCGCCGCGTCGCGCCCATCGTGCGCATGATCGCAATATCGCGTGTTTTGGCGCGAACCAGCATGACCAGGCTAGAAAGGATATTAAAAGCTGCAACCAATACCATGAAACTCAATGCAAAAAACATTGCCACTCGTTCGACTTGCAAGGCTTCGAACAGGGTTGCGTTCATGGTCTTCCAGTCTGCTATCACCGCCCGCCCGGCAAGCTTTTGCTGAACCGGAGACAGAATTTCACCCACTCTGTCGGGATCGTCCACAGTCACTTCGATCATGCCAACCGAATCGCCCATCAACAGCAGGGTTTGCGCATCGCTCATCGGCATCATCACGAATTTCGCGTCGTAGTCGTAGATACCGACCTCGAAGATCGCTGAAACCTGATAGCCGACCTGGCGCATCGACGTGCCGAACGGCGTCGCCCTGCCTTGCGGGTTGATGATGGTAATCGTGTCGCCCACCCGCGCCCCGATATTCTGCGCCAGGCGTGAACCAATCGCCACATTGCCTGCATCGGGCTGCAATTCGGACATATTGCCCAGCAGCACGCGGTCTGCCAGGCCAGCAAGGTCCTTCTGGGTCTGGCCGCGCACGAATATGCCCTCGACCCGTCCGTTGAACGTGACCAGCAGCGGCTGTTCGATAAGCGGAGAGGCATCGACGACCCCGGGCATCGACTTCACATCGGAAAGCACCTCTTCCCAATTGTCGAGCCGCCCGCCGTATGCCTGCACGATTGCATGGCCGTTTATACCCACAATCTTGTCGAGCAGTTCGGCGCGAAATCCGTTCATCACGCTCATCACCACGAGCAACATGGCGACGCTGAGCATCACCACGCCCACACCGATCCCGGCAACGAGCGCGATGAACGCCTCCCCCTTGCCCGGCAAGAGGTAGCGTTTGGCAATCATGCGTTCAAAGGGAGACAGGATCACGATGGTCCGATCATTGTGTCAGAAGCGATGAATGGGGGATTTAGGGGCATGGCGCGCAGCGCGCAATGGAGAGGGACCGTACTTTCCCTAGCAAAAGCTTGTGGCGGGGCAAGCTGCGCACCGGAGATCGGGCTTGTAATCGGGCCGTAACATCGCCATTGACCCGCCCACAGACAGGGCACGCTTCAGCAGGCAGGCGTTTAAGATGACCAGGGCGATGAATTGGACTCACCCTTTCCTCGACGTAGATGGAGACAAGCTGCGTGAGGAATGCGGCGTCTTTGGCGCGATCAACGCGACGGATGCGGCTGCGCTGACGGCGCTGGGGCTGCACGCTTTGCAGCACCGCGGGCAGGAAGCGGCCGGAATCACAAGCTTCGATGGCAAGGAATTCTATTCCCGCCGCGGCCTCGGCCATGTGGCGGAGAATTTCTCCTCGCCCGGAGCGATCGCCGAATTGCCTGGCTCGATGGCGGCGGGGCATGTGCGTTATTCGACAACAGGGGGTGCCGGGCTGCGCAATGTTCAGCCGCTCTATGCCGATCTTGCCAGCGGCGGCTTTGCGGTATCGCACAATGGCAATATCTCCAACGCGCAGAAACTGCGCAGCGAACTGGTGCAGCACGGCGCAATCTTCCAGTCGACCTCCGACACGGAAGTGATCATCCACCTCGTCGCCACTAGCCGTTATCCGACCATGGTCGATCGCCTGATCGATGCGCTGAGACTGGTCGAGGGCGCTTATGCGCTGGTGGTAATGACGCCAGAGGGCATGATGGCGTGCCGCGATCCGCTGGGCATCCGCCCCTTGGTGATGGGCCGGATGGGCGATGCAGTAGTATTCGCCAGCGAAACAGTTGCGTTTGACGTGGTAGGCGCAGAGTTCGTGCGCGAGGTTGAGGCGGGCGAGCTGATCCGGGTGGATCTTGATGGCGCGATCCACTCGCTGCATCCGTTCGGGCGGCACAGTCCGCGTCCCTGCATTTTCGAGCACGTTTATTTCAGCAGGCCCGATTCGATATTCGCAGGCCATACGGTCTACGAAGCCCGCAAGGCGATCGGCAAACAGCTTGCAATCGAAAGCCCGGTAGAGGCCGATTTCGTGGTTCCTGTGCCCGACAGCGGAGTTCCCGCAGCGATTGGATATGCCCAGCAATCGGGCGTACCGTTCGAGCTTGGCATAATCCGCTCGCATTATGTCGGGCGCACTTTCATCCAGCCATCCGACGGCGCACGGCATTCAGGCGTCAAGCGAAAGCACAACGCCAATCGCGGTCTTGTGCAGGGCAAGCGGATTGTCCTGATTGACGATTCGATCGTGCGCGGAACCACCTCGATGAAGATTGTCGAGATGATGCGCGAGGCTGGCGCAAGCGAGGTGCATTTCCGGGTGGCCAGCCCGCCCACTGCCCACAGCTGTTTCTATGGTGTCGATACCCCCGAACGCAGCAAATTGCTGGCGGCGCGGATGGACCTTGAGCCAATGCGTGAATTCATCAAGGCGGACAGCCTCGCCTTCGTTTCGATCGATGGGCTTTACCGGGCGGTGGGCGCAGACCATCGCAATAACCAGAATCCGCAGTTCTGTGATGCCTGCTTCACCGGTGATTACCCCACTTCGCTGACCGACCGGGCCGCAAGCGATAGTGAAGCGGCGCAGCTCTCGTTCCCAGATCACAAGGCGGCTTGACCGATGGCAACCAGCAAGGTTTTCGACGGCAAGCTTGCGCTTGTCACTGGCGCAAGCAAGGGTATCGGCGCTGCTGTGGCCAAGGGGCTGGCCGCGCAAGGCGCGCATGTCGTCCTGGTCGGGCGTGACGTCAAAGCGCTGGAAGAGGTTGAGGATGCCATCCATGAGGATGGCGGCACATCAACCATTGCCCCGCTTGACCTGACCGAACCCGATTCGATCGGACGCCTTGTCTCTGCCATCTCCGGCCGGTGGGACAAGCTTGATATCATGGTGCTTGCCGCTGCCTATCTGCCCACCCTGACGCCGGTGACGCAGATTGACGCCAAGCAGTTCAATCAGGCACTCAACCTCAATGTCCTGGCAACCCAGGCGCTGCTGGCGGCATTCGACCCGATGCTGAAACGCGCAGATGCCGCGCGGATAATTGGCCTTACCAGCAGCGTTGGCGCCGCGCCCCGGGCATATTGGAGCGCTTATGGGTCGACCAAGGCAGCGTTCGATAATCTTCTGAGCTGTTACGCTCAGGAAGTTGAAAAGATTTCGAAAATCCGTGTCGCTATCGTTGATCCAGGCGCCACTCGAACTGCCATGCGCGCCAAGGCCTATCCGGGTGAAGACCCCGAAACGGTCAAGCCGCCGGAAGACGTCGCGGCGCATCTGCTGTCATTGCTGCAAAGCGACTTCCCGACCGGGCATCGCGAACGAATAGAGCACTGAAATTCCTGAAAAACCAGGCGTTAAAGGCCCGGTAACCATGCCCCAAAACGGCTTGGTAACCGCGATCGGTCAACGTGTGTGAAGCCTGACGCCAGGAATGCGCCGCAAGGTGCGGGTTCGTTGCATTCTGCCGGGGTCAGGTCAGATACGCTGACTGAGGAATTTCGTGATGCAAACGACGCAAGATCGCTACCATCTCGCAGCGCAGGAAGATCGCTGCGCGCCCCGCACCAAACTCACCATTCCCGCAACGCTGCGCGCGTCGGGTGGCCGCGCCTTTCAGAGCGTGGTGCATGACCTTTCGATTTCCGGCTTTTCGGCCGCTTCGATCAACCGCATGCACGAAGGCCAGATTTGCTGGCTGACCCTGCCCGGGCTCGAATCGCTTCAGGCACAGGTCGTCTGGTGGGACAATTGCATTGTCGGCTGCGCATTTAGCGAGCTGCTGAGCCCGATCGTGCATGACAATATCATGCAACGTTACGCGAATACGGGCATGTACCGCAGCGCCAGCTAGGCAGGTGCCGCCAGATTATCGCCCAAAACAATCGCCGCCGCTGACACCTAGTCGGCTGCGGCGATTTTCCTTGTCAGCGCCAGCCATTCTGCGCGGTACGCCGGATTGCTGGCGACAGGCCAATTGCTGACGACCGCAAGCACCATTCGCTCTTCGGGCAGAATGGTTATCGCCTGGCCAAATATCCCCTGCGCGCCATAATCCGCCCCCGGATAGGCCCACCACTGATAGCCATAGCCAAAACCGCCATTGCCGAAATCTACCAGAGCGCTTCCTGCACTCGTGAACCATCCTTCGGGCACCACGCCATTGCCGCCCTCGAGCGCGAATTGCCCCATCCGGGCATAATCGGCCAGGCGCAATGATATGCAGCAGCCGCCGATGTTGCCCCCACGCGGATCGGTCATCCAGAACATGCCGCCTGCAAACCCCGCCGGATCAACGATCTTGGCCTTGGCGTAATCGGCCATGGGCAATCCCACGGCGTTCTCAACCAGCATTCCAAGCAGGTTGGTCTCGCCGGTCTTGTAGACCCATTTTTCGCCAGCCGGGGCCTCGCGCTCCAGCTCGCGCATCTGCGCCACGATCGCATCGGGCCCGTACTCGAGCACAAAACGGTTCATTTGCGCGACGTCGCTGTTTGGATCTGCGTAATCCTCGTTCCACTTCACGCCCGAGGTCATGGTGGCAAGCTGCTCCACCGTCACGCCGTCATAGGCCGAGCCTTTGAGCGCGGGGATATAGCGCGTCACCGGGTCGTCCATGCTCGCGATAAAACCATCCCGCACCGCTGCCCCGAGCAATGTGGAGGTGAAGCTCTTGGCGACGGAGAAACTCGTCCAGCGCTGCTTGGGGCCAAAGCCAAGGCGATAGGCCTCAAAGCGCTTCTTCCCGTCCTGCAGCACCATCACGCCCGCAGCATCGGTTCTTTGCATGAAGGCGCGGATGTCGCCCGTTATTTGCGGACCAAGCGGCGGGCCATCGGGCAGAACGCGCGGCTCTGGCGCGGGCACAATTTCGTGGCCGGGAAACCATTCCTCCATCGCGCGGAAACGTTTGGAGCGCTGCTCGTCGTTCCAGAACAGCACCTGCAATTCAGAGGGGTCTCGCGGCGGCGGGCTCACCAGGGTGACCGCATCGGCAGCAGGTGCTGCCTGCCCTGCCTCGCCCACATAGCTTGCCGTGCACCCTGCCAGTGCCAGCGCGATGGCGGCGCTGCTTACCCAAACCCGCATTCTTCTCTCCCCTATTGCATTTTCGGCCCGACCCTATTGGGCGAACCCTTGGCAGGCAAGCCTAGCCATTCTTCATTTTGCGGTACGCCCCCAGTGCGCGTTCGCGCCCCTCCTTGTGACCGATGATCTTCGCCGGATAGCGCCCGCGCATATCGTCGGGCGGGTCATGGATGAAGGGTTCATCAAGCCCGCCCAGCTCGGGCACATAGGTGCGGATATAGCCCGCCGCATCGAACTTCTCGCTCTGGCTGAGCGGGGCCATGATCCGCACGAACATGTTGGAATCGACTCCCGTGCCCGCCACCCACTGCCAGTTGGCGGCGTTGCTGGCGTAATCGGCATCGACCAGCGTGTCCCAGAACCACTTCTCGCCCTCGCGCCAGTCGATCAGCAGGTGCTTGATGAGGAAGCTCGCCGCGATCATTCGCACGCGGTTGTGCATCCAGCCGGTCTGCCATAACTGGCGCATCCCGGCATCGACGATAGGATAGCCGGTCATGCCCTGCTGCCAGGCCTTGAGGTCCGCGGCGGCCTCACCGGTGTGATCGCGCCACTGGAGCCGGTCAAACTCCTCGCGGTAGCTTTGCGTCGCATAGGCGGGGAACTGGCAGATCGCGTTCTGGGCATAGTCGCGCCAGATCAGCTCCTTCTCGAAGGTCTTCCACCCGTTGGAGCGGCGGTCTTTCAGCGCATGCCAGATCTGCACCGGCGAAATCTCGCCGAAATGCAGGTGCGGGGAAAGCTGGCTGGTCTTTTCTATTGAAGGGAAATTGCGGCCTTCGTCATAGTCGGTGACGTGATCGGCCCACCATTCGAGTCGCGCGTGCGCCGCAGCCTCGCCCACCTGCCAGAAGTCGCGCAGCCCGCCGGCCCAGTCGGGCCTTGTCGGGAGCAGGTTCCAGTCCTCCAGCGCGTCGCTGGCGGGACGTTGCTCGGGTGCGGACAGGGTCTCCGGCTCGGGCAATTCGCCGCGCGGGGGGAGTTGCTCCAGCACCGCCTTCGCAAACGGGGTGTAGATCTTGTACGTCGTGCCCGAGCCCGTCGTCACCGCGCCGGGCGGCAGCAGATAGTTCGCGTCGTGGAGCTGGAGGTCGAGCCGCTCCGCCAGCTCGCCCTGCGCCTTGCGCCACCACGGTTCGTAGTGGCGGTTGGCGTGGACGGTGGTCGCGCCCACTTCCGCCGCTAGCTTGACCAGTTCCTCCACCGCATCGCCGCGCCGCAGGATCAGGCGGCTGCCCCGCTCTGCCAACGCGCGCCCAAGGCTTTTCAGCGAATGGTGCAGCCACCAACGCGAGGCCCCGCCATAGGCATGGCTACCCGCACGCGCATCATCGAGGACATAGACCGCGATCACCGGCCCAGCCTGCGCCGCGTGATATAGCGCGGGATTGTCCGCCATGCGCAAATCGCGCCGCAGCCAGACGATCTGGGGGTTGGTCATGGTCTCATATCTCGCAATCCCCCCTTACGTCATTGCGAGGCGACACAGTCGCCGCGGCAATCCATGGTGCGTTCGTTTGTTCCGTGGATTGCTTCGTCGCCTCCGGCTCCTCGCAATGACGAATTAGGGCGTGGAAAGTTCCTCGCCCATGGGCTCACACTTCACATCCGGCAGCGCGACCGAAAACCGGTCCCGCGCACGTGGATCGTAGAAGCGGGCATCGCGGAGGACGACCGAGCCGTCCGGTGCCCGCTCGGCAAAGGGAGCGCGCGACCAGAAGAGGAAGGCGGTAAGCTCCTTAGTTTCGTTTGCTCCTTCGATGGCCTTTTCAAGGTCACAAAATTCGTCGGTTAGATCGAAAATTTTTATACTCGTGTGGGTGTCCGCTTGACCATCAAACTCGCCCCAATAACCGTTACCGCCGAGCAGCAACTCTCGCTCCCAAAAAGCGAGGGGCAGCGGGCTAGCCATAATCGTTTCAGGTTCGACCCCGAATCCCAACATTTCATTTCTAGCGTTGTGCTCTGCCGAGGACGTTATCGCCCCGTTCAACCCTATATACCCCAGCGCCACTGCAATCGCGATTCGCGCAGGCCGCATCCACTCCCCGCCTCGCTTCTCGCGCCGGAGCGAAAACCACGTGGCAAAGCCCAACAGCGCCCACAGCCACACATCGATGATGAACAGCGTGTCGCCATAGAACCACTGGCTCGAGAATGGCTCGAGCAAACGAATGCCATAGACATTCAGCCAATCAAGCGCCGGGTGGGTCAGGCAGCCGAGGAAGCTCAGCAGGAACAGCCATTTGAAATTGACCGGCAGCCGCCCCTCAGGTCGTTTCCCTCGTTTGGCCTGCCAGTGGTCATATCCCCACAGCAGCCCCGCCAGCACCAAGGGCAGCAGCACCAACGCGGGCGGGCCATGCGTGATCCCGCGGCGGAAGCCGAGGTGCTCCACCCCCTCCAGCCAGAAGAAACACGCCGCATCGACATCGGGCAGGTTCGCGCCCACGATGAGCGCGGGCATCGCCAGTCCCGTCTTGCGCTTGAGCCCGGCCTGCCCGATCAGCGCGCCGACAAGGCTATGGGTGATATTGTCCATGCGGTTTTGTTTGTCCTATCGGTTCAGCCTTCGGCTGTGCTTCGCAACCGCTACTTGAGGACGATCCGGTTTCACACGAAGACACGAAGATGTCGAGCCTAACCGATTCGGCCAAAGTAATCATTGGCGATGCGTCTGAGACCATCCTTGAAGGTCCCTTGACCAAAGTTCATCAGGAGGCCCAGCGGTAGTCCCATCAGCCGAAGATAAGTTAGAACCTGTTTGCCATGAACCGGAGCTAGGCGCTCAATCGATTTCAGTTCCACAATCAATTGCCGATCGACAAGCAGATCGATCTTGAATGCGTTGTCTACGACAACGCCTTTGTATTTGAGTGGAACCGGCACCTGTCGGACGACGTCCAATCCGCGCCGACCAAGCTCCGCTGCCATCAGCGTCTCATACGCGCTTTCAAGCAAGCCCGGCCCGAGGTCCTTGTGCAAATGGAAGCCACAATCGACAACCTCCCTGGCCAATTCCTCGATATCGGCCTTGCGCTCCATCTTCGTGTCTTCGTGTGAACCGAAAAATCAGATCGGATCCTGCGCCGTCCCGCTCACCGTCCAGGTCTGGCCAGAGCCAAGCAGCTTGGCAAGGTTCGCCTGCTTGCCGGATGTCGCACGCTCGCGTTCTCCGGCCACGCCCATCTCGAAGGTCGGGCGCGGATCGTCATAGAGCACGCCCAGCGCCATCGGGAACGGGCCGAAGGGCAGCTCGACCAGCATATGCGCGATCGAACGGTTGGTGACATCGTGCACGATCACGCCCGCCGCTTCCCAATTGCCGTCTGCCACATCCACTACCTTGAGGCAGAGATTGTCCTTGTCGAGCGCAATTCCCTTGGTGCCGCCGTCGAACAGCATCGGCTGCCCGTTCTCGAGCCACAGCTGGCGATCCTCCGCCCCCTTGGGCGCGGCGAAATCGTTGAACACATCCTTGTTGTAGACGATGCAGTTCTGGAAGATCTCGATGAAAGCGGCGCCCTGGTGGGCATGCGCGGCCTTGAGCACGTCAGGCAGGTTCTTCGATACGTCAAACCCGCGCCCGACAAAGCGCGCGCCCGCACCCAGTGCAAAGGCGCAAGGATTGGCGGGCCGGTCCACCGATCCAATCGGGGTCGAGGGGCTGCGCGTGCCGATACGGCTGGTGGGCGAATACTGCCCCTTGGTCAGGCCGTAGATCTCATTGTTGAACAGCATGATCTGCATGTTCACATTGCGGCGCAGCACATGCAGCATGTGATTTCCGCCGATCGACAGCCCATCGCCGTCCCCCGTCACCAGCCACACGTCGAGATCGGGATTGGCCAGCTTCACGCCCGTGGCAACCGCAGGTGCGCGCCCATGGATGGTGTGGAAACCGTAAGTCTCCATGTAATAGGGAAAGCGGCTGGAACAGCCGATCCCGCTGATGAAGCAGGTGTTGGAAGGGTCAGCGCCCAATTGCGGCAGCGTGCGCTGCACCGCCTTCAGGATCGCATAGTCCCCGCAGCCGGGGCACCAGCGCACTTCCTGATCGGTTTCCCAATCCTTGAGCGTGGTCTCGATCTTGGTTGGAGCGTTCATGCCAAAGCCTCCTCGATCGCTTCTTCTAGCTCATGGATATAGAATGGTTGCCCGCTTGTCTTGTTGAGCGGCTGTGCATCGACCAGATACTGGTCGCGCAGCACGGTCTTGAACTGGCCGGTGTTCATTTCGGGCACCAGCACCTTGTCATAACTCTTGAGCAGCTCGCCCAGATTGCCGGGCAGCGGCCAGATATGGCGCACATGGATATGGCTGACGTCCAGCCCCTTGGCCCTCGCCCGGCGCACCGCCTGATGGATCGGGCCATAGGTGCTGCCCCAGCCGACCACTACCAGCTTGCCACCCGCTTCGCCCAGGCTCACCGCCTGATCGGGCACCGAAATGTTCAGCACCTTCGCCTGGCGCGCATCGGTCATCGCCTGGTGGTTGTCAGGCGAATAATCGAGATGGCCGGTGTCGACTTGCTTCTCGATCCCGCCGATGCGGTGCATCAGGCCTGGCGTGCCGGGCTTGATCCAGGGCCGCGCGCCCTTGCTGTCGCGCTTGTAGGGAAGCAGCGTGGTATCCCCACTCTCATTGGCAGGCCCGTTTTTCTCAGTCAGGAAGTTGGCGGGGAACGGCTCGAAACTGGCCGGATCGGGCACTTTCCATGGCTCGGCTGCATTGGCGATATAGCCATCTGTCAGCAGCATCACCGGCGTCATGTACTGGGTCGCTATGCGGCAGGCCTCGATCGCGCATTCGAACGCATCGCTGGGGCTGCACGCAGCAATCACCGGCATCGGCGCATCGCCATTGCGGCCATAGACGGCCTGGTAGAGATCGCTCTGCTCGGTTTTGGTCGGAAGGCCGGTGGACGGCCCGCCGCGCTGCGAATTGACGATCACCAGCGGCAGCTCGGTCATGATGGCAAGGCCCATTGCCTCACCCTTCAGCGCAATGCCGGGGCCCGATGAGCTGGTTACGCCAAGGCTGCCGGCATAGCTGGCGCCGATCGCGGCGCAGATCGCGGCGATCTCGTCTTCCGCCTGGAAGGTGGTGACATTGTATTCCTTGAGCCGGGCAAGATGGTGCAGGATCGCGCTGGCAGGCGTGATCGGATAGCCGCCGAAGAACATCGGCAGACCGGCCAGCTGTGCCCCTGCGACGAGGCCCAGCGAAACCGATTCCGCCCCCGTTATGGTGCGGTAGAGCCCGGCCTCCGTTGGCACCGGCGGCAAATGCAGCTGCTTGAGCGGGCCGGACAGCTCAGCCGTCTCGCCATAGGCATGGCCGGCGTCGAGCGCGGCGATATTGGCGTCTGCAATATCCGGCTTGGACTTGAACTTTGCCCGCAGCCACTCGTGGATAGGCTCCCGCGAACGGTCGAACATCCACAGCGCCAAGCCCAGCGTCCACATGTTCTTGCTGCGCAGCGCATCCTTGTTGCCCAAGCCAAACGGCTTGACCGCTTCAATCGTCAGCGCGCTGATATCGAAGGCCAGCAAATCATATTTGGCCAGGCTCCCGTCTTCCAGCGGGTTGGCCTTGTATTTCGCCTTGTCGAGATTGCGCTTGGTGAATTCGCCGGTGTCGGCAATGATCAGCCCGCCCGGCTTGAGCGCGGAAAGATTGGTTTTCAGCGCCGCCGGGTTCATCGCCACCAGCACATCGGGTGCATCGCCCGCAGTGTCGATCTCGCGGCTGCCGAAATTGATCTGGAATGCGGATACGCCGAACAGCGTGCCTTGCGGCGCGCGGATCTCCGCCGGAAAATCGGGGAAAGTGGCGAGATCATTGCCTGCCAGCGCGGTCGAAAGCGTAAATTGCCCGCCGGTCAACTGCATCCCGTCGCCGCTATCGCCCGCAAAGCGGACCACCACGGCATCAGGTTGTTGGTGAAGTGCCGCTTCTGGCGGCGTATGAGCGGCCTGGGTCGCCATGTGCATTCCTTGTCGCGCGCCCGATTGCAGGCGCTTGTGCATTGCTAAAGGCCACCTATTCCTCGGTTCCTTCTCCCGCAATGAAGTTTTTCTCTTCGTATGACAAATGTCGAGTGGAAATGCACCGCACACGCCACTAACCTGTCGAAAAGAACAACTGGAGAGCGCACCGGATGGCCGCCGAAGAACCGACTAAAACACCATTTGTCCGCCCTGATGTGAAAGCCTTTATCGAGGCTCTTGCCGGATTTGGCGGGCCTGCACTCGCTGAAATGTCGCTGGAAGAGGCCCGGCAAAGCTATGTCGCGCTGCACGCGATGGCCGATGCGCCGCCGCGCGAGCTGGCGGTGATTCGCAACCTTTCTTGCCCTGGTCCGGCGGGCGAGATTCCCCTGCGGCTTTATGACAGCCGCGAAAACCGCGCGCCTGGCCCGGTAATCTGCTTCTTCCACGGCGGCGGATTCGTGATCGGCGATCTTGATACACATCACAATTTGTGCACCGAGATTGCACACCAGATGGATTTGCCGGTGGTGGCGACTCACTATCGCCGCGCGCCCGAACACCCCTTCCCCGCCGCGATCGAGGATTGCGAGGCCGCTGCCCGCTGGATTGCCGGTTCGCCTGAGGCGCTTGGACGCGGGGCCACCGGTATCGTGCCGATTGGCGATAGCGCGGGCGGCAATGCCGCTATCGTGGTGTCGCAATTGCTCGGTGCAAAGCCGGCTGCGGTGCCAGTGCTACTGCAAGTACCGATTTTCCCGCTCGCCAGCGATGCCTTCGGTTCGGCGAGTTTCGAGCAATTTGCCGACGGATTTGTCCTGACCAAGGCATCGATCGAATATTTCGACGCTGCCTATGCCCCCGATCGCAGCGATCCGCGTGCCATGCCTATTCTGGGCGATCACTCAGGCGCGCCGCCAACGGTGCTGGTTACCGCCAGCCTCGACCCGATCCGCGATTCGGGCCGCGATTATGGGGCGGCATTGAGCAATGCAGGGGTCGATCACGTGTTCATCGAGGTCAAAGGCGGAACGCACAGCTTCACCAATCTGCGACAGGCCGTGCCCAGCTATCAAAAGGATCTCGAACGCGTATTCGCCGCAATGAAGCTGATGCTGGCGGCACAGGAATGAGCCTGCTGCCATACCGGCCCTGTGCTGGCTTCATGCTCGCCAATCGGCAGGGGAAGGTGTTTGTTGGCCAGCGGATCGATTCGCAGCACCTTGGCGCCTGGCAAATGCCGCAGGGAGGGATCGATCCAGGCGAGGATACGGCAATGGCCGCGTTGCGCGAACTGGCGGAGGAAACCGGGATCGGCGCACATCTGGTCGACATTATCGCCCGGACCAAAGAGCCGCTGCGCTATGACCTGCCCGAAGATCTGATCGGCAAGCTGTGGGGCGGCAAGTATCGCGGGCAGGAACAGCATTGGTTCCTGGGCCGGTTCAAGGGCAATGACGAGGATGTGGACCTGGAAGCGCACAACCCGCCCGAATTCGCGACCTGGCAATGGATCGAGCCGCAGCAGCTCCCCGATATGATCGTGCCGTTCAAACGCGACGTTTACCGTGCGGTGGTGCGAGAATTCGCCGCGCTCATCTAACGCAGCTGGACTGACGCGAAAGGTTAGTTGGGCGTGCCGCCCTCGGCTTCGCTGGCGGCCATGCGTGGCTGCGGGACGCCGCGCGAAATCACGCTGGCAAGCTCAACCGCTTCGGGGCAGCTTTCGCCGCAAATGCTTTCAAGCTGGGCGAGTTTGCGCTTCGCCTTCTCCAGCGCGCCCTTTTCCACCAGAGCTTCGCCCTCGCCCGAAAGCGCGGCGAGATTGCCGGGATCGCGGGCAAGCGCTTCGCGGTAATAGCGGATTGCCTTGCCCTGCATTTCCTCTGCCCGCGCGACTTGCGCCAGCTCCAGGAAAATCGGCGTATGGCCCGGATCGAGCGCCAATGCGGCCTCGAACGCGTCAATCGCCGCCTGCGCATCGCCTTGCGCCAATGCCGCCCGCCCCTGTTCGACCATGGCGGCGGCGCGCGGATCGGGCACGCGCTCCCCGGCATGGCTCATGCTCGCGGTGATCGCGAATGCAAGGGACAAGGCAGCGGCGGCGGGCGCGAAACGCATGATCAGCTCCTTCAAGGCAGCGTGCTTCAAGACCGAAGGTTCAGCCATAATCGATTTGGCTAACATGCTAAACCCAGCAAGGCGACAAAAAATCCATCCGTGCCGTCTTGATACGGCGTCAGCCGGGCGCCTTCACCATGTTGGCGGCCGCCGTGCGGCATGGTTAATTCGAGCGGCTTGAAATCCTTATGCCGATCCAGAAATACGCTGATCCGATCCTTGCCTTCGGCGTCGAGCAGCGAGCATGTAACGAAACCGATCCGTCCACCCGGCCTCACTAGCCGCGCAGCTATCTCCAGCAACCGGTCTTGCGTCTCCATAAAACGTTGCAACCGCTCTGGAGTGAGCCGCCATTTCGCCTCGGGCTTGCGCCGCCAGGTGCCTGTGCCCGAACACGGCGCGTCAATCAGGACGAGATCAGCCCCCGCGTGAAATTCTGCCAGGCGGTCAAGCTCATGCCCTGGATCGAGCAGCAGCGTCTCGATCATGCCTGCACCGGCCCGCCCGGCGCGCGGAGCAAGGCGCGAAAGGCGGCCCCGATCGATGTCACAGGCGAGCAGGCGCCCCTGATTCTGCATCGCCGCAGCCAGCGCCAGCGTCTTTCCGCCCGCCCCGGCGCACAGGTCGATCACGGTTTCGCCCGGTTTCGCAGCGCAGGCGAGGCAGACGATCTGGCTGCCGTGATCCTGCACCTCGATCTGGCCGTCCTTATACTGCGCCCACTGCTCTACCTGCGTGCCGCCGTCAAAACGAAGCGCTTGCGGCGCCGCGAGCCATTCGCCTGCCTCAGGCAGATCAAGCCCGGCACGATCCGCCTTCAGCGTGTTGACGCGAATATCGAGCGGAGCGCGATCCATCAGTGCTGCTGCCTCGCCTGCCGAAATGCCCGAGGCGGCAAGGCGCTCCATCAGCCAGTCTGGCGCAATCCCGCCTTGTGCCGGCTCATCACTTTCGCCAATCGGAGTCGGGCCATAATTGGAGCCATCGAAGCACGCGCGAAGTGCCGTATCTCCCTCGGCCAATCGCAGCACAGCCGCGCGGCCATTTTCAGGCACCGGCCCGCAAGCGCGGATCGCAGCATAGACCAGCTCGCGCACGGCACGGCGATCCTTGGATCCGGCATAGCGATTGCCGCGCGCCCAGTCCGAAATCAGCCGGTCGGCCGGCGCGCCTTCTCGCTTTGCGGCATCGATAATCGCATCAAGCAGCTCGATCGCCGCCTGGACTCGTGCAGCGGGGGTCACTGTAAATCCCGCGATCTCCGGCGAAAGCCGGAGTCCAGCGCACACAAGCACCCATGTGTCGCAACGGGTTCCTGCTTCCGCAGGAACGCACGGTCCCTCAAGGCCCTAGCGCGTCGGATAATTCGGTGCCTCACGCGTGATCGCCACGTCATGGACATGGCTTTCCGATAGCCCGGCATTGGTAATCCGCACGAATTGCGCCCGCGCCTGCAGTTCTTCGATCGTTGCCGATCCGGTATAGCCCATCGCCGCCTTGATCCCGCCCACAAGCTGGTGAACCACAATTGCTGCGGGGCCCTTGAACGGCACCTGGCCTTCGATCCCCTCGGGCACCAGTTTCATGGCAGAAACATCGGCCTGAAAATAGCGGTCCGCACTGCCGCGCGCCATCGCGCCCACGCTGCCCATGCCGCGATAGGACTTGTAGCTGCGCCCCTGGTAAAGAAAGGTTTCGCCCGGGCTTTCCGCAGTTCCCGCGAGCATCGAGCCGACCATGATGGTTGAAGCCCCGGCGGCCAGCGCCTTGGCTGCATCGCCGCTGGTACGAAGCCCCCCATCAGCGATCACCGGCACGCCAGATTTGGCGGCCTCGGCCGCGCAATCCATGATCGCGGTCAGCTGCGGCACGCCCACGCCGGCCACCACACGCGTGGTGCAGATTGAGCCTGGCCCGATGCCCACCTTGATCGCGTCCGCCCCGGCATCAATCAGCGCGCGGGTTGCCTCGGCAGTGGCGACATTACCGGCAATAACCTGCACCGAATTGGACAGCCGCTTGGCCCGCTCGACCGCGCGCGCCACGTCCTTGTTATGTCCATGCGCGGTGTCGATCACCACCACGTCAACCTCAGCGTCAACCAGCGCTTCAGTCCGGGCAAAGCCCTTGTCGCCCACAGTGGTAGCCGCCGCAACGCGCAAACGCCCGGCCGCATCCTTGGTCGCATCAGGGTAAGTCACAGCCTTTTCCATGTCCTTGACCGTAATCAGTCCGATGCAGCGGTAATTCTCGTCAACCACCAACAGCTTTTCGATCCGCCGTTGATGGAGCATGCGGCGCGCCTCTTCCTGCCCGGTGCCAAGCGGCACGACCGCCAGGTTATCGGTTGTCATCAGTTCGCGTACGGGCTGCATCGGGTTTTCCGCAAAGCGCACGTCGCGATTGGTCAGGATTCCCACCAACTTGCCGTCGCGGTCAGTTACCGGGATGCCGCTGATGCGATGTTGCAGCATCAATGCCTGGGCATCGCCCAGCGTTGCATCGGGGCTGATCGTGATCGGGTTGACCACCATGCCGCTCTCGAAGCGCTTGACCTGGCGCACTGCCGCACACTGCTGTTCGATCTCGAGATTACGATGAAGTACGCCGATGCCGCCCATCTGCGCCATGGCGATCGCCATGTCCGCCTCGGTCACAGTGTCCATTGCAGCCGAAATCACCGGAATGTTGAGCACAATATCGCGCGTCAGCCGCGTTGCTGTGTTGGCCATGCCCGGCAAGACATCGCTTTCGGCCGGACGCAGCAACACGTCATCGAAGGTAAGACCGAGCGGGATATCCATAGTCGCCACTTTCATCGCAGGGGGAGATTCGTGGCGGCCCATGTAACCGCATGTTGCCGCAGGGGCTAGAGGGGGGAGCGCGCTTTTTTATACGGCTTTGCCACTCAGGGATATTTGGCCGGGTCCGCGATGCGGCGGATCAGATATTCGTGCAGCAGCAGATCATCCACCGCGCCGCCCAATTCGAGCGCGCCTGGCTCATCCGTTGCCTGGTGATATTTGGTCGCCAGGAAGGCCATCATCTTCTCTTCATCACCAAACGCGTTGGACAGCAGCACCGTTGGAACATCGCGTTGCAAAAGCGCCCAGCCATCCTGCCGCTGGAGGAAGGGTTCGGTCAGTTCGCGCGGGGCCAGTTCACGCCTGGCTTTCTTGACCGCTTCGAACACCAGCGGGTCAAGCGGAGTCATGCCCTCGCCGATATAGCCCACCGCGCTGCCGCGCGGCGCGATCGCCACCGTGTCGAAATTGAATGCGGCGACGAAGCTCTCAAGCGGAACTGGCGGCTCTTCGGCGAAAGCGCGCGCGCCAAGCAATCCCCATTCCTCCGCCGTCGTGCCCAGCACATAGATATCGCGCGCCAACGGCTTGCCCTTCGCCAGCCGCTGCGCCAGCTCGATCATCAGCGCAATCCCGCTGGCATTGTCGACTGCCCCATTGCACAGCCGGTCTTCGGCATCGGGCGGGCCGCATTCGCCAAAATGGTCCCAATGCGCGAGCAGCAGGATCGCACCTGCGTTGGGGTCAGTACCAGGCAGGCGAGCGATGAAATTGTGCGACATGACCTCGCGCCGGGTCGAGCGCGTGTCGATATTGATCCGGGCGTCGAGCAGCTTCGGGGCAAAGCCGCCTGCAGCATGCCCTTCGGTCGCGGCATCACGCAGCTTCTGCCACACCGACCCGCCCAGCGCATCGCCCATCGCATCGTCAGTGACAAAAACCAGCAGGTCGTCAGCGCCTTCGCTGGCCAGGACGAGCCGCTCGCGGGCGCGAAGCTGGCGCATTTGCTCGACTGTCTCAGCCCCCTCAACCACAGTGATCACTGCAGCGGGGCCAGCTTCGAGCAATTGCGCGCGGCGCGACGGGCTAACGCCCGGCTCGCTGAGCATCACCACCACCCGCCCGCGCACCAAATCAGGCGCGACATTCTCTGACTCATGGCCGACAAACACCATTTCGCCGCCTTCGACCAGGCCACGGCGGCGATCGGTAAAGCCGGTTGCACTTGCCGGATCGAGCGTGATGCGGCGCTTGCCATTGACGATTTCGATCCGGCTTTCACCGCCGGTTACACTGACAAGGCGGACCGGCGCATTCCAGGGATTGGCCGGATCATTGGTGCCGGAAACATAGCCCGCGCGCTCCATCTCGCCACGCAAATATGCCAGCGTCCTGGTTTCGCCGGGCGTTCCCGGCCTGCGGCCGGCAAACTCCACGCTCGCCAGCACATCGACATGACGCTCCATGGCGTTTTCAAGCGCGACAAATTCCGACTGCTTAACGCGGATGCCGGCCGAACTGGCGCATGCCGATAGAACCAGCACAAGCGCAAGCGCGCAAAGCCGCCTTGCTACCCCCACTGCCCCCTGCCCGTTCATTCAGCCGTCCAGCCCCCGTCGATGCTCCAGTTTGCACCGGTGACATTACCTGCTTCTTCGCGGCAGAGGAACACGGCAAGCGCGCCCACTTCATCGGGCTGGACGAATTTCTTGGTCGGCTGCTTTGCGAGCAACACATCGTTGATAACCTGATCGCGGGTGAGTCCGCGCGCCTTCATCGTGTCAGGGATCTGCCCTTCAATCAGCGGCGTCCAGACATAGCCGGGGCTGATGCAATTGGCGGTAACCCCCGTCTGCGCCAGCTCCAGCGCAATAGTCTTGGTGAAACCGTCGATCCCGTGCTTCGAGGCGTTATAGGCGCTCTTGAATGGCGAAGCTGTCTTGGAATGCGCCGAGGCGGTGTTGATGATGCGGCCCCAGCCCTTCTGCTTCATGCCCGGCACGGCCAGCCTTGTGGTGTGAAACGCGGCGGTGAGATTGAGCCCGATGATCGCATTCCACTTGTCGACGGGAAATTCATCCACGGGGGCAACATGCTGCATCCCGGCATTATTGACGAGAATAT
Source organism: Sphingomonadales bacterium BRH_c3 (assembly GCA_001515985.1). Classification (GTDB taxonomy): domain Bacteria; phylum Pseudomonadota; class Alphaproteobacteria; order Sphingomonadales; family Sphingomonadaceae; genus Erythrobacter. The sequence goes on along the minus strand of LOET01000065.1, from coordinate 14,041 downwards.
CGATCGCACCGGCATCCGCCATCATCGCCTCGATCTCGCCCACATCGAGCAGGTTTGCGGCGGAATGCGTGGCACCCAGCTCTTCGCACAGTGCCGCGATCATGGCTTCATCACCGAAGCCGTTGAGGATGATTTCAGCACCTTCGGCCTTCAGAGCCCGCGCAATAGCGAGCCCGATACCTGAAGTGGAGCCGGTGATGAGCGCGCGTTTGCCTTCAAGAAACATCTGATTACCCTGTGGCTGGATTCGTGGCAGGCGCAGTATTCGCCTTCACGCATCACTGTCCAGCGCAAAGCGATTGCGCGCTGGGGTTGCGGATGCGAACCCGGAAGCTGTAACGTGTTGCGCCCTACCCGGTTCGACTGTTGGTGGAGACTGAGCTATGCCGATCAGACAAGTTGCAATGCCCGCACGCCTGGCACTTGCCTTTGCATGCGCCCTGCCCATTGCTGCCTGTGTGGGCGGTGCTGGGTCACAAAATGAAAGGCCGGTGGGCAAACGCGATCCCGACGTCGGCAATATAGCGTCGACGCCCGCCGATGACCTGAACCTGTCAACCGAGGATATTCCCGAGGTACTGCAACGCGCGGTGGCCGATGCCTATAGTCGCGACGCAATCGAATCCTGCAGCCAGATTGCCGCCCAAATCGCAGAACTCGACAGCGTTCTGGGCCTCGATTTCGATGAATATTCCGGCGAGCAGCGCCGGGTCAGCGCCGGCCGACTGGCGAAAAGCGCGGTCGGCTCGCTCATGCCCTTCCGCGGCATTGTGCGCGAACTGAGCGGTGCAGCCAAGAACCAGCGCGAGTTTGAGGAAGCGGTTATGGCTGGGGCGGTGCGGCGCGGTTATCTGAAAGGCATGGGTGAAACCATGGATTGCCCCTATCCCGCCCGTCCGGTCGATCCGCAAACGCGCGCGGCAAATGCCGCGCTCGCAGCAGCGCAGGAAGACGGCGACGAACAGGAGACTGATCCCGGCAATTGAAAGCCCGCATCCGAGCTGGGTGTATTTATAGCCTGGTTGGCCAGCAATGATGGCGGCGAGGAGGCATGATTCGATGAAACTGCGCAGGTTCGACACCAGCAAGATCAAGGTCCGCTCAAGCGATGGCAAATCGCGTATTCCTGGCGGGCCCGGCGGCATTGGTATCGGTACTCTGGTATTGGCCGCGATCGCCTATTTCGTTTTCGGTGCCGACCCGATGCAGACGATCACCGCGATTGAGGGCAGCCAGCAAACCGCATCCGGGCAAGCGCAACAGGACAACCTCAGCGAAGAACAGGTCTGCAACCAGGGGCCCTATGCCGTGGAAGCATGCAACGCGCTGCAATCACTCAACGAAACCTGGCAACCGGAATTCGCCCGCGTGGGTATGCGGTTCGAACAACCGGTGCTCGATCTGTTTCGCGGGGGCCAGGTCAGCACTCAGGGTTGCGGCAGTGCCACATCCGCAGCAGGCCCGTTCTACTGCCCGGCGGATATGGGTATCTATATCGACACCGGATTTTACGATCAACTCGCGCAGATGACCGGCGAGGCCGGCGATTTCGCCCGGCTCTATGTGATTGCGCATGAATACGGGCACCACATCCAGAACCTCACCGGACTGGCAGAGCAGGTTCGCAGCGCTCAGCAGCAGAACCCCGCCTCCGCAAACGAGCTACAGGTGCGGATGGAGCTGCAGGCGGATTGTTATGCAGGCGTTTGGGCGGGCAAAAACCGTTCGCTGATCGAGCCGGGTGACTTGCAGGAGGGTATGCGCGCGGCAAGCGCGATTGGCGACGACACGCTTCAGCGTAGCGCCGGCCAGCGGATCAACCCTGAAGGCTTTACGCACGGCAGCAGCGCACAGCGTATGGCAGCGCTCAATGCGGGGCTGGAAAGCGCCGACGATGCCGTGTGCGATCGCTATTTCGCATAGGGCAATGAAAAGCCGGGGCGATCACAGTGACCGCCCCGGCGCTGTCTTTTAGGCCGATCCTTTGCAGCAGGTCAGCTGTTCTTTTCGTTCCAGCGCTTGATCTGCTGATCTAGCTCGCGCAGCACTTCCTCGCGCACATCATCAGGGATATTCTTGTCTTTGGCGACTGATGCCCGCGCCGATTCAAGTCCGCTGATCGCGCTAGCCATGATATCGGCAGTGCAGATCCTCACCACCTTGGTGCCCTCGCCCTCCTTGCTGACCCATTCCTGAGCATTGTCCTTGTCGCACGACACGATCACATGCGGCATCTTGCCTTCGGCATCGCGCATCGTGACCATGGCGAGGCGGTGCTGCTTCATCGCTTCGGCCAACTCGCGGTCGGCCTCGGCCAGCTCTTCGCGAACCTCGATCATGATTTCGCGCATCTCCTCTTCGGAGATGTTCTCGCCATTCCTGATCATGCGGATCTTGCGGACTTTCTTCACGTCCTTCCCGTCCGCGCCCTTTTCCACGTCCTCGGAAATCACGCGTTCAATCACAGCTGTCTGACCATCCGGAGCGATTGGCGCCTCCGCTGCTGCCTGCACCGCCATGGGTGCCGGTGGCACAGGCGGTACCGGCGGTACAGGTGGAAGCGGGGGAATTGGCGCGACTTCGGGCGCAGGGGCAGGTTCGGCATAGCTGATGGTGGCCGAAAGCGGCATCGCAAGCAGCGCCGCAGCCAGCACGCCGCGACCAAGCCAGCGCTGGCTATTGGAGTGGTTGTTCATTTTTATGCTCCTTAGTCGTTGTATGATCGATTTATCGCCCAGCACCGGGCAGGCCATGGGGGCGGCCAGCGCCACATTGGGGCCGGCGGCGAAACTCGCGATAACCTTGGCATAGGCGGCGCGTTCGGCGGGACCGCGAGCTGCGAGAACACGGGCGTCGCAAGCCGCCTCCTGATCGCGCCGCATGGCCAGCCAACCCAGATGGCCGAGCGGATTGAACCAGTGCAGCGCGAACAGCGGCTGCGCAGCCATATTGATCAGCAGATCCTGCCCCTGGTGATGGGCCAGCTCATGTGCCAGCGCCAGATCGCGCGCTTCACGGTCCCAATCGGCAAGGAAACCTCTGGGCATCGCCACCACCTTGTCGATCACGCCAAAGGCAAGGGGCGCACCGGTCAAAGGGGTTTCGACCAGGCGCACCTTGCCCGCGCGGCCAACCTCGCGTGCTTCGGCCAGCAGATCCTGCCGCATCCGGTGATAGGAGCGGAAGCGCAGGTACAGGAATATCGCGGCCCCGGTCAGCCAGGCCGCCAGCGCGATTTCCTGAAGCGAATAAGGCAGCAGTTGCGGAGCGGCAGGCTCTACGAATGGCGCAGGCGCGAACTCGACCAGCATAAATCCGGTTGAATCGCTCGCAGGCACTGAGGTTGTCGCGGGCTCAACCGGGGCCAGCCAGGCGGGCAAGGTCAACGGGGGCATTAACAGCCTCAGCAGCGGCAGTGCCCACAGCGCATATGCGAACTGCGGCCCGAACCAGCGTGCCACCGGGCGGCGGATGAGCAGGACCAGCGCAATCAGCGCAGCAGTCCAGACAAGGGTATCAAGCAGCCAATCCATCATTGCTTGAGCTCCTTCAGCAGGGCTTCGATCTCATTCAGGTCATTTTCGGTGAGCGCTTCCTGTTCGGCCAGATGAGCCACCAGCGAGGCAGCCTTTCCGCCAAACAGCCGGTCGACCAGCCGTTTGCTCTCGCCGCCAATGTAATCGGCGCGGGCGATGAGCGGAGAATACAGAAAACGGCGGCCGTCAGGCGCGGCGGAAAGCGCCTGTTTCTGCACCAGCCGCCCGAGCAAGGTCTTGACCGTGGCCTGGCTCCAACCGCGCGCAGTGCAAACCTCGTCGCAAACTTCCGCTGCGGTGAGCGGGCTTTTCGCCCACAGCGCTTCCATTACCGCAAGTTCGGCTTCGCTGATCCTGTCAGGCTTGCGGTCTTCGCTATTCGCCAATGCAATCCTCCTGGCACGCTTCGCTCACGTTACGATTACGCATGTAGTCGTTGTGACTACGTCTGTAAACATCGTGTCTGCATAAACTTGCGTTCAAGGTGCTTGCTTCTCGACCGGTGACATATCACGATGGACGAATGACATGGAACTCCGCTCTGGCTGCCGCGATCGCAGCGGTTCTGGCCTCCCTTGCCGTCAGCGCCGCTGCCAATGACGAGATCATGCCCTTCACGGCGCCTGTCGCACTCGATCCCGGCAAGCCGGACAATGAAACCCTCGGTGAACTCTCCTATCGCGGCGGCCTTGAGCTTGAACCGGGCGAGGCGGAAATCGGCGGCATTTCGGGCCTCGAATGGCACGGCGGCCAGCTTTATGGCGTGATGGATGACGGGCGCTGGCTGGTGATGACGCTGGATGAGCTTGGCGACCGGCTGATCGACATCCGCTCGATCACCACTGGCGCTTTGCTCGATACGGACGGCAAGAAGCTGCGGCGCAAGGACGCAGCCGATGCCGAAGCTATCGCGCGTGGTCCATCGGGCGAATGGTTCATCAGCTTCGAACGCGATCACCGCATCTGGCGCTATGACGGCCTGGATGGACCAGCCCGACCCGCCGACATTGCGGCGGCGGATCTGCTTGTCGGGGCAGATTCGAACAAGGGACTGGAAACGCTGGCCGCCGCATCGGACGGCTGGCTCCTATGCGGCGAATGGGCTGGCACCGAAACGCCCAATTGCCTGCGCCAGACAGGTTCCGAAATCGCCGCTCTCGAAATTGCCGCGCCGCCCCCACTTGACGAACGATCCAGCGCGCCGACCGATGCCGACTGCGCCAGCAATGGCGTGTGCTATGTCCTGTTCCGCAGCTATTCGCGCGAATGGGGCAATGCTGCTTCAGTTGTCGCGATTGGCGTAGATGGCGAGCGCGAAACACTCGCAACCTGGACGCCGCCACTCACCATCGACAATTTCGAAGGACTGGCGGTGCGCGAGGATGGCCAGCGCACCTATCTCTATCTTGCTTCGGACAACAACTTCTCGGCCAACCAGCGCACATTGATCATGAAATTTGAAGTCAGCGCGCGGGCGGCGGCCACGCCCGGCGTGCCCGATCCGGTGTTCGAGACAGTCAATGTCGTGATCGAAACCACCATGGGCGAGTTTACCGTCGCGCTCGAGACTGAGCGCGCGCCGATCACCGCGGCCAATTTCCTGCGCTATGTCGACGAAGACCGCTTCGACGGCACGCAATGCTACCGCGCGATGCGGGTTGCGGGCGGCGAGCAGCCTGCGGGATTCCTGCAATGCGGCGCGCAGAACCATCCCGATCGCATCCTGCCGGGCATTGCGCACGAGCCGACCAATGTAACCGGGCTGAGCCATACCGATGGCGCGCTGTCGATGGCGCGCTTCGAACCCGGAACGGCGACGGGTGACTTCTCGATCATGATCCGCGACCAGCGCGGGCTCGACGCCCGGCCCGATGCCGAAGATCCTGCGCTGCGGCCCGGATTTGCTGTGTTCGGGTATGTGGTGGAAGGGATGGAGGTGGTCCATGCGATCCATGCCCAGCCAATCGCCCCGAATGAGGGCGAAGGCTTCCTCAAGGGGCAAATGCTGGCGCAGCCGGTCAAGATATTGGACGTGCGGCGGGTCGATCCCTAAGCCGTGAAGTCAATGACGGCGATGATGGCGGCGATGCCGATTCCGAACAGCGCGATCACCATGGGAACCACCAGCACCTGTGCATAGGCCGAGCGTGAATCCATCGGCCCCGTCCATGTCTGAAGCGGCTGCCCCCGATCCAGAGGTGAAAGCCGTTCCGGCCCGCCAATACCCGCTCCGATCCGCGCAACCCCGAAGAACATCGCTGTGTAAAGCACGGAAATGACAATCGCGAAGCGTGCGTGGCCGCTTCCGCCAGTGGCAGCGAAAATGGCCACGAAGAAAACGGCATAGGATGCCAGCATCAAACCCCACACGCGCGGCGGGAACTGAAAGCCCGGCTTGGCCTCAGGTAGAGGCGAAACACCGACCTCACTGCACGCGACATCCTGGGCCAGAACTTCGTGTTCGACCTGTTCGGCCTGATGAAGATTGAAATCAAACATGGGGAAGGTTTCCTCCTGCGCGAGATCCCGCCAACCCGCTGCGGCGAGTGGCAATTCCGGTAAGCAGACTGTCGGCAATCATCCGGGCGCTCCGGCCAACAAGCGGGGCCGCACCGGGCGTGGATTCGAGCGTGCGCAGCTGCGCATAGAACAGCTCCAGCCAGCGGGCGAAGTGGCGCTCTTCAAGGCCCGGAATCGCCATGTGCTTGAGCATCGGATTGCCCGAGAATTCGCCGCTGTTGAACAGGATCGAGCGCCAGAAACGCTTCATCCGATCAAGGTGCTGCGGCCAGTCAGCGATGCGCTGAGCGAAGATCGGGCCGAGCAGGTCATCATCCCGCACCGCCGCGTAGAATCCCTCGACGAGCTGCGAAACGAAGGCCTCATCCACTCCGACGGCAACAGCCTTGGCGCGCTTTGCTGCACGGATGCGCGCGACCTGATCGCGGGTGCGTTCTTGCGTGGCGGAGGTGTTCATGATCCATCGACTCGTAAAGAGGTATTTCAATTACCTGCTTAATCGCCTTGCGGATAAAAGCAATACTTCATATACCCATTTTATGCAGCTGAGCCTCAAAACAGACTACGCCCTGCGCATCATGCTGATGCTGGGCGCGACCGAGCGACAAGCGACAATTGACGAGATTGCCGATCGTTACCGGATTTCGCGCAACCACCTCGCCAAGGTGGTGCAAGCGCTTCAGGCCGAAGGGTTGATCGAAACCACGCGCGGGCGCGGGGGCGGCCTGCGCCTGGCGCGCGATCCGCGCGACATCAACCTGGGTGCCGTTGTGCGGCGGCTCGAACGGTTCGAAGGTTTCGTGTCATGCATGGGGGGCGATGCCGACTGTTCGATCGACGGAGCCTGCCGCCTGAAGCCGGCGCTGGCAGGCGCGCTTGATGCGTTCCTTTCGCATCTTGACGGCTTCACGCTTGAAGACCTGCTCAACAACAGGCGCCAAAACCTGCTGGAGAAACTGGCTATCGCCTGAACAGCCGGGCCGCTTCACGCCGCGCAGCCCGGCCTGCGATCAGGCCAGGGCGAAACGGTCAGATCAGGTCAAATCGCCTGCATCGTTCCCGAAGCAGACCGATCCCGCGCCGCTCAATACACCCGCTTCTTCGGCTTGATGTATTCGATATCGTCAGTGAGCGTGTAGTTGTGGACGTCACGATAACTCAGCGTCACCTTGCCACCATTGCCGCCCCAGCCATCGAAATGGCTGAGCGTGTGCTTCATCCAGTTGGCATCATCGCGATCCGGGAAATCCTCATGCGCGTGCGCGCCGCGGCTTTCCTTGCGGGCATGGGCGCCGTGCAGCGTGACCGATGCCTGGCTGATCAGATTGTCCAGCTCAAGCGTCTCGATCAGGTCCGAATTCCAGATCAGGCTGCGATCCGTAACCCTGATGTCCTGCATCCGCTCATAGGCCTTGGCCAGCTTGACCTTGCCTTCCGCCATCAGTTCATCGGTGCGGAACACCGCCGCATGCGCCTGCATCGTCCGCTGCATTTCAATGCGCACTTCGGCCGTGGGCGATCCGCCATTGGCGTGGCGGAAATGATCGAGCCGCCCCAGCGCCTGATCGGCCGAATCCGCCGGCAGCGCGGCATGCGCCGTGCCCGGCTTGACAGTCTCTTTCAGCCGGTGGCCCGCGGCGCGGCCAAACACCACGAGATCGATTAGTGAATTCGAACCAAGGCGGTTCGCGCCATGAACCGAAACGCAGGCCGCCTCGCCCACGGCAAACAGGCCGGGCACGGTGGCATCGGCGCTATCCGCGGTGGGATTGAGCACTTCGCCCATGTAGTTCGTGGGAATGCCGCCCATATTGTAGTGAACCGTGGGGCACACCGGCAGAGGTTCGCGTGTCAGGTCGACACCGGCGAATATCTTGCCACTTTCGGTGATGCCCGGCAGGCGCTCGGCCAGCACCTTGGGATCGATATGATCGAGATGCAGGTAAATATAGTCGCCATGATCGCCAACGCCGCGCCCTTCGCGCATTTCCAGCGCCATCGACCGTGAAACCACGTCGCGGCTGGCAAGATCCTTCGCAGAAGGCGCATAGCGTTCCATGAAACGCTCCCCCTCGCTATTGGTCAGGTAGCCGCCTTCGCCGCGTGCACCCTCGGTGATGAGCACGCCCGCGCCATAGATGCCGGTGGGGTGAAACTGGACGAATTCCATGTCCTGCAGCGGCAGCCCTGCGCGCAGCACCATGCCGCCGCCATCGCCGGTGCAGGTATGCGCGCTGGTACAAGTGAAATAGGTGCGCCCGAAGCCGCCGGTTGCCAGGACGACCGCCTTGGCCTGGAAGCGGTGGATCGTGCCATCGTCAAGGCACATCGCCATCACGCCCACACACCTGCGATCAGCCCCCTCGCCCGCCATGATCAGGTCAATGGCGAAATACTCGATGAAGAAATCCGCATCATATTTGAGGCTCTGCTGATAGAGCGCATGAAGCATGGCGTGGCCAGTGCGGTCAGCCGCAGCACAGGTGCGCTGCACCGGCGGCCCTTCGCCCATATTCTGCATGTGCCCACCGAACGGGCGTTGGTAGATCGTGCCATCCTCATTGCGGCTGAATGGCACGCCGGCATGTTCAAGCTCGTAAACCGCTGCGGGCGCCTCGCGCACCATATATTCGATCGCGTCCTGATCGCCCAGCCAGTCAGACCCCTTGACGGTGTCGAACATGTGCCACTGCCAGTGATCCGGCGTGTTGTTGCACAGCGAAGCGGCAATCCCGCCCTGTGCGGCGACCGTGTGCGACCTTGTGGGGAAAACCTTGGTGATATTCGCGGTCTTGAGCCCGGCCTCGGCTGCGCCCATGGTGGCGCGCAGGCCCGAACCGCCCGCGCCGACGACCACCACATCATAAGTGTGGTCGATGATCTTGTAGGCTGAGGTGTCGGCCATCAGGCGGCTCCTCCAAAGGCAAGGCTGGCAACAGAGAAAATGGCGAAGGCCCCGCCGCCGATCACGGCAAGGTTGAGCGCGGCAATGCAGGCAAATTTGCTGCCGGCATTGTGGACATAATCCTCGATCAGCACCTGCAGGCCAAGCCGGGCGTGCCAGAAAGTGCTGATCACCAGCAGGATCATGGCCATGGCGGAAACCGGCTGGGCCAGCCATTCACTGACGGTGGCATGGCCAAGATCGGGCAGCCACAAAATGCTGCCCGCAAGCCAGATCATCAGCACCAGATTGCCGATCGCGGTAAAACGTTGCAGCAGCCAGTGATGCGCGCCTTGATGCGCGGAGCCAAGCCCGCGCACTTTACCGAGAGATGTTCCATTACCCATTGCGAATGTCCTTAGCGCAGCAGCAGGGCCCAGAAGCCCGCTGTCAGCAGAATGGCGATGATTGGCGATGCAATTGACCAGAAGCGATTGGTGCCCAGCTCATACCCCGCACCGATATCGAGCACGAAGTGCCTGAGGCCGCTCATCATGTGAGTGAAGAAGGCCCAGCTAAGGCCCACCAGCACCACCATGCCAACCGGCGAAGCCATCATGTCCGTGAAAGCGGCGTAATATTCAGGTCCGCTGGCGAGCGCGCCCAGCCACCACACCAGCACGAACAGGCCCACCAGCGCCATCCCGTCACCGGTTGCCCGGTGCAGGATCGAGACCAGCATGTGCGGCCCCCATTTCCAGTGCAGCCTAGCTCCATCGAGGAGGTGCGGCGATAATGGTCTGTTGGGCATGGTCAATTATCCGATTGTCGCGGTTGGCACCCCACTTAGCGTGCGTGGCGCGTGTGACAACCCGCGTTTCAGTGAGTTCCGCTCGACTCCGCTTGCAAAGTTTCGGATAGAACCGTGCATGAAATGCATTTTAGTCACCGGATCCAGCCGGGGAATCGGCGCGGCGGCGCGAGACGCGCTCGAGTCGCGCGGCGCAAAAGTGATCGGCCATGCCAGCAGCGCCGCAGACGCGATGACCGTAGCGGCCGACTTTACTCAGCCTTCTGCGCCTCAGCTGCTGTGGGAATCGGCGCTCGAGCGCGCGGGCGGCAAGATCGACGTGCTCGTCAACAACGCCGGACTGTTCAAGGCGGCAGCGCTCGATTCGTCGGACATCGAATGGCTGGATAGCTGGGAAGAAACCTTGCGGATCAATCTCACTGCCGCCGCACAGCTCAGCCGCTTCGCTGTCCGTCACTGGCTCGAACGCGGAGTGCCGGGCCGCATCGTGCATGTTGCCAGCCGCGCCGGATATCGCGGAGATTCGCCTGCGCACTGGCACTATGCCGCGGCCAAGGGCGGGATGCTGGCGATGCACAAGACAATCGCCCGTGGATACGCGCGCGAGGGGATTGTCAGCTTCGCCATAACGCCGGGCTTTACCGACACCGCCATGGCGGGCGACTATCTTGCCAGCCGCGGCGGGCCGGAATTGTTGCGCGATATTCCGCTCGGGAGGGTGGCGACGCCTGAAGAGATCGCAAAAATCATCGAGTTCTGCGCGCTCGACGCGCCCGAAAGCATGACCGGCGCCGTGATCGACGCCAATGGAGCAAGTTATGTTCGATAAGATAGTCCCCAATGCTGCACCGTTGATCGCACTGGTTTGTGCAGGCTGCGCCCACGCAAATGCCTCGGCACCGCTTGCCCCGGAACAAAACCGCGCTGCTTGGGCCGCTACCTGCACCGATTGGGACGAATGGGACAAGCCCGCCCCGCCATACCAGATCCACGGCAATGTCTATTACGTGGGCACCTGCGGCATTGCTGCGATCCTGATTGTCGGCGATGCGGGGATCGTGCTGATCGACAGCGGGACCGAGGCGGGATCGCAAGTCGTGGAAACCAATGTCGCCGCGCTTGGCCACTCGGTCGCCGAAGTGAAGGCCCTGCTCACCAGCCATGAGCATTATGACCATGTCGGCGGCCTCGCGCGCTTGCAGCAATTGAGCGGAGCGCCGGTCTATACCAGCGCCGACGCCGCCCCCGTCCTGCGCAGCGGCAAGGACAACCCGCGCGATCCGCAAGCAGGCTTGCATGACCCGATGGCTCCGGTGGCTGGTGAAATCCGCACTGTCCGTGATAGCGAAGAAATCACACTGGCTGGCGTCACTATTACAGCTGTCGCTACGCCCGGCCACACACTTGGAGCGATGAGTTGGCAATGGCAAAGCTGCGACAGTGCCGAATGTGTCACCATAGTGTTTGGCGACAGCCTTACCGCAGTCAGCAGCGACGAGTATCGCTTCACCGACCATCCTGAATATGTTTCAATGTTTCGCCGCGGCATCGCGCGGCTGGCCGCACTCGATTGCGACCTGCTGCTGACGCCGCACCCATCCGCCAGCAATATGCCCGCGCGACTGAAGGGCGAGGCGCCATGGATCGATCCCGGTGCCTGCCAGGCTTATGCCGCCTCGGTCACCGCCCGGCTCGACGCGCGCCTCGCGAAGGAAGCGGCCGCCAAGTGACCAGCTGGAAGCTCTTCGCTTTTGCTCCAAAGCAGGTCGTCCAGGCCGCGCTGCTCGCGCATGACGAGGTGTGGGACTGGGATCCCGAACTGGTCATCTCAGGCAGCGAAGTGGCGCAAGATCGCCCTGACGACTGGGTGCTGGAAGCATGGTATCCCCACAAGCCGGGCCCTGCGCAAAAGCGTGCCATCGCTGGATTGTTTGCTGATAAAGCGCCCAAAATCACCGCCGAGCAATTGCCAGATGAAGACTGGCTTACCCTGAGCCAGCAGGGCGTCGAGCCAATTCGCGCGGGCCGGTTCCATGTCCATACGCCTGAGCATGCGCCTGCCAAGGATGCGGTCAATTTCGTTATTCCCGCCAGCCAGGCCTTCGGCACCGGCCAGCACGAAACCACGGCGGGTTGCCTCGCCATGCTTGATGCAATGAAACGCCGCGGCGTGATGGCGCGCAATCTGGCTGACATCGGCACGGGCACCGGCCTGCTGGCCTTTGCGGCCATGCATCTGTGGCCGCGCGCGTTGGCGACGGCATCGGATATCGATGAGGTGTGCGCTGGCGTAGTAACCGACAATGCCGATCTCAACGGCGTGAAGCTGGGCGCACGAGCGGGCGAACTGACCATGGTGATCGCCGATGGGATGCAGCACCCACTACTCGAAGCACGCGGGCCATACGATCTGCTGTTTGCCAATATCCTTGCCGGGCCGCTGGTCGAGCTGGCTCCCGATTTTGCCGCAGCCGTTGTGCCGGGCGGGCATGTGCTGCTGGCTGGTCTGCTCGAAACGCAGGAAGCGCGCGTGCGCTGCGCCTATCGCACGGCAGGATTCCGCCTGGCCGAACGCATGGTCAATGGTGACTGGTCGATCCTTTGGCTGCGCAAGCGGCAGTGAGGCGCTGGATCAAGCGCCTGCTGCTTTGGCCGCTGGCCATGCTGCTGGCGCTTGCCGCGCTTTTCCTGCTTTCGGCATGGATCGGTTCGTCCATCCCCCGCAACGGCAATTGGCAGGAGCCCGCCCGCGGCGTCACCATCATGGTAGAGACCAATGGCGTGCACACCGCGATCGCGATGCCGGTGGTCACGCCGCAAAAGGATTGGCGCGAGGAATTCCCGGCTGATGATGTGCTGACGCCGCGCCGCCCCTACACCCATGTCTCGGTGAGTTGGGGCGAGCGTGAAGTGTTCCTCAACACACCAAGCTGGTGGGATCTTTCGCTGGGCACGGTGTGGAGCGCGGCAAGCGGCGGCGATGGCCTGTTGCATGTGGCGCATTATGTCCGCCCGGCACCCTCGCCCGATCACCGCGAATTGACCATCAGCCATGCGGAATATGCGCTGCTGGTGGCGCAGATCGAGCAGCTGGTGCTGCCACGCGGAGAGCGCACAACCCATCCCGGCTATGAAGATTACGACATATTCTACGATGCGCCGGGCAGCTACCATCTGGGCAAGACCTGCAACCAGTGGACCAGCGACACGCTGGCGGCAGCAGGGATCAAGACGGGATGGTGGACGCCGATGGCAGGCGGCGTGATGAAATGGGTGCCCCGGCGCTAGGCTGAAAGCGCGTTCTCCAGCAGGCTCAGCACGGCAGCGATACGAAGCGCCTGCGGGTGGAGTTCCTCGAGCATCGCCCTACCCCGCCTGCGCCACGATTTGCGCCCAGCCCGCCTCGTCAATCACTTCGATCCCCAGTTCGGCCGCCTTCTTGAGCTTGCTGCCCGCCCCCGGCCCGGCCACCACCAGATCGGTTTTGGCGCTGACCGATCCCGCTGCCTTCGCGCCAAGCCGTTCGGCCTGCGCCTTGGCCTCGTCGCGGCTCATGGTTTCGAGCTTGCCGGTGAACACCACGGTCTTCCCCGCCACGGGAGAATCGAGCGTTTCCACGACATAGGGCGGCGGACTGACAAGGCCCAGCAGGTCTTCCCACACCGCGACGTTGTGCGGCTCATGGAAGAAATCGCCCAGCGCCTCGACTACTGCGCCGCCGACACCATCGATCGAGGTGATCTCGGCCAGCGCTTCATCGTCACCCTCGCGCGCACTTTCCGCGGCGGCGCGCAACGCGGGAAGATCGTGGAAATTCCTCATCAGATCGCGCGCGGTCACTTCGCCGACATGGCGGATGCCCAGCCCGAACAGCAGCCGCGCAGCATCGGGTTCGCGCTTGTTATCCACAGAAGCCAACAGATTATCCACAGACTTGTCCTGCCAGCCCTCCAGCGCAAGGATCTCCTCGCGGCGATCCTTCAACCGGAAGATATCGGCCGGGCTCTCAAGCCAGCCTTTGTGGAAGAACTGGTCGATGGTTTTCTCGCCCAATCCTTCGATGTCCAGCGCCTTGCGGCTGACGAAATGCTTGAGCCGCTCGGTCCGCTGCGCCGGGCAGATCAGCCCGCCGGTGCAGCGCACGTCAACCTCGCCCTCTTCCGCCACCGCCTCGCTGCCGCATTCGGGGCAGTGATCGGGGAACAGGAAGGGCGCACGCGCTGCATCCGGCGTAAGGTTGCGCACCACCTGCGGGATGACGTCGCCCGCGCGCTGGACCAGCACCCGGTC
>LOET01000064.1 GCA_001515985.1 Sphingomonadales bacterium BRH_c3 | reverse complement strand
TCGAGGGATGATCGCGCAGGATGGAACACATGGAACACCGTCCTGACCTTATTTTCTCCTCACGCGATCCGGTAGAAATCCGCCACCCGATCGAGCGCCAGCTTCAGCACCAGTTTGCCGCTGCGCGCGGGCCAGCCGAGCTGCCTTTCGGCATCGGGCAGGCCCTCACCCGCGCAGACCACGCGCCAGAGGATATCCTGCAGCCCGGCGCCTGCCATCGTTAGCGCGCCGTCGAAACGCTGCTTGGCCGCGGTTTGCCGCTCGCTTGCAGTGAGCCCCTGATCTCCGGTCGATCTGGCGCGCACCGGGTCCCACCGCATGGTGATGCTGGCACCCAATTGGGCGCGCTCGTAATCGGCGCGCAGCCGCTCGCCCGCGTCGAACAGCCGATCATCCAGATGCCCGCGCGCATGCAGCCAGCTCAAGGGTGACTCGGCCAAATTTACCGTAACCGTGCGGCGCTTTCCGCGCGCGCGCGAACCACGGACAGGCCCTTCTTCAGTCAGCTCGCGTTCCACCAATTGCCGCCGCATTGCCTTGTCTCCTGTTGATGTTTCGGGCGCGGGGCTTGCAACGCGGCGGTTCATGTAGGAAAGATAAATCACCAATAAGGTTAGCTACCGAAAGAGAGTTCCGGTGATCAATCGCATCCGCGACATCCGCAAGAGCAAGGGGCTTACCCTGGCCGAGCTGGCCGAAGCCTGCACCCCGCCAACAACGCCGCAAACCATTGGTCGGCTTGAGACCGGCATGCGCAGCCTTTCGCTCAAATGGATGGACCGGATTGCGGCAGCGCTCGACATCGATCCTGAAATGCTGGTGCGCTCAGAAGAAACACCCGCACCAATGGTGGTGGCCAGCTTGCGCGCGGCCGGCCCGGAAGCATTGGCCAAGCCGCGCGAAGCCTTGCTGCCCAGCGATATTGCCGGCGAAGGTGCGCTCACCGTATTGAGCGTAGCGGAAAGTGTCGGCGAGTTCAGGCCGGGCGACCTGCTATGGTTGCGCCAGCTAGCGCCTCAGGACGCGGCGCACGCGATCAATCGAGACGTGCTGGTGCCCCGCCCCGGCGGGCGCTTTGCCTTCGGGCGCCTGATTGACCGGCAGGGCGAACTGGTTGGCATCCTGCCGCCCGGAAGCGGCCAGAAACAGCAAGTGGTCGACAATCCGGCCTGGATCGCCGTTGCAGAAATGCTGGTGCGCAAACTGTAGCGGCTAGACTTCGCCGCGCGCTTTCTTTTCCTGCCGGTCAGCCGCGGTTTCCTGCGGCACGAAGCTGTCCGAAGTCACGCCCAGCCACACCAGCAGCGGTGCGGCCATGTAGACTGAACTGTAGGTGCCGACGAAGATACCCAGTGTGATGGCGGCGGTCAGCCCAAACAGGCTGGCCGGGCCAAACAACAGCAACGGCACCAGCGCGACCAGCAGGGTCAGGCTGGTCATCACCGTACGCGCCAGCGTTTCATTGACCGACAGGTCAAGCAGTTCCGGCAGCTCCATCTTGCGATATTTCTTCAGATTCTCGCGGATGCGGTCGTAAACCACGATCGTGTCATTCAGCGAGTAGCCGATGATCGCCAGGATCGCGGCAACGATCTGCAGACTGAATTCGAGCTGGAACAGCGCGAACATGCCCAACGTCAGCGAAACATCATGGAAGAGGGCGAACAGGCCGCCCACGCCGAACTGCCATTCGAACCTCAACCAGATGTAAAGCGCCACCGCCAACATCGCGGCCACCAGTGCAAGCACGGCGTCATTGCGGAATTCGCCCGCGACCTTGCCCGAAACGGTATCGTTCCCGTCTCGCCGGACATTGGGGTATACGGCCTCAATGGTGGAGATCACCTGGTTGCCGATCTCGGTGGCCGCTCCCGGCGTGTCTTCCGCCTCCGCGGGCAGTCGCACCCGGATCGAAACCTGGTTCGGCGCGCCGAATTCCTGCACCACTGGCGAGCCGTAGCCGAGTTCTTCCACAAGCACGCGCAATTGCGGGATCGGCGCTTCTTCGCGCTCTACGAAGGTCAGCCGAACCTCCTGGCCGCCAGCGAAATCAACCCCGTAATTGATGCCCTTGGTCACCACCATGGCCCAGCTTGCCGCGATCAGCAGCAGGCTAACGACAAAGAACGGAACGCGCCATTTGAGGAACTTGATATTGGTGTCGTCGGGGACGAGCTTGAGAAGTCGCATCGGTCCGATCCCCTTACAGATTGATATCGCTGGGCCGCGCCTTGCGCAGCCATCCGGCAACCCACATGCGGGTCAGCGTCACGGCGGTAAACACGCTGGTGAACAGCCCGATCACCAGAACCACGGCAAAGCCGCGCACCGGGCCAGAGCCAAACAGGAACAGCAATACACCGGCGATGAAGTTGGTCACATTGGCGTCATAGATCGCGCGGCTCGCTTCCTTGTAGCCGTTTTCGACTGCCGCCACCACGCGCCGCCCGCGTTTTCGCTCTTCGCGGATACGTTCGTTGATCAGCACGTTGGCATCCACCGCCGCACCGATGGTCAGCACGAAGCCGGCGATGCCGGGCAAGGTCAGCGTGGTGTTGAGCCCGGCCATGATGCCCAGGATCATCAGCACGTTGAAACCCAGCGCGATCGTGGCGTAAATGCCGAAACGGCCATAGCTAAGGATCATCAGCGCGATCACTGCGGTCGAGCCGATCATCATCGCAAGCAGGCCGCGTCTGATCGAATCCGCCCCGAGGTCAGGCCCAACGGTGCGCTCTTCAATAACAGTCAGGTCAACTGGCAGCGCACCCGATCGCAGTGAGATCGCCAAATTGTTCGCGCTTTCAACCGTGAAACTGCCTGAAATCTGCGCGCTGCCACCCAGAATCGGCTCGTTGATATTGGGGGCTGAAAGGACCTTGCCATCCAGGATGATGGCGAAGGGACGATTGACATTCTCGCTTGTCAGCCGTGCAAATCGCGCGCCGCCCTGCTGGTTGAACTGGATGTTGACCACCGCCTCGTTGGTTTGCGGATCGAAGCCCTGCTGCGCATTGGTCAAGCTGTCACCGCGAATGCCGCCCAATCGGCGCACAGCCAGCGAAGTACCCTCGAACGGCGTGCCTTCGGCATAAGGGAAGATTTCCGAACCGAGCGGGGCAATCCCTTGCGCGACATCACTTGGCAAGGCGCTCTGGTCAACCAGCTTGAACTCCAGCTTCGCAGTCTGGCCCAGCAGCTCCTTGAGCTGGTCAGGATCCTGCAGGCCGGGCACCTGTACCACGATGCGGGTATCGCCCTGGCGGATGATAGTCGGCTCGCGCGTGCCCAGCGCATCAATGCGCTTGCGCACGACTTCGGTGGCGCTGTCCATCGCCTGGGCTACTGCGGTTTCAAGCCCGTCCTCGGTCGGCGTCAGAATCATGCGCTGGCCATCGACCACCGACAGGTTCCATTCGCGCACCAGCCCGCTGCCGCTCATCACCGGCAGCATGATCTCGCGCGCGCGATCAAGATCGGCGGGATCGTCCAGCATAAAGCTGAGGCGGCCATCGGCGGTCGAGACATCGCCAATGCGAATGCGCTGCTCCGGAGTCGTTCCGCGCATAAGACTGCGGACCGATTCTTCCATGTTTTCGAGCCGCTGCGCTGCGACCTGCTCGGGTTTGGCTTCCAGCAAGATGTGGCTGCCCCCGGCAAGATCGAGGCCGAGGTTGATCTCGGGATCGGGCAGGAAGTCCGGCCAATCGAGATTGGCTGTCGAAACCAGCGAAGGCAACGCGGCGGCGGCCGCAAGCAGCGTCAGCCCCCACAGCCAGGCCTTCTTCCAGGTCGGGAAATCGAGCATCGGCTTTTGAATCCGTCCGTCTGTTCGCGTTAGTCGTTTGCGGCGCTGCCGCCGGGCGGGATGATGTCGCCGATCGTGCTCTTGACCGCTTTCACCCGCACGCCCTGCGCCAGGTCGATCTCGGCATAGGTGTCATCCACCTTGGCCACTTTGCCTACCAGGCCGCCAGCGGTGACAACCTGGTCACCCTTCTTGAGTCGTGAGATCTTCTGCTGGTGTTCCTTTTGCCGCTTCATTTGCGGGCGGATAATGAGGAACCAGAAGATCGCGATCATGCCGACGATCGGCAACCACTGGATCCATCCGGGCGGTGCATCGGCGCCGGCTGCGGCGGCAAGGAGTTCAAGCATTGTGTAAAGCCTGTCAGACTGAGAATTGAACCATTGCGGGGCAGCATCCGGCACTGGTTTCCCGGTGCCCCCATGCCTTTCCGCTTCGCTAAGTGGGCGCGGTTAGCAGCATTGCAAGCGCGCCGCAATTTTTTGGGCCATCTCAGGAAATAAACTGTGTCAGTGCGTCTACACCGCCGTTCCCGGCTTGCCAGCCATGATGCACCGCCCTATAGGCCCGCCCTCCACTGGTTACGGGATGTAGCGCAGCCTGGTAGCGCACCACACTGGGGGTGTGGGGGTCGCTGGTTCGAATCCAGTCATCCCGACCAGTGGAATACCCCCCTTACAACTTGCTGTTGCACCTCGCTTGCCTGCGCCCTAACCCGCGTGGCCGAGGAGATTTGTGCATGAGCGAGCGCCCACCCCTTCCACGCATGCGCAGCTGGCTGTTCGCGCCGGGCGATTCCGAGCGCAAGATGGCCAAGGCGAGCGACAGCGCCGCCGATATCGTGCTGCTCGACCTTGAGGATTCGGTCACGCCTGAAAACAAGCCCGCTGCACGCAAGGCAGTGGCGGAATTCCTCAAGGGCCGCGATGACAGGCACCGCATCTGGGTGCGGATCAATCCGCTTTCGAGCGGGGAAACCACGCATGATCTCGAAGCGATCATGGGCGCGGGACCCGGCGGTCTGTTCCTGCCCAAGGCCGAAGGGCGCAGCGATATCGAAATTCTCGACATGCGCCTGAGCGAGCATGAGGACGCGCATGGTGTGGCCGTCGGTTCAACGCACGTCGCGGCGCTGGTCACAGAAACGCCCAGGGCAATGTTCCATTGCGGCAGCTACGGCGGTGCCCCGCGGCTGGTGGCGATGAGTTGGGGCGCGGAAGACCTTTCCTCCGCGCTCGGCGCGCGGGTCCAGCACCGGCCCGACGGTTCCTATATGCCGGTTTTCGAGCTGGCGCGCAGCCTGTGCCTGCTGGGCGCGGTGGCGGCAGGCGTGGCGCCGATCGAAACGGTGATGCCCGAATTCCGCGATCTGGAGGCCCTGCGCGAGCGCGCACTGATGGTGCGAAGCCAGGGCTATCGCGGCATGCTGGCGATCCATCCCGCTCAGGTCGATGTGATCAACGAGGCCTTCACCCCCAGTGCGGATGAGATCGCGCATGCCCGTGCCATAGTGCAGGCCTTTGCCGACAATCCCGGCGCGGGCACGGTGGGGCTGAACGGGCAGATGCTCGATCGGCCGCATCTTGCGCTGGCGCAAAGGCTGCTGGCGGAGGCAGACGAAAGCGCCTGATTTTCCTACACGAACCGATTTGGTTATTTCTCCTGCAAATCACCTCACAGGAGCAAATGAAATGGCCTTACTCGATTCGCTGATCGGCCCGCTCGCCGCGATCATCGACAAGATCATCCCCGACAAGGAAGCCCGCGCCAAGGCCAAGCTTGAGCTGCTGCGGCTGGAAGGCACGCAGGAAATGCAGCTGATCGAGGCGCGGCTGCAGGCGATCGTGGCCGAGGCCAATTCCGCCGATCCATGGACCAGCCGGGCCCGGCCCAGCTTCCTCTATGTGATGTATGTGATGATCCTGTGGGCGCTGCCGATGGGCGTGCTTGCGGCCTTCAATCCCGCTGCCGCGCGCGATATCGCCAGCGGCATGAACGCCTATCTGGGCGGTTTGCCCGAGCCGCTGTTCGCGCTGTTCGGCACCGGCTACCTCGGCTACACCGCCGCCCGCCAATGGGGGAAGGTGAAAGGCGTCGACAGATAAGTGCGGCGCGGGCTATGCCGCCCGCATGACCGAAACCACCAACACCGTTTACGTCCTCAACGGCCCCAATCTCAACCTGCTCGGTACGCGCGAGCCGGATATCTACGGCAGTGACACGCTCGACGATATTGCCGGCATGCTGGAAGATCGGGCACGCGAGCTCGGGCTTGCCATCGACATGCGCCAGACCAATCACGAGGGCATGCTGGTCGATTGGCTGCACGAAGCGCAAGCGGAGGGCGCGCGCGCGGTGCTGCTCAATGCGGCGGCCTACACCCACACTTCGATCGCCCTGCTGGATGCGATCAAGGCGATCCGCACGCCGGTGGTGGAAGTGCACCTGTCCGATCCGATGACGCGCGAGCCGTTTCGCCACATCTCCTATATCGGCATGGCAGCGGCGATGACGGTGCAGGGGCACGGGGCAAAAAGCTATCTGATCGCGCTGGAAGCGGTCGCCAGCGGCGAAATCTGAGGCGCCGACATATGCGAAAATTGCCACGGCGCCTCTTGCCAGCCACAATTCGCGCGAATAGTCACGCCAGCAACTGAAGTTTGAGGGGCAACAATGGCCGAACGCAAGACCGATGCCGGGCGCAATTCCGGCATGAATGTCGATACCAAGCTGGTTCGCGAACTGGCGGAACTGCTCAATGAAACGGGACTTACCGAGATCGAGGTCGAGGATAATGACCGCAAGATCCGCGTCGCACGCGGCGGTACAGTGGTAACAGCGGCCCCGGCAGCGGCTGCTGCCCTCGCCCCTGCTCCTTCTGGCGCAGCACCCGCCGCCGAAGAGGCACCGGCTGCCGATCATGCCGGCGCGGTCAAGTCACCGATGGTGGGCACCGCCTATCTCTCGCCCGAACCGGGCGCGGACAATTTCGTGAAAGTTGGCGACAGCGTGAAGCAGGGTGACACCTTGCTGATTGTCGAGGCGATGAAGGTTATGAACCCGATCACCGCCGACGCATCGGGCACGGTCAAGGCCATCCTGATCGAGAACGCGCAGCCGGTCGAGTTTGGCCAGCCGCTCGTCATCATCGGCTGACGCATGGGTATTTCACGCATTCTTATCGCCAATCGCGGCGAAATCGCGCTGCGGATCCATCGGGCGGCGCATGAAATGGGGATCGAGACGGTGGCTGTGCATTCCACCGCCGATGCCGATGCCATGCATGTGCGGCTGGCGGATCAGGCGGTGTGCATCGGCCCGCCAGCGGCAGCCGACAGCTATCTCAACATCGCCAACATCATTTCAGCGGCGGAATGCGCGCAATGCGACGCAATTCATCCCGGCTATGGCTTTCTGTCCGAAAATGCCAAGTTCGCCGAGATCGTCGAGGCGCACGATATCGCCTGGATCGGCCCCAAGCCCGAACATATCCGCACCATGGGTGACAAGGTTGCCGCCAAGCAAACCGCGGGCGCGCTCGGCCTGCCGCTGGTGCCGGGATCGGAAGGCGCGGTGTCGGACTATGACGAGGCGCGCAAGATCGCCAGGGACATCGGTTATCCCGTCATCATCAAGGCCGCTTCGGGCGGCGGCGGGCGCGGGATGAAGGTGTGCCAGGCGGAAGACCAGCTTGAAACGCTGATGCAGCAGGCGGGGAGCGAGGCCAAGGCGGCCTTTGGCGATGCCACCGTCTATATCGAGAAATATCTCGGCAATCCGCGCCACATCGAATTCCAGGTGTTCGGCGACGGCAAGGGCAATGCGATCCATCTGGGCGAGCGCGACTGCTCGCTCCAGCGGCGCCATCAAAAGGTGCTGGAGGAAGCGCCCTCGCCCGTCATCACTTCAGAAGATCGCCACCGCATGGGCGAAATCTGCGCGCAGGCAATGCGCGATATGAGCTATCGCGGCGCGGGCACGATCGAGTTCCTGTGGGAAAATGGCGAGTTCTACTTCATCGAGATGAACACCCGCCTGCAGGTTGAACATCCCGTAACCGAAGCGATCACCGGAGTGGATCTGGTGCGCGAACAGATCCGCATCGCCGAAGGGCGCCCGCTGTCGGTCAAGCAGGAAGATCTCGAGTTTCGCGGTCATGCGATCGAATGCCGCATCAATGCGGAAGACCCGTTCACCTTTGCACCCTCGCCGGGCAGGGTGAATTACTACCATGCCGCGGGCGGGCTGCATGTGCGGGTCGATTCGGGGCTCTATGCGGGCTATTCGGTGCCGCCCTATTACGACAGCATGATTGCAAAGCTGATCGTCTATGGCCGCACCCGCGAAGGCTGCATCATGCGGCTGCGGCGCGCGCTCGAAGAAATGGTGATCGAAGGGGTCAAGACCAATATCCCGCTGCACCAGGAGCTGGTTCGGCAGGACGATGTGCTCAATGGCGATTACAGCATCAAATGGCTGGAGGAATGGCTGGCGAAGCGGGAGGGGTGAGCGTCAGCTGACGACCCATTTGCAGACGCTCGCCAGCACGTTTGGCATTGCGCATAGCAGACATTCAAGGCGACCGTCCCTGCTAGCATCGCACCCGCGATTGACTAGAGCAGAAGCCTCCAGTTATAGCCACTTAATACAGTGGCACACCATGCCCGGTGCGAAAGGAAAACATGTCAAAAGCTCCAATCTCGACCTTGATCCTGCTCATTGCTGGTCTGGCGGCGGCTCCGCTGGCCGCTTCGCAGGACCCCGCGGCCCCTTTCGATCCGCGCGCCTTCCAGCAGGCCCATGTGGGTGAGCCAACGCAGATCATGGTGCTGGGCACCCCGCATCTCAGCGGAACGCCCGATGGCTGGGACCCGTCAGTGCTGGAACCGCTGCTCGATCGGCTGGCTGGTTTCGAACCTGATGCCATTGCCATCGAGGCGCTGACCGGGGTCGGCATCCACTCCATGTGGGCATATCGGGAATCTTACCCAGACGTGGCGAGAACCTATGGTGGCAGAGCCATGATATTAGCTGGGATCAGCCGCACCACGCTGGCTATGGATATGCCGCAGGCCGATGCCGAGGTGCGGCGCACGTTAGCTGCCTGGCCGGATGCGCCTACACCGGCACAGCGGCGGCGGCTGGCAGCACTGTTCGTTGCGGCCGGCGATCCGAATTCGGCGCTGGTGCAATGGTGGCGCCTGGCACAGGCCGATCGCATTGCCGATGCCAGTATCTCGTCGCTTCTGGCCCGCGAGCTCGACACCTATGCCGCCCGCCGCAATGAAAATCATCTGATCGCCGTCCGATTGGCAGTGCGGTTGGGCCTGGAACGCGTGAACCCCACCGATGATCAGAGCGATGAGCAGGATCCGGCGATAAACAAGCCAATGGAAGCCTTCATGGCCGAACCCTGGCTGGCGGAGTTGCTGGCCGATCCGCGCTTCAAGGAATTGGCCGAAGCTTCCAGCCACCTCGGTACGCCTGCCGAAGCCCTGGCCACTTATCGCCTGCTGAACAGCCCGGCCTCTGGTCAGCTGGATGCCGATGGACAATGGCTGAACATGCTGAACCGCCCCAGCCCCGACCAGGTTGGCCGCCGCCGCGTCGCGCTGTGGGAAGTGCGCAACCTTCGCATGATTGCCAACATCCGCGAAGTCGCTGCCCGCCACCCCGGCGGGCGTGTGCTGGTGATCGTGGGATCGGCGCACAAGCCCTGGTTTGACGCCTACCTGCGGATGATGACCGACGTGCAAGTGGTGGACACGGCGGAGGTGCTGGCGAAGCGGGAAGAGTGAGCGTCAGCTTGCGGGCCAATGCTCGTCATTCCCGCGAATCCGGGAATCTGGATCCGCTTCACGACTTCATCCCAGATCGTAGCCCGCATCCTTCGCTTCGGCGATGGTCTCCGCACTGCTCAACCGGGCGTGCTCGCCCGGCAGCTCGGTCCATGCCGCGGCCTCGTCGGCGAAGATCTCGCGCTCGACGGGATAGTTGTCAGCCGCTGAGAACAGCCCCGCCAGGAAGCTGCGGTTGCCGGTCGGCAGGAACTTGTACCACAGGCTGCTGCCGCAATGCTTGCAGAAGGCCCGCTCGGCCCAATCGCTCGAACGGTAGGTGCTGATGCTGTCATCGCCGGTAATGGCAAAGCTCTCGCCGCTCAGTGCCGAATAGAACGCCCCGCCCCAGCGCCGACACATGGCGCACTGGCAAACCTCAACCTGCGGCTTCGGATTCCGGAGCGTGATCTCCACCGCCCCGCACAGGCAATGCCCGTTGATTTCGCCTGGCCCGGACGCAGCTTCAGCCATCGCCCCTACTCCAGCGGCACGCCCGGTTCATGCTTGGCGGTGCGGATCGTCAGCGAAGTCTTCACGCTTTCCACATTGGGCGCAGGCGTAAGCTTGCTGGTGAGGAACTCCTGGAAGCTTTGCAGATCCTTGCTCACGACCTTTAGGATGAAATCGATCTCGCCATTGAGCATATGGCATTCGCGCACTTCGGGCAGCTCTTTCATATGCTCTTCAAATTCGCGCAGTGCGCTTTCGGCCTGGCTCTTGAGGCTGACCATGGCAAACACAGTGATCGCAAACCCCAGCTTCGAGGCATCGAGATCGGCGTGATAGCCCTTGATCACCCCATCTTCCTCAAGCCCGCGAACGCGGCGCAGGCAAGGCGGTGCGGTCAGCCCCACGCGCTGCGCCAGTTCGACATTGGTCACGCGCCCTTCGCGCTGCAATTCCGACAGCAATCGACGATCGATCTCATCCAGATTGGCCATTTCTTGCGTCCTTGACTCGAAATCCGCCCTGATTTGGGCCGGAATGCAACACTTGCGCCCTTTTCGGGCGTTCTGGGATAATATTATTGTTCCTGCCAGCAATTGTCCCGCTTTGCAACGCATCGAGAATGGCTTTGCCCAAACCAGTGTTCTTGCTGATAGGACAGGTTTGGCGTGCATGGTGCGCACCTGCTTTGCCTGCGTGATTCGCGCGATACGTGCATAACCGGAGAAGTGATGTTTTTCGATGACCGCCTTGCCACTGTGTTGCGCCATCGCGCCACCAGCGAGCGGGGCGCGCGCACGCAGTTCAGGCAGCTGCTCGATCTGTTGGGCAATCGCAAATATGGCCGTGACGACAGCCTGATTGCGGCGGCATGGCTGCGGCTGGGCGCGCTGGGCGAACAGATCCCGGCGGGTGAACGCGCACGGATGATCCGCGAGCCAGGCTGGCGCTTCCGCAATCCGCAGCTTGCCGCGCATCTGGCAGAGGACGAGCCC
>LOET01000063.1 GCA_001515985.1 Sphingomonadales bacterium BRH_c3 | reverse complement strand
CTCGGCATGCCGGGGCCGGAATTCCGCATCGGACTGGCGGCCCACGACCTTGCGAGCGCGCTGGGTGCGCCCGAAGTGGTTCTGACGCGGGCGATCCGTGACATGGACGGGCCGACCATCCCTTCGCGCTTCCTGCTGAGGGTGCAGGCGCTGCTGGGCGAGGGCGCGAAGGATCACCGGGAGCGCGAGATTCCGGCGCTAGCCGCGCGGATTGACCGGCAGGTGCCACCCGCAGAGCCCTATCCCCGGCCCGAACCGCGCCCCGATGCCGCGCTGCGCGACGTGCCGATAAAGGTAACCGGGCTCGACCGGTTGCTGGGCGATCCTTACCAGCTCTATGCGCAGGAAATCCTGGCGTTGCGCAAACTCGATCCGCTTGATGCAGATCCCGATCGCGACTTTGCCTGGAAGGGTACACAGGTCCATGCGATCTTGCAGAGGTGGCACGAAGCGCGGCTCAAGGGCGAAGATGCCGATATCCTGCAAGTGGCCGATGATCTGCTGCGGGAAGCGAATATCCATCCTTTGATGTGGGGGCTTTGGCGCCCGCGTGTCCGCCAGGGGCTGGCCTGGGTGGCGGACGAAATTGCCGCGCAGCCTGACCGCAAGCTGATTGCCGTCGAGCGGAAAGGCGAGATGCTGTTCGAAGATGTGAAGGTTTATGGCCGGGCTGACCGGATCGACCGGCTGGCCGACGGTAGTTTGGCGATCGTGGACTACAAGACCGGCAAGCCGCCCTCCGCCGCACAGGTTGAAAAGGGGTTTGCGCTGCAACTCGGTATTCTTGGCCTGATCGCGCGCTATGGGGATTTCAAAGGGCTCTCAGGCGATGCAACTCGATTTGAATACTGGTCGCTGGCGAAGAATGACGATGGAGGTTTCGGTTATTGGGATGAGCCTCTGAAAACCGGAAGGAAGCAAAAAGGTCTGGTTCCCGAAGAGTTTCTGCCCAGGCATGAGCAATTCCTGCGCGAAGCCGTCACCAAATTCATCAAGGGCGATCACCCCTTCACCGCCAGACTCAACCCCGATTATCCGGGCTATAATGAATATGACCAGCTGATGCGGCTGGAAGAATGGCAGATCCGCTTGGCTGACGCCGATGAAGGGGGCGAGCCATGAGCAGCGGCATCGTCCATCCGCTCCACGGCAACCAGCGGGCCGCCGTCGATCCCGAACAGAGCGTGTGGCTGTCTGCCTCAGCGGGAACGGGCAAGACGCAGGTGCTCTCGGCGCGCGTATTGCGCCTTCTGCTGCGTCCTGACGTCCAGCCCGAACAGATCCTGTGCCTCACCTTCACCAAGGCGGGTGCTGCGGAAATGGCAAACCGCATCAACGATGTGCTTGCCCGCTGGGTCCGGATCGACGAGGCGACACTTGGCAAGGAGATGATCCATCTCGGCGCGCCTAACGATCCCGAGACCCGCGCCCGCTCGCGCACCCTGTTTGCCAGCGTGCTCGATTGCCCGGGCGGCGGCCTCAGGATCGATACGATCCACGCATTCTCGCAATGGTTGCTGGCGAATTTCCCGAACGAAGCCGGGTTGCTTCCCGGCATGCGGCCGATCGAGGACCGCGAGCGGCATCTGCTTTCGCGCCAGGTTCTAGGAGATATGCTGGTCGAGGCAGAGAAGGCTCGCGACTCTGCCACGCTTGAAGCGGTCGAGAGCTTCACCATCGCCAAGGGCGCGGACGCGCTGCAGGCATGGCTGATGCGCTGCGCCAGCGCGCGCGAGCTGTGGGAAGGGCGACGAGCCTGGCAACCGCCGATGGCGCCCCAGGTGCGGCAATTGCTGGGAATTCCGAGTGATGCGGATCAGGTTTGGGTCGATGAGATCTTGTCACCCGAGGTTTTCCCCGATCATCAGCTTCAAGCCATGCTTCCGGCGCTCGACGGATGGAAAGCGAAGACCGGGGTGGAGGCAGCCGAATTTATCCGCGAGTGGTTGCGCATTGAATCGACTCAACGCACAGGACACGTAAGCCGTTTCAGCGAAACCATCCTGAAGAAGGACGGTACGCCACGCTCGATGAAGAAGCCAAGCGAGGCAGACCCTTCTTTTATATCGAGGCAAGAGGAAATCGCCGAAGCGATCCGGTTGCATGCAGAGCGAAAGAACCTGCTCGAACTCGCCGGTTTCCTCGCTCCCGCGCTCGAACTTGGGCGCGCATTTGCGCTGCGGTGGGACGCGGCGAAGGCTCGTGAAGGGCTGCTGGATTTTGACGATTTGATTGAACGCGCGGCGAAATTGCTCAAGGAGCAGGTTGCAGGCGACTGGATCCGCTACAAGCTCGATCGCCAGTTCGACCATATACTCGTCGACGAGGCACAGGATACCAATGAAGCGCAATGGCGCATCATCGACGCGTTGATCGACGATTTCTTTTCGGGCGAGGGTGCGTCCGGCGACAAGATCCGCACCATTTTCACCGTGGGCGATTACAAGCAGGCGATCTTCGGCTTTCAGGGGACCAGCCCTGAGAATTTCCGCAAGGCGAAGGAGCGGGTGCAGGCGGCGATGCAAGCTGCGGAAGAGAACGCGCAGGTTGTGCGCGTGAACCGCGTGCGCCGGAACTTGCAGGACCTTGACCTTGGGCAGTCTTTCCGGACGGCGATTCCGGTACTCGAATTCGTCGACCATGCGATCGAGGCCATCGGACCTTCGGAACTGGGCCTTAGCGATGACCATCACCCGCACGAAGGGCAGCCGCGTCCCGGCCTCGTAACACTGTGGAACCCGGTCCATGACCAGCGCGGGGAAGACGATGGCGAGCCGGAAAGCGAAGGCAGGGAAAGCTGGCTGGCCAAGCATGATCGGCAGATGGCTGAAAAGATAGCTCAGCAAGTAGCCCGCTGGACTCAAGGCATACAACCTTTCTCGCTTGAGAAGGGCGAGCACCGCAACGCTCGCCCGGGCGACATCATGGTGCTGGTGCGCAGCCGCAAGGATCTTGCCGGGCTGATCGTGGCGCGGCTCCATGCGCGCGGAGTGCCAGTGGCAGGCGTTGACCGCTTGCGCCTGGGCGAGCCGCTGGTGGTGAAGGATTTGATGTCGGCGCTGCGGTTTGCCGCGCAAGCACTCGACGATCTCGAACTGGCGAACCTGCTCTCGTCGCCGTTGGTTGGGTGGACGCAGGATGATTTGCTGGCTTATGCCCCGCGCGAGAAGCAGCAGCACCTGTGGCACCATCTGCGCAATCACGCTGCGCCATTGGTGCAGGCGACGGTTGCCAAATTGCGCGAATTGCTGGCGCTGGCCGATTTCCAAACGCCCCAGGCGCTTCTGCAATGGGTGCTGGTCGGGCCGTGGCAAGGTCGCGCCCGGCTGGTTGCCCGGCTGGGGCGCGAAGCCAATGACCCGATCGACGAATTGCTCAACGCGGCTTTCGCCTATGAGGGTGTGCATACACCCAGCCTGGCAGGCTTCATCCAGTGGTTCGATGCGGGTGAGGGCGAACTCAAGCGCGATCCGGACGATGCCCCCGATCTTGTGCGGGTAATGACCGTGCACGGCTCCAAGGGCCTCCAGGCGCCGATCGTGATACTCGCAGATGCGACCAGTGAGCCGGGCCGGGTGCGTGATCTGTCCCTGGCGGAAGAAGTGCCAGGTCATGGCAACGATCTGGTACGAAAAGTGCCATTGCCTGCTGTCAGCAAGGAGCAACAGGCCGGGCGAATTGCGGCAGCCTATGAAGCCGCCAGGGCAACCGAGCTTCAGGAGCATTGGCGGCTGCTCTATGTCGCAATGACACGCGCGGAAGAGGCACTCTTCATAGGCGGCTCGCTTGGTCCGAAGGCGAAGAACGGGCCGCCGGCGGATAGCTGGTATGCCAGGCTCGCCCCGCTGTTCGGAGAGGATGCGCTGGAAGACGACCTGTGGGGCGCGCGCCGTGAATGGGGCGAGCGCGCACGGGAAGTTCAGGCGCGACCAGACGCCCAGGCGGAGGTGCAGGTTAAGGAACCTGCGTGGCTGCACCAGCCGATCGGACCCGAACCGCGCCCGCCGCGCCCGCTCGCACCGAGTTCGGCTGGTGAGGAGCAGGGCAGCAACCCACCGCTTCCACCAGAAATTGCCCGCGAAGCAGCCCGCCGCGGATTGCTGATACATAGCCTGCTGGAACGATTGCCGATGGTTGAACTTGGCGAGCGAGCCGAAGCAGCGCTGAGCTGGCTGGAGAGACAGGCACGAGAGCTGGATCAGGCGGATCGGCAGGAGATCGCTCATCGTGCGCTTGAAGTGCTGGGCCAATCCGGATTTGCGGACGTGTTCGGGCCTGGTTCTCTGGCCGAGGTTCCTCTCGCCGCAGTGGTGGAGGGGCAAGTGGTGGCCGGTACAGTCGACCGCTTGCTAGTGACGCAGGAGCGTGTGACCGTGGTCGATTTCAAGACTGCGCGCCGCCCGCCCACCTTGCTCGAAGAAATTCCCGAAAGCACGCTGAGGCAAATGGCCGCCTATGTCACCGCCTTGGGCAAGATATATCCCGAGCGCGAAATCCGCGCTGCGGTGCTCTATACCCAGACACCAGAAATATTCGAGTTGCCCCAATCGCTTATTAGGTTACACAAAAAGGCCTTCCAGACCGCGCAGCAAAGCTTTTTAACTTCAGGCGTTGAGTGACGCGGAAAAATTCCTAGGTAGTGTCCAACGCAAATTCAGGAGATTCCCCATGGCAACCGTAAAGGTCACCGATGCCAGCTTCCAGAACGATGTGCTCCAGTCCGACAAGCCCGTGCTGGTCGATTTCTGGGCTGACTGGTGCGGCCCCTGCAAGATGATCGCGCCCGCGCTGGAAGAAATCAGCGACGAACTGGCCGATCAGGTTACCATCGCCAAGATGGACATCATGGAAAACCCCGGTGTCCCGGGGCAACTTGGAGTGCAGGGCATTCCCTTCCTTGCGCTCTACAAGGGTGGACAGAAGGTTGCCGAGCTGACGGGCGCGCGCCCCAAGAGCGCGCTCAAGCAGTGGCTTGAAGGCGCGCTCTAAGACTTAAGAATCGCTAAGCGCCCGCTTGACGAATTCATCCCAGATAGCCGGGCTTGATGCACCAATCAGGCCCGGCCTGTCATGCTCGTCAACGCGGTAGGAGCTGCCGTCGAGCCGCGCAGCCTTGCCGCCTGCCTCATTGAGCCACAAAACGCCTGCGGCATGGTCCCAGGGCAGGGTTCGCTTGAAACTTGAGATATCATTTTCGCCCAGCGCCAGACGCGGATATTGCTCGGCTGCGCAGCGCGGAATGTCGACCAGTCGGTAATGCGGCGCGAGCCTGTTATCGACCATTGCGCGCTGTACATCGGTCAGGAAAATCCGCGAGATCGCGGCGACCGGCGGGTTTTCGCCCGTGTTGCGGGCACGGATGAGCTCGCCGTTCAAAAACGCGCCCGTGCCGCGGTGCGCATGGCAGAAACGGCCCGAGAGGCAGTCATAAATCCAGCCAGACTGGCATTCGCCGCCGCTTGCTTGCGCGATTATGATTCCGAACGGCGGCTTACCATGGGCAAAATTGTGCGTACCGTCGATCGGATCGACGATCCAGCAATCCTCCGACAATTTGCCGAGCAGCGTTGGATCGGCATGCGAGGCCTCCTCGCCAACCATCGCCAGCGAGGCATCGATCTGTGCCAGGCCTTCTGCCAGAAACTCTTCGGCCTCATGATCGGCAACGGTAACGAAATCGTCGGCAGCTTTCTCGTCAATCTCGTGTAGCGCGAGGTTTCGGAAGCGCGGAAGAATCACCCGTTCACTGACATCGCGCATAAGCGCGAGGATGGAAGCGTCGACTTCGTTCACGAGCGGTAATCGGCGTTGATCGAGATGTAGCCGTGAGTGAGGTCGCATGTCCACACTGTGGCGCGGCCTTCGCCCAGTCCGAGTTCGACCGCAATGTCGATCTCCTGGCCCTTGAGATGGGCGGCAACCGGCGCCTCGTCATAGCCTTCCACTGGCAGTCCGTCGCGCGCGGTCCAGACGCCGCCGAAGGCGATCGATAGCTTGTCGCGGTCTGCCGGTTCGCCTGCCTTGCCCACCGCCATCACCACACGGCCCCAATTGGCGTCCTCGCCGGCAATTGCCGTCTTCACCAGCGGTGAGTTGGCGATGCTCATCGCGACGCGGTGCGCGCTTTCATCCGAAACCGCGCCCGACACGCGGATGGTGATGAACTTGCTCGCGCCTTCACCGTCGCGCACCACCAGCTGCGCGAGCTGCCGGCACATATCGGTGAGCGCCGCCGCGAAGGCGTCTGCGCCCGGATCGTCGTACGAAGCAAGCGGGGTATTGCACGCTTTGCCCGTGGCAAAAGCAAGCACTGTGTCGCTGGTAGAGGTATCGCCATCGACGGTGATGCATGAGAAGGTCTCGCGATTGGAGTGCGACAGCAACTCTTGCAGGAAGGCCGGTTCCACCGCTGCGTCGGTGAAGATATAGCCCAGCATGGTGGCCATATCCGGCGCGATCATGCCTGATCCCTTGATGATCCCCGCCAGCTCGACACGGGTTTCACCAAGCATTGCACTGGCACGGGCACCCTTTGGGAAAGTGTCTGTGGTGGAGATTGCCGCAGCCGCTTCCTCCCAATTGCATGGTTCGGCTTCCAACGCGGCGGCAACACCGGCATATGCCTTGTCCTTGGGCAAGGGAACACCGATCACCCCGGTTGAGGAGACGAAGACGTCGGAAGGCGCACAGCCGATATGCGCGGCGACCTGACCCATGATCTGTTCCACTGCCTCGCGGCCACGATAGCCTGTAAATGCATTGGAATTGCCCGCATTGACTATCAGCGCCCGGGCGCGGCCGAGTTTCGCCTGCTCGCGGCCCAACTCGACTTCGGAAGACGCGCAGGCGCTTTGCGTGAAGACCCCGGCCAAATTCGTCCCTTCCGCTAGTTCGGCATAGGTCAGGTCGGCCCGGTCCCAGTTCTTGTACCGAGCCCGCGCGACGCGCAGCGTTACCCCGGCGATTTCGGGCATGTTTTGGGGGAATGGCAGGGCAAGCGGTGAAGGTTTGAGATCCATGAATTCGCGCTAGCGCGAGTAGGCTGCACAGTAAATCCGCCATTCGAACTGGACGAAGTGCACAAGACAACATATCTTGGAACGCATGTTACGTCGCATGCTTGCTTGTCTGGCGCTCCTTACCGGCCTTGTGGCCGTGAGTGCGCCTGCGCATGCGTCGATTGCCGACATACTCGATTGCGAAATCGGAGTTACCGCCGACGTGGCTGACGCCAGCGGCGATAATCACCGCACGTGCCATCGTGACGAAGCTGGCAGTCAGGCTGACGAGGGCGACAAATCGCAGAAGCCCGCGAAGCGGGCACGCCGCGTAGTGCGGCCTCCTGTGCTTTACGGGATTGATCGCGCTTACGAATAGCGCGCAACCAGGCATACCCCCAATGTAGTTCCGGCAGTCGGCGCAATGGGCGTGCGGCTGCACTTCACACAATTCAAGTCCCGTCAGGACCGTCACCATGTTTCAGACCATTGCCAAATCGCTGTTCGGCTCTTCGAACGATCGCTATGTCAAGTCTCTCGGAAAAATCATCAGTCAAATCAACGCTCTCGAGCCGCAAATCCAGGCGTTGAGCGATGATGAGCTGAAGGCCCAGACCGATAAGTTCCGCCGCCAGCTCGACGAGGGAGCTACGCTCGACGATATCCTTCCCGAAGCCTTCGCTACCGTGCGCGAAGCCTCGGTGCGGGTTCTCGGGATGCGTCATTTCGATGTCCAGCAGATCGGCGGCATCGTGCTCCACCGCGGCGAAATTGCGGAGATGCGGACGGGCGAGGGCAAGACGCTTGTGGCGACATTGGCAACTTACCTCAACGCAATCGAAGGCAAGGGCGTGCACGTCGTTACCGTGAACGATTACCTCGCCCAGCGCGATGCCGAATGGATGGGCCAGCTGTATGGCTGGCTGGGCCTCACGGTAGGTGTGATCGTGCCCAATCTCAACGAATTCCAGCGCCGTGAAGCCTATAATGCCGACATAACCTACGCCACCAACAACGAGCTCGGCTTCGATTATCTGCGCGACAATATGAAGCATTCGCGTGACCAGATGGTGCAGCGTCCGTTCAATTTTGCGATCGTCGATGAAGTCGACTCGATCCTGATCGACGAGGCGCGCACGCCGCTGATCATCTCTGGACCCACTGAAGACAAGTCCGATCTTTATGTCGCGCTCGACGAAGTGGTAAAGCAGATCCCCGAAGACTGGTACGAAAAGGACGAGAAAACCAGGAATATTCAGTTGACTGAAGAGGGGACCGACGAGATCGAGCGGATCCTCTTTGCCAAAGGTCTGCTGCAGACCGAAAACCTTTACGACATCGAAAACACGCTGGTGGTCCACCACCTCGACCAGGCGCTGAAAGCGAACATCATGTTCAAGCGCGACACGGATTATATCGTGAAGGACAACAAGGTTGTTATCATCGATGAATTCACCGGGCGCATGATGGATGGCCGCCGCTGGTCGAACGGCCTGCATCAGGCGGTTGAAGCCAAGGAAGGGGTGAAGATCGAGCCCGAGAACCAGACCATGGCTTCGATCACCTTCCAGAACTACTTCCGCATGTACCCCAAGCTGTCTGGTATGACCGGCACAGCCGCCACGGAAGCTTCCGAATTCTGGGACATCTACAAGATGAATGTGGTCGAAATCCCGACCAACGTTCCGGTCCAGCGGATCGATGAGGAAGACGAGTTCTACAAGAACACGCTCGACAAATTCGGCGCGATTGCCAAGGCGATCAAGGAAAAGAACGAAATTGGCCAGCCTGTGCTGGTGGGCACAGTGTCGATCGAGAAATCCGAACTGCTCAGCCAGTTTCTCGACAAGGAAGGCGTCAAGCACGAGATTCTCAACGCCCGCCAGCATGAACGTGAAGCGCGTATTGTGGCGCAGGCGGGGCGGTTGGGCGCTGTAACTATCGCCACCAACATGGCGGGCCGCGGTACGGATATCCAGCTGGGCGGCAATGTTGAATTCCGCATTGGCGACGAGCTGGCGGACATTGCCGAGGACGATCCAAGGCGGCAGCTCGAAATCGATCGCATCAAGGCCGAAGTTGCAGCGGAAAAGCAGAAGGTGCTCGACGCGGGCGGGTTGTTCGTGCTTGGAACTGAACGCCACGAAAGCCGTCGCATCGACAATCAGCTGCGCGGTCGTTCCGGCCGCCAGGGCGATCCGGGCCTGTCGCGTTTCTATCTCTGCCTTGAAGACGATCTGCTGCGCATTTTCGGTCCCGACACGCTGTTCTCGAAGATGATGAATTCAAACCTTGCGGACGGTGAGGCAATCGGTTCGAAATGGCTCTCAAAGGCGATTGAAACCGCGCAAAAAAAGGTTGAAGCGCGTAATTACGAAGTGCGCAAGCAGGTTGTCCAATACGATGACGTGATGAACGATCAGCGCAAGGTAATTTACGAACAGCGCGGCGAAATCATGGAAGCTGAACGGGTCGACGATGTCGTTGATGACATGCGCCATGACACCGTAAATGCGATTGTCGGCGAGGCATGCCCTCCAGGTTCCTATCCCGAGCAATGGGATATTCAAGGCCTGAAAGAGAAGGTCGAGGAAGTCTTTGGGCTTACTCCGCCAATCGAGAGCTGGCTGGAGGAAGACCACGTCGAACCGGAACTGCTTGAAGAACGGATCCTGGCAGCGGCAAATGAAGTCATGGAACGCAAGATTGCCGACGCTGACGTCAACATCTGGCGCCAGGTCGAGAAGTCGGTGCTGCTCGAACGGCTCGATTATCACTGGAAGGAACATCTCGCCACGCTTGATGCGCTGCGCCAGGTGATCTGGATGCGCGGGATCGCGCAAAAGCAGCCGATCAATGAATACAAGCAGGAAGCATTCGGCCTGTTTGAATTGATGCTCGACTCTTTGCGCGAAGACGTGACCAAAATCCTGATCAAATCCGAGCTGCGGATCCAGCAACCTCAGGCCAGGACACTGCCCGATCTGCCCGATTTTCTTACCGGTCATATCGATCCGTTCACCGGGCTCGATGATTCGAATGACGGTGATGGCTCGGATCAGCGGCCGGCCCTGTTCGGCGCGCTCGCCGGTAGCGCGCGAGCGGCCTTTGGCCCTGGCGGTTCGAATGCCGACAATCCTTTTGCCGACATGGATGTCAACCGCAATTCGCCGTGTCCTTGCGGTTCGGGCAACAAGTACAAGCATTGCCACGGCGCTGCAGGGCCGCGCCCCGGCGCTTAATGTGTCCTGACCCTAGACCGGGCGCGGCTGCCTGATCATGGCTTCGAGCGGGGGGCATCCTTCGATGGGATGGATCATCTCAACCCGCTCGAACCCATGTGCGCCATAAAAGCCGCTATTTTCAGGGTTGGAGTTCTCCAGGTAAGCGGGAATTCCTTCGCGATCACATGCTGCGAGCATCGGTTTGAAAAGTTCGCGACCCAGGCCCTTGCCTTGGGCGGAGGGCCTGACACCGATGGTGAAAAGGTAGGCGTGTGGAAATTTGGGATGGTGCGCTTCCATCGCATCTATCGTGCGCATGATTCGCTTCATACCGCCGGAAGAGCTGCGAAGAACTGCGTGGAATACGGCAGGCAAGGCTGAAGGCGGCAGGTTGCTGTTCCCGCCAGGCAGCATCCACATTGCCGCCCCATGGTCACCCAGCCGGTAACAAAATCCGCGTTTGGTATAGAGGTGCCGAGCCAGCCCGTGGAAGGCGATTGCCATCGCATCGAAATTGCCAAACAACCAATTGTTGAAGGGATCGCTGCGGAAGGCGTCAGCCGTGATATCTCCGATGATCCTTGCTTCGCCTGGTCCAGCAGCAGCCAACTGAGCCCCTAAATCAATCTGCATCCGAAACCTTCCTGAATTCGACCAGTATTGGCTAGCACTGGATGGCCCCGTTCACTAGTGGATCAGCATGCCTTTGCTCGTGATTGCATTTTTCATAACTGCGGTTCTCTATGCTGCGGTGGGGTTCGGCGGAGGCTCGACCTATGCCGCGCTGCTGGCGCTGTCTGGCCTGGATTACCGGCTGCTCCCTGTATTGGCGCTGGCCTGCAACATCGTGGTGGTTGCTGGCAGTTCGGTTCGTTTCGCCCGGGCCAAGGTGACGCCTTGGCGCGGCGCGATAGTGCTTACCGGGCTCGCAGCGCCTGCTGCCTTTCTGGGCGGACTAACTCCGATCGGGCGCGAGGCCTTCATGACCCTGCTGGGCGCGAGCCTGTTGCTGACCGGCGTAACCATGCTGTTGCCAGTTTCCGATGCGTCTAAGGGCGAAGCACATCCCCTTGCGCGCATGGTTCCATTCGCTGCTGTGCCCCTTGGCTATCTGGCTGGGTTGGTAGGCATTGGTGGCGGAATTTTCCTTGCTCCGCTGCTGCACCTGACGCGCTGGAACAACGCGCGCGCAATCGCAGCCACAGCCAGTTTCTTTATCCTGGTGAATTCGCTGTTCGGGCTTGCCGGGCAATTGCTCAAGAACGGGCCGCAAATGTTTGGGCAGGCGATCGGTGGCGGACTGCCGCTGCTGCTGGCAGTGGCGATTGGCGGGCAGATTGGCAGCCTGATGGCGGTTCGGTTTCTGCCGCAACGCGCTATTCGCTGGCTGACGGCGGCACTTGTGATGTGGGTGGGGGCACGCTTGCTGTGGGGGCTTTGAGCCTGCCACGCGATCAATCCCGCGAAATGGCTCCCCGAGTTGGATTCGAACCAACGACCAAGTGATTAACAGTCACCTACTCTACCGCTGAGCTATCGGGGAGCAGCCTTATCGGCAGGGGTGCGCCTATATGGGTGCCGGATTCGTTTGGCAAGAGGCTGTTTTGACTTTTGCCGATGGGCGCCAATATGCACCCCGAGCGGGGCAAGGTCAGACAACGAATTGTTCTGCCACGATCCGCTCATCAAGTGCATGGCCGGGGTCAAACAGCAGCGTCAATTCGCATTCGCGCGCAATGGCGAGCGAGACTTCGGCGACATCGCGCACTTCCTTCTGATCGGCCACGACCGAAACCGGGCGCTTGCGGGGTTCGCGTACCGTCATCTTTATCATGCTGCGATCGGGCAGGATCGCCCCGCGCCAGCGCCGCGGGCGAAACGGGCTGATCGGCGTGAGCGCCAGCAATTGCGAATCCAGCGGGAGTATCGGGCCGTTGGCCGAGAGGTTGTATGCTGTCGAGCCGGCCGGCGTCGAAACCAGCACGCCGTCGCAGACAAGCTCGGGAATGCGCACTTTGCCATCCACGGCCACTTCGATCTTGGCAGTCTGGCGGGTTTCGCGCAGCAGTGAAACTTCGTTTATGGCAAAAAAGCGATGCGTGCCATTGTCCTGCGTTACGGCATCCATGCACAGGGGAGCGATCGCAATGGCACGGGCGCGGGCCAGGCGCTTCATCACATCCATGCCAGTGCGATAGCGATTCATGAGAAAACCAATTGTGCCAAGGTTGACGCCGTAGGCGGGGATCACCCGCCCCCGGTCGAGCATGGCGTGCAAGGTCTGCAGCATGAAACCATCGCCGCCCAGAACAACCACTGCCTCGGCCTCCTTGAGGGGAGCCCATTCGCGCGTAGGCAAGAGCTCGGCATAGGCTTCCTGTGCCCGCTCCGTATCCGAAGCGATCAAGGCAATGCGCTGTAATTCCTGAATCTTGGCCAAGTGGTTGTCCCTTTCGCCCGCTTGCCGGTTGCCTTCTCTATGGCGGGTTGTGCCATTTTTCAACGGATGCGATTCTTTGCGGGCGCTCTTTCGCTGCGGGGTGTAACTGACCGGACATGGCGATACTCGACCGAACCAGGCACTCAGAGCCGAAAACTTTCCTGTTCGCGCAGTCATCTGGAACTTTAGCCGATGAGCTTGAGCTGGCGTTGCGGCTTGGCCAGATCGAGATCCGGTTTCAGCCGCAATTTTCCTGCGCGAACGGTCGCTTGATCGGCGCAGAAGCCCTCGCGCGGTGGATACACCCCTCATATGGTAAGATCAGTGCACATGAACTGTTTGAGCTTGCTGCCGCGGCCGGGCTTGCACAGGAACTTTCTTGGCAAGTGTTTTCGCTGGCGATCCGGCATGCGGGGCAATGGCCAATTGGGCTTGGCCTGTCGCTCAACGTGACCTCCAGGCAATTGTTGGGGGAGGGCTTTGTGGCCCGGGTGATAGCCGAGCTATCATCGATCGGCCTGGATCCGCATCAAGTGACGTTGGAAATCACCGAAGAGTTGCTGCTGGACGATCTCG
This sequence comes from Sphingomonadales bacterium BRH_c3, assembly GCA_001515985.1. Classification (GTDB taxonomy): domain Bacteria; phylum Pseudomonadota; class Alphaproteobacteria; order Sphingomonadales; family Sphingomonadaceae; genus Erythrobacter. Next base: position 3,890 of record LOET01000063.1, on the reverse strand, counting down.
ATCTCGCTGCGCGCCAGCTGGTAGCGTTGCGGGACCATGGGCTACGCATCGCTTTGGACGATTTTGGTGCAGGATTTTGCAATTTCGACTATCTCAAGCGCCTGCCGCTCGATGCACTGAAGCTCGATCGTTCGATGGTGCAGGGCGTTGCAACATGTGAGCGTGATCGGGCTGTGCTGCGCGCGATCGTAACACTGGCACGGGTACTTGAACTCGATGTCGTGGCCGAAGGGATCGAAGACGCAGCACAGCGTGATGCGGTGATCGAGGAGGGCTGTACCTATTGGCAGGGCTATCTAGGCGCAAAGCCGCTGACCCGCGCTGCGCTGATGACAGTGCTTGAGGCTTAGGCCGCTTTGGCCGCCTTTCTGGCGATGCTCGACAATCCCTTGGTAAGCTGGATCAGCCCGTTGAGGCGGCTTTGTGGATCGCTCCATGCGCGGTTGATTACCAGCTTCATGTCAGGTCGCAACTTGGCCGTACCCTGCAAGCGTTCGACATAGGCAAGCAGGCCTGCGGGATCAGGGAAATCATCCTTGTGGAAGCTGACCAGCGTGCCGCGTGCGCCAACGTCAATCTTGGCGATGTTGGCCTGGATTGCCTGGTGCTTGATCTCTATCAGTCGAACTAGGTTGGCTGTCGCATCAGGCAGCGGGCCGAAGCGATCGATCATCTCTGCCGCCAGTGCTTCGATCTCTGCCTTGTCTCTGGCATCGTTGAGACGCCTGTATAGCGCCATGCGCACCGCCAAATCGGGCACATAATCTTCGGGGATCATGATCGGTGCGTCGACGGTAATCTGCGGGCTCAAAGTGTCGCGTTCTGCCGACAGGCCCATTTCACCTGCCTTGGCAGCCAGAATCGCGTCCTCGAGCATTGATTGGTAAAGTTCGAAGCCGACTTCGCGGATATGGCCCGATTGCTCATCTCCCAGCAGATTTCCGGCACCCCGGATATCGAGATCGTGGCTGGCAAGCTGGAATCCAGCGCCAAGCGAATCAAGATCGCCCAATACTTTCAGGCGCTTTTCAGCCACTTCTGAAAGCTGGACACCCTTCTCATAGGTGAGATAGGCATAGGCACGCAGTTTTGCGCGCCCCACGCGCCCGCGCAGTTGATAGAGCTGGGCAAGGCCGAACCGGTCGGCGCGGTGGATGATGATGGTATTGGCGCTGGGTATATCGAGGCCGGATTCGACGATGGTGGTCGAGAGCAGCACATCATACTTGCGATCGTAAAAAGCGCTCATGCGCTCTTCCACTTCGCTGGCGCTCATCTGCCCGTGAGCGGAGATGACCTTCACTTCGGGGGCGTGCTCGCGCAGCCACTCCTCGACCTCGGCCATATCGGAAATGCGCGGGACAACGATGAAGCTCTGCCCGCCGCGATGGTGCTCGCGCAGCAGCGCCTCGCGCATCACCATGTCGTCCCATTCCATCACATAGGTGCGCACGGCCAATCGATCGACCGGAGGGGTCTGGATGGTCGAAAGCTCGCGCAGCCCGGTCATCGCCATTTGCAGCGTGCGCGGAATAGGCGTGGCGGTAAGCGTCAGCACATGCACGTCGGTGCGAAGCGCCTTGAGCCGCTCCTTGTGTGTGACGCCGAAACGCTGTTCTTCGTCGACAATCACCAGTCCCAGATTGCGAAACTTGGTGCTTTTCGACAGGATTGCATGGGTGCCGATCACGATATCGACATCGCCTTTCTCCAGCCCCACACGCGTATCGGCCATTTCCTTGGCCGCCACCAGACGCGAGAGCCGCCCCACCTTGAGCGGGAAGCCGGCAAAACGCTCGGCGAAACTGGTGTAATGCTGGCGCGCCAGAAGGGTGGTTGGAGCGACCACAGCCACCTGCTGGCCGCTCATCGCAGCGACAAAGGCGGCCCGCAGCGCCACCTCGGTCTTGCCGAAACCGACATCGCCACACACCAGCCGGTCCATCGGCTTGCCGCTTTCCAGATCGTGCAGCACATCGGAAATAGCCGCATCCTGGTCGTCGGTTTCTTCCCACGGGAACTTCTCGACAAACTGGTTGTAGGCCGACGGTTCGGGTTCGAGTACCGGCGCCTTTCTCAATGCGCGCAGCGCAGCGATCTGCATCAGTTCGCTGGCGATCTCGCGGATGCGCTCTTTCAGCCGCGCACGGCGTTTCTGCCAGCCTTCGCCTCCGAGCCGGTCAAGCATCACCGCGTCTTCGGATGATCCATAGCGCGACAGGACGTCTATATTCTCGACCGGGATGTAGAGCTTGTCGCCGCCGCGATACTCGAGCATCACGCAATCGTGCTGGCTCTTGCCAACGGCAATGGGCTCAAGCCCCAGATATTTGCCGATCCCATGTTCGACATGGACTACCAGATCGCCGCGATTGAGCGATTGTAATTCCGCCAGAAAGGCGTCCGAATCCTTGCGGCGTTTCCGGCGGCGGACCAGCCGATCGCCCAGAACGTCCTGTTCGGTGAGCAATTCCAGCTCGCTATTGGCGAAGCCGCTTTCCAGCGGAAGCACCATGGCAACGGCTTGACCCTTGGCCGAGAATCCCAGCGCTTCCTGCCAGCTGTCAGCCAGCTTTACGCTGCAACCTGCTTCACCCAGTATTGAGGCGATGCGTGCGCGGCTGCCGGTCGAATAGGCCGCGAGCAGCGGGCGCTTACCCGATTTGCCAAGCGCCGAAAGATGCTTCGCGGCCAGCTCATAAACATTGTCACCGCGCGCTCGGTCGGGTGCAAAGTCGCGCGCCGACGAAAAGCCGAAGTCGATCACGCCATCGCTTTCGGGTTCGGCAAAGATCACGCTGCGATGAACGCCATGATCGACCAATTTGGCGCCAAACTCATCCTTGCCGAGATAGAGCGCGTCCTCGGCAAGCGGGCGATAGCTGCCAGCGGCCTGGCCAGCTACCTTCTGACGTGCATGGTGATAGTCTGTGACATCCCTGAATCGCTCGTCCGCAGCGCCCATCGCGCCATTGTCGATTACCAACACATCGTCGGGCGAAAGATAGTCGAACAAGGTGGCCAGTCGATCTTCGAACAGCGGTAGCCAGTGTTCCATCCCGGCAAGGCGCCGCCCTTCGCTGACAGCTTCATATAGCGGATCCTGTGTTGAAGCCGCGCCGAACAGTTCGCGATAACGGCCGCGAAAACGCTTGATGCTACCCTCGTCAAGCAGCGCTTCGCTCGCCGGAAGCAGCAAATGTTCGTCGAGCGTGCCCACCGTCATCTGTGTGCCGGGATCAAAGAGGCGCAAGCTTTCGATCTCGTCACCGAAGAAATCGAGCCGCAGGCCCTGTTCGAGACTGGAGGGGAAGATGTCGACGATCGATCCGCGCAGCGCATATTCGCCGTGGTCCACCACCGTGTCGGTGCGCGAATAGCCTTGCCGCTGGAGAAGCGCGGAAAGGCTGGCATGCCCGATCGTTGTGCCCGGCCTGAATTCGCGAACGCTCTCGCGAATACGAAACGGAGTAAGCACACGCTGGAGCGCCGCATTCGCGGTGGTAACGAGCAGTTGCGAACCTGCCCCGCCAGCTTGCAAGCGGTGCAGCGCCGCGAGCCGTTTGGCGCTTACCGAAAGGGCTGGGCTAGCCCTGTCATAAGGAAGGCAGTCCCAGGCTGGAAACTCGATCACTTCAAGCTCGGGGGCGAAGAATTGCGCGGCGTCGGCCACCGCGCGCATCGCGGCCTCGTCGGGCGCGATGAACACCGCGCGCGTCTTGGCAGCCCGTGCCAGGTCGCTCATTACCAATGGCTGCGCGCCGCGCGCGACCGAACCGAGTGTCAGCGGCTTCGTAGCCGAAAGGACGCGTGAAAGGTCAGGCATGGGATATCAACCGATCAGCGCGGGATATCGACATAATCAAGCCGCTGCATAAGTTCCATGAGCA
>LOET01000062.1 GCA_001515985.1 Sphingomonadales bacterium BRH_c3 | reverse complement strand
GGCGCTGCGCCGCGAACTGGTGGTGCGGCGCGGTAAGGGGATTGCGCTGACCGATGCCGGGCGCGCCTTGGCGCGGCGGTTCCGCCTCGCGATTGCCGAGCTTTCTGCCGCGTTGAGCGAGCTTGAAGCCTTGCAGGGCCGCGAGACGGGGCGCATCGCCATCGGTGCCATGCCGCTGTCGCGCGCGCGACTGTTGCCCTCCAGCGTCAGCGCCTTTCACCGTGCCTATCCCGAAGTTTCAATCAGTATTGTCGAGGGCGCTTTCCACGAGCTGGTCGAGCCGCTGCGCGACGGCGCGCTCGATTGCATCATCGGGGCAATGCGCGATCCCTCGCCCGGCCCCGACCTCAAGCAGACGGCGCTGTTCGACGATCGACCGGCTGTGATCGCGCGGCACGATCACCCCCTGCAGACCAGCGACATAGCCTCGCTCGCGCGCTATCCCTGGAGCGTACCGCCGCCCGGAACGCCGCTGCGCGACCAGTGGGAACGCATGTTCGCCGATGCCGGAATTGCTCCGCCGCATGTGCCGATCGAATGCGGATCGGTGATCACCATCCGCCAGATTCTGATTGATAGCGATTTTCTTACCCTGCTCTCACCAGATCAAGTGGCGGTCGAACTCGAAGCCGGATGGCTGCGCTGTATCTGCGACGTGCCCCCGGGACTGATACGGCGGATCGGCATGACCACACGCGCAAACTGGCGGCCGACCGCGCGGCAGGCGAGCTTCATCGCCTTGCTCAAGGAGCATGCCGGCAGTTCATGAATTAGTCTGAGCTTATGGTACGCTCCCGGTTCCGATTGGCTGGGCGCAGGCCTTGCGGCTAGCCACCGAAGCGATGGTGCAGAGAATTGCCATGATCGGTTTCGGAGAGGCGGGTTCGGCGTTTGCCGGGGCCATTTCGGTGCCGCTCAGCGCCTATGACTGCAAGACTGACCGCGATGAAACCATCGCGGCGATGCAATTGGCCTTCGACAAAACCGGCGTGTGCGGTTGCACGAGCGCGGCAGAGGCGCTGAGCGGGGCCGGGGCAGTGCTTAGCCTGGTGACCGCCGCCGATGCGCTTGAGGCGGCAATTGCCGATGCACCGATGCTGGAGCCTGGCACCCTGTGGATCGACATGAATTCGGTTGCCCCGCAGACCAAGCTGCGCGCCGCCGAGGCGATTGAGCGGGCAGGGGGCAGCTATGTCGATGTCGCGATAATGGCCCCGGTTCACCCTGCGCTGCTTGCGGTTCCGATGCTGATATCCGGCGCGGAAGCAGAGCGCGCGGCAGAGGTTCTGGAAGGCCTCGGCTTTACCGATCTGCGCGTGGTCGGCAGCGAGATCGGGCGCGCTTCTGGCGTCAAGATGCTGCGTTCGATCATGGTCAAGGGGATCGAGGCGCTCACCGCCGAGATGATGCTCGCAGCGCGGCAGGCAGGCGTTACCGACGAGGTGCTCGCTTCGCTTGGTGATGATTGGAGCAGCAAGGCGTCATACAATCTTGAGCGGATGCGCACGCATGGCGGGCGGCGTGCGGCCGAGATGGAGGAGGTTGCAAGGACGCTTGAGATGTTGGGCGTCGAACCACTGATGACGCGCGGCACCATCCAGCGGCAGAGGGAAATGGCACAATGACGCTGATCATCGACTGCCACGGCCATTACACCACGGCGCCCGAAGCGCATAATCTATGGCGTGAGGCGCAAAAGGCAGCATTCAAATCGGGAGAGGCGGCCCCGCCTTATCCCGAGATTTCGGATGACGAAATCCGCGAAACGATCGAGGCCAACCAGCTGCGGCTGATCCGCGAGCGCGGCGCGGATATGACGATATTCTCACCGCGCGCTTCGGCCATGGCGCCGCATGTCGGCGACCAGAAGCTGGCGGTGCCATGGGCGCGCGCCTGCAACGATCTGATCGCGCGGGTGGCAGGCCTCTATCCCGAATGCTTCGCCTCGGTATGCATGCTGCCGCAAAGCCCCGAGGCCGACATGACGAGCGCGATCGCCGAACTTCGCCGCTGCGTCGAAGGGCTGGGTTTCATCGGCTGCAATCTCAATCCCGATCCAGGCGGGGGGCGCTTCACGCATCCACCGCTTACCGATGCATTCTGGTTCCCTTTCTACGAAGTGATGTGCGAGCTTGACGTCCCGGCGATGATCCATGTCTCGGGCAGCTGTAACCCGGCAATGCACGCGACCGGCGGCTATTACATCGCCGCCGATACAATCGCCTTCATGCAGTTGCTGGAAGGCGATTTGTTCAGCCGCTTCCCCAAGCTGCGCTTCATTATCCCGCATGGTGGCGGGGCGGTACCCTATCACTGGGGTCGCTATCGCGGGCTGGCGGACATGCTGAAGAAGCCGGACCTGCAATCGCATCTCATGTACAACGTCTTCTTCGATACCTGCGTATATCACCAGCCCGGCATCGATTTGCTGGCTGATGTGATCGAAACGAAGAACATCCTGTTCGGCAGCGAAATGGTGGGCGCGGTGCGCGGCATCGACCCGCAGACGGGCCATTATTTCGACGATACCAAGCGCTATGTCGATGCGCTCGACATCACTTCCGAGCAGCGCCATGCCATTTACGAAGGCAACGCCAGGCGCGTGTTTCCCCGGCTTGACGCACAGTTGAAGGGCCGCGGGTTATGAGTACCTGGCTTTCCAATGCCTGGTATGTCGCGGCATGGGACCGTGAGGTGGATAGCAGGCCCTTGGCCCGCACGATCTGCGGCGTGCCGATGATGTTCTATCGCAAGCTGGACCGGGGCATCGTTGCCATGCGCGATGCCTGTCCGCACCGCCTGCTACCGCTGTCGATGGGATTGCGCGAGGGCGACAGCATCCGCTGCCGTTACCATGGCCTGAAACTCGGCCCCGACGGTGTGGCCGAGGAAATGCCCCTTCGCAGCGAGAAGGCCAACAAGGGCATTTGCGCAGAAGTCTTTGCCGTGGTCGAACGGTACCGTTTCGTCTGGGTTTGGGTCGGAGAAAAGGAAAAGGCGGATCCGGCGCTGATCCCTGATCTTTGGCCCTGTTCCGCGAAGGGTTGGCGCTTCGATGGCGGTTACTTTGAAATCGCATCGGACTACCGGCTAGCGGTCGACAACCTGATGGACCTTACCCACGAAACCTATGTCCACACCGGTTCGATCGGCCAGCCTGAAATCCTGCACGCCCCGATCGAGACTTTCGTTAAAGGTGAGCAGGTTTTCGTCAGGCGCTGGATGCCCGGTGTCGAGGCGCCGCCATTCTGGGCGGAAGCATTGCGCAAGCAGGGCCAGGTCGATCGCTGGCAGATATGCCAGTTCATGCTGCCCTGCGCGGTGATCATCGATGTGGGCGTAGCGCCCGTTGGCGCAGGCGCAACCGTCGAACAGCATGACCAGGGTGTTCGCGGTTTCGTGATCGACGTGATGACCCCGCAAGACGAAACCAGCCATCACTATTTCTGGGGCATGGCACGCAATTTCGACATTGACGACGACGGCTTCACTGCCCGTTTTCGCCAGCAGCAAGGCGGTGTGTTCCTGCAGGACAAGGAAGTGCTGGAGGCCCGGCAGCGCGCGATCGAAGCGAACCCGCACATGAAACTTTCCGCTTACAATATCGATGAAGGGGGCACGCGTGCTCGCCAGATTATCGCCCGCGCCATCAAGGTGCAGCGTCAACAGCCGGAAACAGAGGGGGCGGCGAAATGACCGGACCGAAAGACGTCAAGAGCTACCTCGCACAGTTTGACGATATTCCGGGCACACGCGTTTATACGGCCGCGCGCGCGCGCAAAGGCTATCACCTGAACCAGTTTGCGATGAGCCTGATGAAGCCAGAGAACCGCCAGCGTTTCAAGGCAGACGAGCGCGCCTATCTGGCAGAATGGCCGATGACCGAAGAGCAGAAACAGGCGGTTCTCGCGCGCGATTACAACCGTTTGCTCGACCTTGGCGGCAATATCTATTTCCTTGCCAAGCTGTTCTCGACCGACGGGCTCAGCTTCGTCCAGGCGGTCAGCACCATGACCGGGATGAGCGTGGAGGATTACCAGAAAATGATGATTGCCGGTGGCCGTTCGCCCGATGGCGTCCGCTCGATCGCCCAGGGGAACTGAGATGGCCAGAATTACCGCCGGTATCGCCACCAGCCACATCCCCGCGCTTGGCGCCGCAATTGATCTGGGCAAGACGGGCGAGGATTACTGGAAGCCCGCCTTCGCCGGATACGAATGGACGAAGCAATGGATCGGGCAATACATGCCCGATGTCGTGATCCTCGTTTACAATGACCACGCATCAGCGTTCGACATGAACTTGATCCCTACCTTTGCGATTGGCTGCGCAGAGCGGTTTGCCCCCGCTGATGAAGGCTGGGGGCCGCGGCCGGTGCCAATGGTCGAGGGGCACCCCGATCTCGCCTGGCATTTGGCGCAGAGCCTGATCCTCGACGAATTCGACATGACCATCATCAATCAGATGGATGTCGATCACGGGCTCACCGTGCCACTGTCGCTGATGTTCGGGCAGCCGCAGGCATGGCCCTGCCGGGTGATTCCGCTGGCGGTGAACGTCGTTACCTACCCGCCGCCATCGGGCAATCGCTGCTGGGCGCTGGGCGAAGCAATCGCGCGAGCGGTCGAGAGCTTCCCCGATGATCTGAATGTACAGGTCTGGGGTACAGGCGGGATGAGCCACCAGCTGCAAGGTCCGCGTGCGGGGTTGATCAACCGCGAATGGGACAATGCCTTCCTCGACCGCCTGGTCGGTGAGGGCGATGCGCTGCGCCATATCCCGCATATCGAATATCTTCGCGAAACAGGCAGCGAAGGTATCGAAATGGTGATGTGGCTGATCATGCGCGGCGCGCTCGGAAAGCGCACGCGCTGCCTGCACCGCCACTATCACGTGCCTGCTTCGAACACCGCAGTGGGTCATATCGTTCTGGAGTCAGAAGCATGAGACTAGCAATCGCCGGAACCGGCGCTTTCGGAGAGAAGCACCTCGAAGGCATCGCCAATATCGAAGGTGCCAGTGTTTCTGTTGTGACCAGCCGCAGGATTGAACAGGCGCAGGCCGTGGCCGATAAATTCAGCGTGCCTAATGTTGCCGAAACGCTCGACGAAGTGCTGGCGCGTGACGACGTTGATGCGGTGATACTGTGCACGCCCACGCAGATGCACACTGCGCAGGCCATCGCCTGCATGGATGCGGGCAAACATGTCCAGATCGAGATTCCACTGGCTGACAGTCTCGCCGATGCAGAGGCGGTGCTGGCCAAGGCCGAGCAGACCGGTCTCACCTGCATGGTCGGCCACACGCGGCGCTTCAACCCCTCGCACCAATGGATCCATCGCCGGATCGTTGCCGGTGATCTGGCGATCCAGCAGATGGACGTGCAGACCTATTTCTTCCGCCGCCGCAACATGAACGCCAGGGGCGAGCCGCGTTCCTGGACCGACCATTTGCTTTGGCATCATGCCGCGCACACTATCGACCTTTTTGCATGGCAGGCGGGCAGAATCGTCAAGGCCAATGCAATCGCCGGTCCGCTCCACCCGGAGCTGGGCATTGCCATGGACATGTCGATCCAGCTGCAGAGCGAAAGCGGCGCGATCTGCACGCTTTCGCTCTCGTTCAACAATGACGGGCCGCTCGGCACCTTCTTCCGCTATATTGGCGATAGCGGCACCTATATCGCGCGCTATGACGATCTGGTGACTGGCCGCGAAGAGCCCGTCGATGTCTCGAACGTCGATGTGTCGATGAACGGGATCGAACTGCAGGACCGTGAATTCATTGCTGCTAGCCAGGAAGGGCGCTCGCCGCTTTCCAGCGTGGCCGATGTCATGCCCTGCTACCGGGTCCTCCACCAGCTTGAAGGTCAATTGTAAGCATGCGCACCGAGGTGGTCATCATCGGTGCAGGGCCTGCCGGGTTGCTGCTGGGGCATTTGCTGCGCGCAGCGGGGATCGCCTGCGTCGTTATCGAACGTGTCTCGGGCGATTATGTGCTGAGCCGCATCCGTGCCGGAGTGCTGGAACGTGTCACCACCGATCTGATGACGCAGCTCGGGCTTGACGAACGGATGAAGCTGGAAGGGTTGCCGCATGACGGGTTCAACCTTGCCGATAGCGACCGGCTGATCCGCATCGATATCGCCGGGCTGACCGGCGGGCATGTCATGGTTTACGGCCAGACTGAAATCACCCGCGACCTGATGGATGCGGCACCCGAACGCGGGCTGGATATCGTCTATGAGGCCGAGGACGTCACGCTGCATGGCGTCGATAGCCACGAACCTTCGGTCAGCTACGTCAGGGACGGGCAGGCCCACCAAGTCTCGGCCAAATTCATTTGCGGCTGTGACGGGTTCCATGGCCCTTCGCGGCAGGCCATCCCCGCCAGCGTCGCACGCCCTCACGAACTCGTCTATCCATTCGGTTGGCTCGGCATCCTTGCTGATGTTCCCCCGTGCAATGACGAGCTGATCTACGCCAGCCACGAACGCGGCTTTGCGCTTGCATCGATGCGTTCGCGCACACGCAGCCGCTATTACATTGACGTGCCGCTGGATCAGAAAATCGAGGATTGGCCCGACGATCGGCTGTGGGACGAACTTGCCGTCAGGCTTGGCCCCAAGGGCGCGGACATTACCCGCGGCCCGGCGCTTGAAAAGTCGATCGCGCCGCTGCGCTCATTCGTGTTCGAGCCGATGCAGCATGGCCGATTGTTCCTGGCCGGCGACGCCGCGCATATCGTTCCGCCGACGGGTGCCAAGGGGCTCAACCTCGCCGCGTCCGATGTCGCCTATCTCTCGCAGGCGCTGATCGGCTATTTCGCGCACGGCGATGAGGCTGGTCTAGCCGGTTACAGCGAGAAAGCAGTGGCACGTGTGTGGAAATCCGAACGATTCAGCTGGTATCTGACCAAGCTGATGCACCGCTTCCCGCAGGATGGCGCGTTCGAGAGGCGAATGCAGTTGTCCGAACTCGATTACATCGCCTGCAGCACCGCAATGCAGACCGCGATTGCCGAAAATTACGTGGGGCTGCCGCTGTAGAGCCGTATTGCCGTTCTTGGGCCCGGCCAGAAATTTTATTGCCGTTTGGCGGGCTTTCCCGATTGCTCGGCGCGAAGCAGGCTCAGTCGCCGAAACTCGCTGGGCGCCATCCCAGCATGGCGGGTGAAGAAGCGTGCGAAATAGGCCGGATCGGAAAAGCCCAGCATTCCTGCGATCTCGCTGACCGTCAGCATGGTGTAGACGAGATTGCGCCGCGCCTCGAGGTAGATGCGATCATGCACCACGCGCTTGGCGGTGTGGCCCAGCGCCGCGCGGCTGATATTGTTGAGCTGGGTCGGTGTGATTCCCAACCGCGAGGCATAGAATTCAAGCGTCGCGCCTTCACGGAAATGCATTTCGACCAGCGCGGTAAATTCCGCTGCGCGCCGGTCCTGCCGCAACGTGGTCCTGGGCCTTGATCCGGCCTGGGCAGCCAGTGCGCGCACGATCCGTACCAGTATCAGCGAGAAGTAGGCGCGCAAAGCCACCGGACGGACCGGCGAAGTGCCTAAAAACTCGCGCACCAGCTGATCGAACAGATCGCCGATCGGCTGCTCGCCGACAAATCCCGAGGCAGGGATGATCCGCTGGTCCGCCAGCGCCTCGATCACTTCGGCCGTTGCCCCCAGGCCTTCGTCGAGCGAGCGCCGGTGCAGCGTCACCACATGTCCGTCTATGTCCTGCTTGAATGCGAAGCCGTGCATGGTCTGCGCGGGTATGATCATCACGCAAGGCGTCGCCAATTGATGCGACGTCATGTCAAGCTGCACGCGCCCACTGCCCGCACCGATATAGAAGATATGCAGCAATTCCTGGTGCTGGTGCGGCCGTATTGTCCAATTATGCAGGGCGCTGCGCTGGACGATCGACTCGCAATGGATCGGGTCGAGCGGAATCTCGATCGATTCCTCATAGATATTAAAACGGTGAATGGATTCTCCGTGCATTTTCGCCTCTCCGCCCTGTCAGCCTCGTATCATGTGCCTATTTTTGAGACTTTGCAAAAGTACAGTTTTTATCAGCTTTCGTCCATTTTCACGGTCGTCGCGAAAGCCTAATCTCGTAACCGATGGAAATTTCGCCGCATTGCGCGGCGCGAGCTGACGGGAGCGGGAGAACCTTGGGCATAAGTAGCGAAAATGGGGAAGTACTGGTCGCGCGCAACTATATCGGCGGCGCGTTCCGTGATGCGCAGTCCACTTTCGAAAAACACTCTCCTGTGGACGGGCGCGTGGTTGCACTGGTGCACGAGGCCGATGCAGCAGACGTAAACGATGCGGTTCTGGCAGCGCGCGCCGCCTGCGATGGCGATTGGGGCAGCATGAGCCAGCGCGAACGCACCGCCCTCCTGGGCAAGGTCGCGGGGCTGATTGAGGCGCGGTTTGACGATTTCGTCGAAGCCGAACTCGCCGATACCGGCAGGCCGCGCGCCGCCGCGCGCGAGTTCGACGTGCCGCGTACCGCGGATACGTTCCGTCTGTTTGCCGGCCTGGCGGGCAGTTACCCGGGGCAGACGTGGCAGACCGAGGCTCCCGGGATCTCGGCGGTCAATTACCAACTGCGTCGCCCCGCAGGCGTTGTCGCCGCGATTGCGCCGTGGAACATGCCGATGGTCCTGCTGGCATTCAAGATCGCGCCGGCGCTGGCAGTCGGTAATGGCGTCGTTGCCAAGCCGTCGGAAGAAGCGCCTTCGACCGCCTCGATCATGGCCGAGGTTTTCGACGAGGCAGGGCTTCCTGCGGGGGCGTTCAATCTCGTCAACGGTTTCGGCATCGATTCCGCCGGGGCCTTCCTGACCGCGCATCCTGGTGTCAATCGCATTTCCTTTACCGGGGAAACGCGGACCGGCGCTCATGTCATGCGATCGGCTTCGGAAAGGGTACGCCCGGTTTCGCTCGAGCTGGGGGGCAAGAACCCGGCTATCGTGTTCGAGGATGCGGACCTGGCTGCAGCGATTGCGGGAACCGCGCGCTCGGCCTTCTACAATTGCGGGCAGGTTTGCCTGTGCACTGAGCGCGTTTACGTCCACCGTTCGCGTTACGAGGAATTCGTTACGGGCCTGAAGGCAGCTGCCGAAAATCTGGTGATCGGTGCGCCAGATGATCCGGGAGTCCAGATGGGCCCGCTGATTTCGCGCAAGCATCGCGAGCGGGTCTTGTCCTATCTCGAAATCGCCCGGCAGGATGGCAATATCGTTACCGGCGGCGGAGTTCCGCAATTTGCCGATGCCCGCGATAATGGCGCATTTGTGCAGCCGACCATCGTCACTGACATCCCCGAAAGCTCGCGCTTCGTGACTGAGGAAGTATTCGGGCCGGTCTGCCATGTTGCGCCCTTCGATACCGAGGAAGAGGCAGTGGCGCTCGCCACCGCTTCTGAATACGGGCTCGTCTCGGTCGTATGGTCGGGCAACACCTCGCGCGCGCTGCGTGTCGCGGGGCGGATGCGTAGCGGCGTCGTGTGGGTCAATGGCTGGTTGATCCGCGACCTGAGGACGCCCTTCGGCGGGGTCGGGCTGTCGGGCATTGGCAAGGAAGGCGGCTATGCCAGCCTCGATTTCTACACTGATCAAACCAATGTCTGCGTGAAATTGTGAGCCACGCCAACCTCCTTGGCGCTTCGCCGCTACCGCGATTTTTTGCAGTCGACGGATTGCACGACGGGCCACCGGCGACAGGTGACGGCCAAACGGTTCGGGTCATGGTGCGCTCGCTCAGCGTGATGCAGAAGGAGGCGCTGGTCGCCATTTCGGGCGAGAGCCGCGCCTGGCGACTGGTGAGCGATGAGGGCGACTATCTCGAAGGTTTCGACGAGGCACCACCCCCGCTCGCCTTTCTTTCAACGGGCATGGTTGCCTCCTACTTGGGCGAGCTTCTCGCGCTTGCTGCGGCGCGCGGTATCGAGACAGACGGGATCCGGCTAACGCTCGACAATTACTACACCATGCAGGGATCTGCTCTGCGAGGCACCATGGTCGGCGGGGCCGATCACCCGGTTCTGACACTCGAATGCTCCGCGCTTGCCGGCAGGCGCGAGGACGCGCTGGGGCTGTTGTTCGATGCCACTGGCGCTTCACCGATGTACGGGCTTGTTTCGGGCCTGCGCGGCGGGACTTTCGCGCTTTTGCATAATGGCGCGCGCATCGATCCCGGTGAAATTGCTGGGCAGGAGCTTGCCGTCGAGCCAGACGATGACGCGGCGTTCAGCCTGCTGCACCCTGCAGATGGCGGTACATGGGAAGCGCTGCTCGAACGCGGCGGGCGCACGCCCAGGGCGCCAGAGGCAACTTCTGCACCGGGTTCGAGCCTCGCCGAAACGCAGGACCGGCGGCTGCATGTACGCGCGGTCTGCACCCCTCGCGATGACGGGCTGTGGTCGATCGAGCAGAGCATGTTCAACCCGCAAGGTACGATGTTCCGCTTTCTGTGCGATCCTGCTGGAATGCGCGCGCCCGGACCGCTGGCCTATGCCGCCGCGGGGATCGGCTTCTGCTTCATGACGCAGCTTGGCCGCTATGCGAAGATCACCCGGCGAGACCTTAGTCGCTATGCCATCGTCCAAGACATCGTGTTTACACCAGGCGGGGCGACTGGCGGCACGGGCTGCGCAGGCGGCGCCGGCGCCCCACAAACGACTGTCAGCATCGAAAGCGGCGAAGATGCCGATTTCGTGCGCCAATTACTCAAGATGGGCGAGCAGACCTGTTTCCTGCACGCGCTTTGCCGGACCGCGCTCAGGACGCGCATTGCATTTGATTGAATGGGATAAATGGAGTGACTGAATTATGCTTCTGACCGATTGGATGGCGATCGCATCGGTGCTGCTGCTGGCAGCATCGATCTTGCCAGGGACGCTGGTTTTCCTGATGCTTACCAACAAGCTGGCGGTGAGTGAGGGCGGCGCGCGCTATATCTATGGCAATGCCTTCTGGGTGGGTATCGCCTCGCTCGTGCTGGCACTGTCCACGCTCGTTATCGCCGTGAGCGAGGGGCCATCGCATTACCTTACGATACCCTTTGTCGCTTCGGTGGTACTTTACGGCGCTATCCTCGTCTGGGGCTTCTTCATGCACACCAAGCTGATGTTCCAACCGGTGCGCGAACCGCGCTATCTCGACACCGCTGCTGCGCTGGTGCGCTTCGGGGGCGATGAAGAGGTGGTGGGGGTGATCGATCCGGCGGGCAGACCGTGGGCCTATATCGCGCGGCTCTCACGCCGTCCGCACGTGGTCTACCAGCCTGAGGGCGACAATCCCTTTATCATGACCCATTGCATCCTGGCGCACAGTTCGATGGCTTTCGCCATGAATGACAGGTTCAACCAACCCGACATCACCATCACCGCCGCGCTGGCCAACAACATGGTGTTCTATGACAAGAACACACAATGCTCGGTGATCCAGATGCACAATCGCTCGCTCGACAAGTCGATGCCGCTCAACACCCTGCCTACCGTCTCGATGAGCCTTGCCACGTGGACCTCGCTCTATCCTGACAGCAAGGTCTGGTACCGCGACATTTCCTGGCGCGACATATTCTACCTCAAGATGCTGGCGCGCGCCGATGTGATCGACCCGAAGAGCCCGGTCATGGTTTATCCGCTGCAGAACGGCCTCGACCAGCGCTTGCCGATGAAGATCAACGTTATGGGAGTGAAGATCGGCGAGCACAGCATGACCTATCCCGCCAGCCTGTTTGACGGAAGCAGGGACCGCGTGATCAACGATGTGGTGGGCGGTGTCCCGGTGGCCGTGGTGTCGACCCGCAATGGCGATTTCGTGCAGGTCTACGATCGGCGAGCCAATGGGAGGGAACTGACCTTCGAGTTTACCGGGGACGGAACGCTGCGCGATGCCGAGACCGGTTCGACCTGGTCGGAAACGGGCAAGGCGGTTTCAGGCGAACTCCAGGGAAGCCGGCTGGAAGCGGTGCCGCATTACAACAAGATATTCTGGTACGTGTGGTCGGACTTCAACCCCGGCACGCCAATCTATTCCGACGCAGGATGACGCAGATTTCGCAAGCGATGAGCTTCGGGAAGCACACGGGTCAATAATGAAACCATGACCTGAAAAGAACCCGCACGGCAGAGCTCCGAAGCGGGGAATAAACGGAGAGGAAAAGGCAATGAAAGCGACAATCAAACCGGCGCTTCTGGCGCTGCTTACAACGACCATGCTGGCTGCGCCGGCGGCCGCAATTGCGCAGGATCAGGGCGCTGAAGATCAAACCGGCACGCAACGCGGCGTTGGCGAAATCATTGTCACCGCACAAAAGCGCGCCGAACGGTTGCAGGACGTGCCGATCGCGGTGAGCGCATTCGACGAAGCCAGGCTGACTGAAACCGGCTTCGATGAGATCAGCGACCTCACGCAATTGGTGCCAGGTATGCAGTTCGGAAACTTCGGGCCGGTCGCCTTTGTCGCCCTGCGCGGAATCTCTTATGAAAACACCACTGCCGCAGGCGATCCTGGTGTCGCGCTGCACCTTGATGGTGTATATATCGGGCGCCCGGTCGCGACCTTGTTCAGCGCCTTCGACACCGAGCGGACCGAGGTCTTGCGTGGTCCACAAGGTACGCTCTACGGGCGCAATGCCACCGGCGGCTCAGTCAATCTCATCACCAAGAAGCCGACCGACGTATTCGAGGGATCGTTCGAACAGACCGTGGGCAATTATGACTGGTTTCGCGAACGCGCGATGATCAATGTCCCGCTCAGCGACACGGTGCGTGCCCGGATCACCGGCTTCAAGGAGGATCGCCAAGGGTTTACTCGCAATACTTTCCCCGGCGGGACGCGTGCCAATGGTGTCGACAACTGGGGCTTGCGCGGACACATTGACATCGACCTGGCCGACAATTTCAACATTCTGCTTTCGGCCAATTATGTCGAGGTTGGGGGGACGGGCAGTCAGCCCGAAGTGCGCGAGCCTTTCCCTGCCGCGGGCACCAGCATACCTGGGTTCGGACCCGGCGCATTTGGCAATAATGTCAATGATCTGCGGCCATTCCTCGAGGCGAAGGATGTAAGGGAGAAGGTCGATAATGACCTGCTTCTTCTGTCATCCACCATGACCTGGGATTTCGACAGTTTCTCGATCAAGTCGGTCACCGCCTATGGCGAGAGCAGCTTCTTCAGCAGGCAAGATTCAGACTCATCGCCGGTCAATATCGCCGAACTCAATCTGGTCGAAGACGCATCACAATTCTCGCAGGAATTGCAGGTGGTTTCGAACGGCGGGGGCAAGTTCGACTGGATTGTCGGCCTTTACTACTTTAACGAGGATGCGTTCCGATCATCGCGCTTCCTTGGTCCGCAGTTTGATGCCACGGTCGCAATGTTTCCCAATCTCAAATTCGGCGTTGATCTGGGCGGGACGGTGAACACTGAAAGCTATGCTGCTTTCGGCCAGTTCACCTGGCGCTTCACCGACACGCTGTCGCTGACCGCGGGCGGGCGCATAACCCATGATTCGCGAAACGGCGTAAACGACATCACGCTGCGCGCGGTCAATCCCAATTTCCCGCCGGTAATCGTCATGCTGCCATCGGACATATCCTCGACTGAGCCGACCGGGCGAATTACGCTCGACTGGAAGGCGACCGAAGATGTGATGCTTTATGCAACGGCGGCGCGCGGTTACAAGAGCGGGGGCATCAACCAGCAATCCGCTTCACCCAACCGCACCTTTGAACCTGAATTCGTCGACAGTTACGAAGCCGGGATCAAGTCGCAATTGTTCGATCGCCGCCTGCAGCTGAATATTGCGGGCTTCTATAACGAATACAATGATCTGCAATTCCAGGTGTTCGGCTTTGCCGGGCCAGAGGCGGCCAATGCCGGACAGGCGCATGCCTATGGTTTCGAAGCCGAATGGGTCGCCGCGCCCAGCGATTTCGTGACCATTGACGGTTCCTTCAGCTACCTCAACACTGCCTATGACGAATTGCTGTTCAGCGTGAACGGTACCACGGCGGTCGACCTTTCGGGCAAGGAATTGAGCCGTGCGCCCGAATTCACCTTTGCACTTGGCGGCACCGTGGGCGGGCCGCTCGGCAACGGGCTGGGCGATCTCAGGCTGCGCGGCGACGTAAGCTATCAGGATTCGGCCTTCTTCACGCCCTTCAACCGGCCTGAGGATCGCACCTCCAGCTACACCAATGTCAATCTACGCCTGCTGTGGACCAGCGAGGACGAGACTTTCAACGCGCAATTATTCGTCACCAACCTGTTCGATACCGTGCAGGAGGGGAACTTGCTGCGTGGCGTCGGCTTCGTCGATGAGCCAGGCGGCGGTGGTCAGGAATTCGTGACCTATCGCCCACCGCAGCAATATGGGCTGACCTTCGGATTCAAGTTCTGATTTCTGCGTGAAACAGTGCCGGGGCGGATGATCCGTTCCGGCACCGCCATCTTCAGGATTCAGGCCGCGCCGATGATCAACGGCCACAACTGATCGACCCGCGCCTCGACCTCGGGATCGGGCAGCACCCGCTCCATGATCTTGAGCCCAAGTGGCAAAGTGCAATCGACGCCCATGAAGGTTCGCACACCTTTTGGGATGGCATTGTGACCATCGTGCACTCCCAGCTTCGCCGTGGCGCCCATGTCGCCCTGCGCCAGCGGGTCAAGGATGTTGCCCAGCACGTCGGGCACCACCAGCAGATCGCGATCGGCCATGAAGCGATGTGCCAGCGCCCAGTCACGCTCGTGCGGATTACGGATATCGATATCCTTGTCATAGACGAACACATGTTTGCAGAAACCCTGCAATGCAGTGTAGGCGCGCATCATTGCCATGCGCGGTTCGCCCACGCGCTTTTTGTCGATCGAGACATGCGCGGTGAAGCCGCAGCCCGCCGACGGATCAACGAAGACGTCGACGACATTGGGCAGCACCTGCTCCAGATCCTGATAGACCTTCACCGAACGAAAGAAGGCCGCGATATTGTTGGTTTCATTGAGCGGCCTGCCGATGTGGATATGCTGGTAAATCGGCTGCTTGCGCATGGTTATCGCGGTCACCTTGAACACCGGGCGGCGGCGCGGTTCGTCGTAAAAGCCGTTGAATGAGGCAAAACGGCCCTGGATCGTCCAGTCGAACGGCTCGAACACGCCTTCAATGATGATTTCGGCATCGGCGGGTACATCGACATCGATTGTCGCGCAGCGCACCAGCTTGACCGGCTCGCCGGTGATTCCGCCGATGAAGGCGAAGTCATTGTTTTTGTATGGGAGCGCAGAATTGGCCGCAGCCAGCACCATTTCCGGCCCGACCCCGATCACGAAGGCCATCGGAAAGGGCTTGGCCTTTTCCTTGTCCCAGGACGATGGGGGATCGTCGATCTTCGCGTTCCAGAATTCTTCCATCGACTTGGCATCACCCGTGCCGCGGAAGATCCATACCGATCCACCGTCGGGCCTGGTGATCTCGAAGCGGTGATAGGAAAGGTTGTGCGCCCCCTCCGCCGGCTTGGAGCAAGCCACCGCGCAAACGAAGCGTCCATCCATAAAGTCGCGCGACTTGCTGCCGTCTTGAGGATTGAGGCGCAGGATCGGAAGTATCCCGAGATCGATGTCATCGCCGGTCAGAACTACCTCCTGACAGGGTGCGTCATCGCGTCCGACATGTACGGGCGCCACGGGATTTGCCATGGCGGCGCGCATCTGCTGGGCCGCGCCCGGAACGGCGCGCGCCTCATCAACGCCGAAGCTTTCGGCAATGCGGCGGTAGGTGGAACCGATGGTATTGGCAAAAACCGGCATATCAAACCCCTTGGGGTTCTCGAACAGCAGGCCCTTACCGATTTTCTCATAGTCAGCTCGGGCGATTACCGCACCCATTTCGGAAATGGTGTCGATTTTCGGCGTGATGCGCAGCAAGTCTCCCGCCGCCTCCTGCCGAGTGAGAAAATCTCTGAATCCATGACCCATAGCGTCCAGCTCCCTTTTTTGTGATCGAATCGGCTTGCCATTCGATAATATGTACCGTACGGTACGGTACATAAGCTGGATTGGCAACCGGGTTTGGTCAAGACAATGGACAGAGCCACGCAACAGAAATTCGCAACCAAGCAGACTCAACGCCGACCCGCAGTGCGGGTGGCCCGGCGCCCGCAAACACGCCTCGCCGATTCCCGGAACCGTAGAGAAGCGATCCTGAAAGTGGCGACGCGACTATTCCTTGAGGAAGGGTATGGGGCCGCCACGACCAATGAGCTGGTTGCGCGCGTGGGCGGTTCCAAATCGACGATCTACAGCCATTTCGAAAACAAGGAGAAGCTGTTCGGCGCGGTAGTCGATCATGTCCTGGCGCAGCTCAAGGCCGCGACGGGCCGCTTTGGCGCGCCATGCGGTGATGTGCAGCAACAGCTTTGTGCGCTCGGCGAAGGCCTGCTGGAAATTGTGCTGTCCAAAGATCATATCGCGCTGGCGCGGATGGTGATTGGCGAATCGCACCGCTTCCCCGAAATTGGCGCAATCTATCATGAACATGGTCCTGTGCTGGCGCAGGAAGGCGTGGTCACATTCCTGCTCGAACACCAGGTCATGCCCATGGCCGGGACGGCCGAGGTGGATGAGGCAGCGGAATGGTTCACCGGGCGCCTCATCCACCGCGCTTTCATCCGTGCGCTGTGCGGGCCTGCTACGGGCTTGCAGCACTCAGACGAGGCAGCCCGGATTGCCCGCGAAACAGCCGAATCGTTCATTAGATACTTTGCCCGGCCTGCGGCAGGGGGTGCGAAATGAAGCGCATCATCATTGGTATCGCAGGTGCCAGCGGCGTGATCTACGGTATCCGCCTGCTCGAAGTGCTGCGCGCCATCCCGGAGATCGAAACGCATCTGGTGATGAGCCGCACCGCGCGAATGAACATCGGGATCGAAACCGATTTTACCCCCGCCGAAGTTGGGGCGCTGGCCGATCAAGTTCACAAGATCGGTGACGTGGCCTCCAGCCTCTCATCGGGGTCGTTTCGGACCGAGGGGATGATCCTGGCCGCCTGTTCGATGAAGACGCTTTCGGGAATCGTGCACAGTCATGCCGACGATCTGCTCGTGCGCGCGGCCGATGTGGTGCTCAAGGAGCAGCGGAGGCTGGTCTTGATGCCACGGGAGACACCGCTCCACCTGGGTCATTGCAAGCTGCTTTACGAGGCCTGCCAGCTTGGCGCTATTATCGCCCCGCCGATGCCTGGTTTCTATGGCCGCCCCACCAGTGTCGCGGCGCTGATCGATCATAGCGTTGGCCGCGTGCTCGACCTGTTCGGAATCGACGCGGGCGTGGCCTTTCGCTGGCAAGGGCACAAGGCGGCATGACCGTGGCGCGGCTCAGCCGCGAGGCCTGCTCTCTCTGGCAGTTCTCACTCGCGGTCTATGAACAGCCGCAAGTGCCGCCTGCCTGCCTTATGCTGCAGGATTGCTATGGGGTTGATGTCAATCTGCTGCTTTATGCCGGATGGCGCGCCTGGCGCGGCGATGCGCTTTCCGATGCGGGATGTGTCTCGGCTCTGCGCAGGAGCGATATCTGGAGGCAAGAGCTGGTTTTTCCGCTACGTGCATTGCGGCGCCGCGCAGGTGATCTGGCGCGCGAGAATCCGGGCTTCGCGCAGGCCTATGCCGCTGTGAAGTCCTGCGAACTCGAGCTCGAGAAACAGCAGCAGGCAATGCTGGCTGATGGCTGGGTCCACGATCAGGGGGCCGAAGCGGATATCGCCACCACACTTCAAGTGTTTGCCGCATCTATGGGGATCATAGAAGAGGGCGAAGTCAAACCAGCGCTGGCGACGATTACAGCAGCGATGGAATCAATTGCTCGCTAAACTCCCAGTTTGGCCGTCAGCATTGTCGCTTCCAGGCCGCCATCCAAGGGCAGTCCAATGCCCTTCATCCACCCGGCATCAGCCAGAGCGGTCCAGTGGAATGCCGCCAACAGCTCAAGGCCAAGAACCTCAAGCAATGCCGATTTCCTACCCTGCCGTACTCGTTTATCTTCGCTACATGATCTACGCCTCGCAGTTCGTCAGTTTACCCGCGTAAACCAACCTTTCGAACCCGGCTGCTTTGTTTCCCTTGGACTGTGTTCCATGTGTTCCATCCTGCAGGACTCGCTCCCGTCAAACACTCCTTGCATTTTGCGGTCAGATCGCTATTGCGCGCGCCTTCACTGACACGTGATTTATCTGCCTGCCTGGCGACAAGGGCTGCCAGGGCCGGTTCGGACGTGTCTCTTGATTAGGAGATGAAAATGCCCAAGCTGAAGACCAAAAGCGGTGTGAAGAAACGCTTCAAGATCACCGCAACCGGCAAGATCAAGCATGGTGTCGCGGGCAAGCGCCACCGCCTGATCAGCCATAATGCGAAGTATATCCGCACCAACCGTGGCACCACCGTATTGTCGGAAGCCGACACCAAGACGGTGAAGAAATGGGCCCCCTATGGGCTCGACTGAGCGCGCTGGTTTAAGGAGAATCTGATATGCCTCGCATCAAACGCGGCGTGACCACGCGCCAGAAGCACAAGCGGCTGCTCGACCAGGCCAAGGGCTATCGCGGCCGCCGCAAGAATACCATCCGCATCGCCCGCCAGGCGGTGGAGAAGGCCGGCCAGTACGCCTATCGCGATCGCAAGATCAAGAAGCGCAATTTCCGCGCGCTGTGGATCCAGCGGATCAACGC